>NZ_MLYN01000063.1:0-175939 GCF_001866675.1 Streptomyces sp. MUSC 14
CGCCGCCCAGGTGGAGGAATGGCGCCAGGTCCACGACGACGACTACGCCGACTCCGCCGAGGAGGCATGGGGCGAGGGCTTCCAGCAGTGGAAGTCGGTGTACGACGGCGAGCCGGTCCCGCTGGAGCAGTTGCGGGAGTGGCAGGACGCGGCGGCGGCACAGGTGCTGCGGTTCGCACCGCGCCGGGTCCTGGAGATCGGTGTCGGTACCGGCCTGCTGCTCGCGAAGACCGTCGGCGAGGTCGACGAGTACTGGGGCACCGACATCTCCGCCACCGCGGTCGAGCGACTGCGGGCCCAGGCCGAACAGGCCGGCCACGGCGACCGCGTCCGGCTGAGCGTCCAGGCGGCCGACGACGTCACCGGGCTGCCCCAGGGCCACTTCGACACCGTCGTACTCAACTCGGTCGCGCAGTACTTCCCCGGCGTCGCATACCTGGACCAGGTGCTGGACCAGGCCATGGAACTCCTCGCGCCGGGCGGCCGGCTGATCGTCGGTGACGTCCGCAACGCCGCGACCCAGCGGATTCTGGCGACCGCGGAGCAGCGCGCGGCGCAGCCCTACGCCGCGCACGACGAGATCCGGGCGTCGGTCGAGCAGGCGCTGCTCGACCAGCGGGAACTGCTGGTCGCACCGGAGTGGTTCGCCCAGTGGGCGGCGGACCGGGCCGTCGGGGTCGACATCCGGCTGAAGGCGGGCCGCGCCCACAACGCGCTGACCCGGCACCGCTACGAGGTCGTTCTGCACAAGGAGCCGGCCGACGTCCTCGACCTGGCCGGTGTCCCCGCGGTCCCGTGGGGCGGCGAGACGTCCGACCTGGCCGGTCTCGGCGCCGTCGTGGACCGGGCGAACGGCCCGGTGCGATGCACCGGGATACCGAACGCACGGCTGGCGGAGGAGGCCGCCGCGGCGACCTTCGCCGGTGTGCTGAGCCTGGGCGCCCCCACCGGCAGGCCGGTCGATCCGGAGGACCTCGCCGCATGGGCGCGGCAGCGGGGCATGGAAGCGGTCCTCACCTGGTCGGGCGAGGCCGTCCACAGCTTCGACGCGGTGCTGCTGCCCGAACGGCGGACCGTGTCCGGGGGGTTCGTGCCCAGCGGCGTGGCCGGGCTGGTCCGGGCCAACACCCCGGCTCTGGCCAAGGCGATCGGCCCGCTGGTGGCCGAGCTGCCCGAGTACCTGCGCGGGCGTCTTCCGGACTACATGGTCCCGGCCGCGGTCGTGCCGCTGGCGCAGCTTCCGCTGAACCCGGCCGGCAAGATCGACCGGAACGCGCTGCCGTCGGAGCACACGAGCAGCGTGAGCAACGGAGCGCCGCGCAACTCGCACGAAGAGACGCTGTGCTCCTTCTTCGGCGAGCTGCTCAACCTGGAACGGGTCGGCATCGACGACGACTTCTTCGCGCTCGGCGGGCACTCGCTGCTGGCCACCCGGCTCAGCGCCCGCATCCGCAAGACGTTCGGCGTCGACATGCCCCTCAGGACGATCATCCAGTACCCCACGGTCGCCGAGCTGGCCGCGCTGCTGCTCATCGGCAGCATCCCCGGCGACCACGCCGACTCCTTCGGGGTCGTGCTGCCGCTGAACAGGGACCCCGGCACGGGCAAGGAGCCGGTGTGGTTCTTCCACGGCGGCGGCGGCCTCGGCTGGGCGTTCTTCACCTTCGCGCCGCACGTGCCGGACCGGCCGGCCTACGCCCTGCAGTCCCGCGGCTCCAACGGCGTGGACCCGATGGCGGGTTCGGTGGAGGAGATGGTCGAGGACTACATCGACCAGATCCTCAAGACCCAGCCGGAAGGGCCGTACTACCTCGTCGGCTGGTCCTTCGGCGGCCCGATCGCGCACGCCGCCGCGGAGGCGCTGGACCGGCGCGGGCACGAGATCGGCCTCGTGGCCGTCCTGGACTCCCAGCCGGCCAACTCCCGCCCGGAGAACGGGTTCCGGGAGGTGTCCGGCCGCACGAAGGAGCTCTACCGTGCGGATGTCGAGGAAGTCTTCGGCAAGTTCATGAACACCAACAACATGGACAGCTTCCTGGACACCATGTCCCAGGTGGGCGCCAACAACCTGCAGAAGATGGGCGTCTTCGAGTCGCCGGTCTACCGCGGTGATCTGCTGTACTTCAACGCGAAGCTGGACAAGGTCGACGGCGTGACGTCGTACGGCCCCGACTGGCGGCCGCACGTGCTCGGTTCCATCGAGGAGTACGACGTGGACGCCACGCACCACGACCTGCACATGCCGAGGCCCGCGGGCCAGATCATGCAGGTCATCGCCCGCAAGCTGGCCGAGGCCGGGGAGAAGACCCATGCATGACGAGAGGCCGGTCACGGAGACACGGCCCGGCGGATCCGAGGCGCACGGGGACCGGACCACGCTGCTGTGCGTGCCGTTCGCCGGAGCGGGACCTTCGTTCTTCCATCCGTGGCGGGACCTTGCCGCCGGCCGGTGGCACGTGGCCACCGTCGATCTGCCCGGCCGGGAGCGGCGGATCCTGGAGACGCCGTACCGGAACGTGGTGGAAGCGGCCAAGAACGAGATCGACGACGTCGCCCGGGAACTCGGCGCGGGAGCCCGGGTCGTGCTCTTCGGGCACAGCCTGGGCGCCGTGCTCGCGTACGAGCTCGTACACCTGCTGAGCACGCGCGACGTGCACGTCGAGCGGCTGATCGTCAGTGGTTCACCGGGGCCGTGGACCCAGCGCGAGCGGCGGGCGGCGGGCCTCCCGGACGAGGAGTTCCTCGCCAGGGTCGAGGAGTTCGCGGGGTTCCGGCACGAGGCCCTCGACCACCCGGAGATGCGGGAACTGATTCTCCCCGCGCTGCAGGCCGACTGCGAGATGCACGAGGCGTACGTCCCGAGCACCGACGAACCCGTGTCGGTGCCGATCTGCTCCCTGCGGGGCGACCACGACGGCCTGGTCACCCAGGAGGAGGCCCGGCAGTGGCGGGACGCGACCACGGCCGGGTTCAGCTATGCGGAGTTCCCGGGCGACCACATGTACCTGGTCGACCACGGCCGGGAGGTGCTGGACGTGATCGAGGCGGAGTCCGCCCGCGGTCGCTAGCGTGGTGACCGGGCCGTCCGGGCCGAGGTTCCGAGGAGGGCGTCCGCCGCGGCGGACGCCCTCCTCGCGTCGGTCGCGGGCACGCCGGGCCGCTCCAGAGAGACTCAAGGGCCGTGTCACGGGTGTGACAGGTCATTGTCAGACGGGGTGCGGACAGTGGGGGCATGAAGAGTTCCGCGATCGCAGTATCAGGGCTGCGCAAGGCATATGGCGACAAGGCCGTGCTCGACGGCATCGACTTCGAAGTCGCCGCGGGATCGGTCTTCTCCCTGCTCGGTCCGAACGGGGCGGGCAAGACGACTACGGTGAACGTCCTGACGACGCTGCTCACAGCCGACTCCGGGACGGTGCACGTCGCCGGGCACGACGTGATGACCGCGACCAAGAAGGTGCGCGCGGCCATCGGCGTGACCGGCCAGTTCGCCGCTGTGGACGATCTGCTGTCGGGCCGGGAGAACCTGCAGCTGGTGGCGGACCTGAAGCGCGTGCGCTCCGGCGACCAGGTGGTCACGCGGCTGCTGGAGCGGTTCGACCTGGTGGAGTCGGCGGACAAGATGGCGTCGACCTACTCGGGCGGCATGCGCCGAAAGCTCGACCTGGCCATGACGCTGGTCGGCAACCCGCAGATCATCTTCCTCGACGAGCCGACGACGGGTCTCGACCCGCGCAGCCGGCGCACGATGTGGGGGATCGTCCGCGAGCTGGTGGCCGACGGCACCACCATCTTCCTCACCACCCAGTACCTCGAAGAGGCCGACCAACTCGCCGACCAGATCGCGGTGCTGAACCAGGGCCACCTGGTCGCCCAGGGCACGGCGGACGAGCTCAAGCGCCAGATCCCCGGCACCCACGTGAGGCTCCGGTTCACCGACGCCTTCGAACTCGACTCGGCGGCGCGCATCTTCGCCGACTCCACGCAGGACGAGGAGGAGCTGACCCTGCGGGTGCCCAGCGACGGTGAGTCGAGGTCGCTGCGGGCCCTGCTGGACCGGCTCGACGAGCACATGCTCAACGCCAAGGAATTCTCCGTGCACACACCCGACCTGGACGACGTCTTCCTCGCCCTCACCGGCGACGCGACCGAGCACACGAGCGAGGAGAAGAAGGAGGCGATCGCGCGATGAGCAGCGTCTCGACGGCGTTTGCCGACTCGGGAATCATGTTGCGCCGCAACGTGAAGCACACCCTGCGGAACCCGACCACGGTGTTCAACGCGGTCCTGTTCCCGATCGTCATCATGCTGATGTTCGTCAAGGTGTTCGGCGGTGCCTTCAGCGTCGGCCAGCACTACATCGACTACGCGACCCCGGGCCTGCTCGTGATGGCCGTCAGCTACGGTCTCGGCGCCACCGCCACGGCCGTGAACGACGACATGACGAAGGGCATCATCAACCGGTTCAAGACCATGGACGTCTCCCGCGGCGCCATGCTCAGCGGACACGTCGTCGTCACCACCGTGCGCTGCCTGGTGGCCAGCGCGGCCATCGTCGGGGTGGCCTTCGCGATGGGCTTCGACCCGCACGCGAGCGCCCTCGACTGGCTCGGCGTGCTCGGCCTCTTCGTGCTGCTCGCCGTCGGGGCCAGCTGGCTCACCGTCGCCATGGGCCTGGCCGCGAAGACCACGGAGTCGGCGGGCCTGGCCACCGTGCCGCTGATCATGCTGCCGTTCCTGAGCAGCGCGTTCGTCCCCGCGGACTCGATGGGCGCCGGCGTGAAGCAGTTCGCGGAGTACCAGCCCTTCACCCCGATCATCGAGACGCTGCGCGGGCTGCTGGCGGGCCATGTGTCGAGCGGCCACGCGATCGCCGCCCTCGCCTGGTGCGTCGGGTTCGCCGTCGTGGGGTACGCCTGGGCGCTGTCCACCTTCAAGAAGCGAGCGTGACCCCGGCCGGCTCCGACCGGCTGCCCCCCTCCCCGAGCCGCCCCGGCGCACTTCGTGTCGCCGGGGCGGCGCTACGTTCCCTTGTTCTCGCTTGCCAACCCCCCATGGATGTTGATCAAGGAGACGGCGATCACGGCCGAGCCGATCGTCAGCCTGATGAACCCCCGGATCCACGGATGACCCCATCGGCGCCTACGGGCGCCTGCGGGAGCAGCCCCGGCTCGTCCGCATCGGGTTTCCCGGAGGGCCGCCGGTCTGGCTGATCACGCGGAACGAGGACGTCAAGGCCGCGTTGAGCGACCCGCGCCTCGTCGTGGACTACAGCAACGTGCCGGGCCGCCAAGGGCCCAGCGTGGCGGACCAGACGGTCGCGGCCCTCGATCTGCCGGACGAGTTCGTGCCCTACGTCGCGGCCAACATGATGCTCAAGGACGGCAAGGACCACGCCCGGCAGCGCCGCCTCGTGACGCCGGCGTTCACCGTCCGGCGCATGAAGGCACTGCGGCCCCGCATCGAGGAGATCTCCGCCGAGCTCATCGACGCCTTGGCCCAGAAGGGCTCGGGCGACCTCATCAAGGACTACTCCTCGCCGCTGACCGCCACCGTCATCTGCGAACTCATCGGCATCGACAAGGCCGATCAGCCGCAGGTACGGCAGTGGATGAACGAGTACACCGCGCCGGTGACCCATGAGGGCGGCCCCCGAACACATCGTGTTCGGGGGCCGCCCTCATGGCCGGTTCTCGCGGCCGTGCCTCAGGCCGCTGCCGCCGGCCTGTGTGCGCGCTGGTCCTGGACGAGTTTGCCCAGCCGCTCGACGCCCAGGGTGATCTGGTCGGGAGTGAGCACGCTGAAGGACAGCCGGGCCTGGTGGAATCCGGCAGTGCCCCCGTAGAAGTGATGCATGGGGGTCCACAGGACGCCGAACTTCGAGGCCGAGTATTCGAGCATGTCGTCGTCCGCCGGGAACGGCAGCGTGACGACGACGAACATCCCGCCCTGGGGCGTGTTCCACGAGACCTCTCGCGGCAGGCCCGGCATCGGTCCGAAGACCGCGTGCAGGCTGTCCAGCACGGTGGCCAGGTTCCGGCGGTAGACGTCGGCCTCGCGAGCGGTGGCGCGTCTGAGACTGCACCCGTTCTCGATGAGATACCCGCCGATGACCGCCTGGGCGACGGTCGAGGTGTTGAGCGTCACCATGCTCTTCAGCTTGGCGAGGTGGTCGGCGAGGAGCATGGGGTCCCCGGCGGAGGATCCGGCCGGCGTCACCGGCTGGTCCGCGATGATGTAGCCCACGCGGGCACCGGCGAAGGCGGACTTCGCGAAGGAGCCGAGGTGGATGACCTGATGCCGGTCGTCCAGCGCCTTGAGCATGGGCAGCGGGGAACCGCCGGCCCGGAAGAGGGAGTAGGGGTTGTCCTCGATGACGAGGATCCGCTCCCGCCTCGCCAGCTCCAGCAGGGCGATCCGGTCCGCCAGGGACATGCTCGCGCCGCTCGGGTTGGCGAAGTCCGGGACGACGTAACAGGCACGCGGCCGAAGCCCCTCGCGCCGTGCCGCCCGCACCTGCCGCTCCAGGTCCTCCAGATCGATGCCGCCGTCGTTCTCCCGGACGTCGCGCAGCGGGGCGCCGGCCACCCGGGCCGCGCCGATGAACCCGACGTAGTTGGGCGTCGCGGCCAGGACGACGTCGCGCTCGTCCCGGACGAGCGCACGCAGCAGGAGCACCATCGCCTCCTGGCAGCCGGTGGTCACCACGATGCTCTCCGGGTCGACGGTGACACCCTCGTCGACCTCGAGCTGGCGCGCTATGAGCTCGTGGATGAAGCCTTTTGTGCGGCCGTACTGGAAAAAGGTGCGCCGCACCTGCTCCTGGGGAAGGCCCTTCTCGTCCTCGAGATAGCCTCGGAACGTCGTGAGGTGACGTGACAGGTCCGCGACGTCGTAGAAGCCTTCGAACGGGCGGCCGGCCGAGAACGAGACCGCATCCGGGTACCGTCCCGCGAGCTCGTTGAGCAGCGTCATGGAAGTGAGTGCGGGATCGTCGACCGACGCGTGCAGGTCGGTGACGCTCAGCCGAATCGGCCCTGGTTCTATGGACATAGTCACGTCATCCTCATCCGCCGGACAACTCAGCCCTGAGCTGGTGTGGGTTATGTGGGCAATGCTCCGTGAGGGTCCTCAAGAACATATGTCCCCCGGCTCGAAGCCTGAAAGACCGTGGCTATAGGAGAAGTCGAGTCGCCGAATCTGTCCCGTCGGCGGGACGGCCACCCTCGCGGCCCTTCGGACATTGACACCCTCACGGCCGGCGGACAGAGTATTTGAGTGCTGGGGAACGCGATATACCCAGACGAGCCACTGGAATCGTGTGTGCCGGGCGAAGAACCGGGTCGCGGGCCGTCTGCCCGGCCAACAGCGGCTGCGTATCAGGGCGATGCCGCGTCGACACTCTGGTTCGACCACCTCTCCATATCCGGGGCTGAACTTCGTTCCGCGCGGCCAGCGGTATCTGACACCTGAGAAGGAGCTGACGCATGACCATGACCGCACTTCGCGATGGCGTGCTGGAGAAGGCTGCGGCGGAATACGCCGAGCAGGGCTACTCCATCATCCGCAACGTCGTGCCACGAGATCTCCTGGAGGAGGTGGCCGCCCACGTCGAGTGGCTCACCCGTAAGTACCCGGATCTGCGTCCCGAGCATTTCCACCACCCGCTGATCCGCAACGACGCCTTCTGGGCACGTGTGGTCTCGGACTCCCGTCTGGTGGACGTCGCGGAGTTCTTCCTCGGCCCGGATCTGGCGTGCTTCACCGCCCACTACATCTGCAAGCCCCCGTACGACGGACAGCCCGTGCTGTGGCACCAGGACGGCGCGTACTGGACGCTGAGCCCCATGGAGGCGCTGACGGTGTGGCTGGCCGTCGACGAGAGCACCACGGAGAACGGCTGCCTGCGGATGATCCCCGGCAGCCACGAACTGCCCCTGCACAAGCCGACGCGCCGCACCGACACGGACAACATGCTGTTCTCCGCGTCCGACGAGGACCTGGTGCAGGAGTGGGTGGACAAGCGCGGGGTCGTGGACATCGAACTCCAGCCGGGCGACGTCTCGATCCACCATCCCCACCTGCTGCACTACTCGGAGGGAAACAGCTCCGCCAAGCGGCGCTGCGGTCTCGACATCGGCTACATCGCGACGACCACCCGGATCCACAGTGAGGGGATCTACCTCGACCCGCTGCTCGTCCGCGGCACCGACGTCAACGGTCTCAACAGCTACCGGCCGTTCCCCGCGTACCAGGAGGGCGAGACGATTCCCTTCGCCGGGCAGGACGAGTGGGACGCGAAGGTGGCCACGGTCAACGCGGCGCTGCCGCAGCGTACCCGGGACCTTCCCGACGAGAGCCCGATCGAGACGACCCGCCACATGATCGACCGTCTGCGCGCCGGCACCGCCAAGCGCTGACCGCAGCCGACCGAGCCGACGGCCCGCCGCACACATGCGGCGGGCCGTCGGCGTGCGTCCACCCCACCCTGCCCGGCCCTCAACGCCCCGTCCGGACACGGGAGAAGAGAAGAAGCCGGCCGCGCACCAGGGCGCGACCGGCTCCGTGCGGGCCGAGCCTCCTCACCAGTCGAACACCTCGCCGTCGCCCCGCTTCTCGATGCAGTACGTGCGGTACGCCTGGGCCTTGGCGACGATGTCCTCGTCCCCGGTGCGCCGCGCGGCCTCGATGTACCAGTCGAACGCCTCGGTGGCGTGCGCACGCCGCTCGAAGTGGAGCTCGGCGAAGCGGCGGAAGCCCGACCGCATGGTCGCCGGGGTCAGGTTCGCGGAGCCGATGAGCTCTTCGAGTTCCGCCTCGGTCGCCTCGGGCCGCTGCACGACGCGGATCGGCTGGGTCGCGGAAACGGTGCCGCGGATCGCCAGGGGCCCCTCGGACTCCGTGAAGTCGAGGCAGAGGGAGAGCCGGGCGGCCTTGGACGTGCTGCGCGCGGAGTGCGGGTCGGTCGAGTGGATCTTCCACACCTCACCGCGGCGGATGCCGTAGACGATGTCGTTCTCGGAGTGCAGGGCCTCGTCGCTGGTGCGCAGGGGAACCTGCACCCGCAGGCCCGGCTTGGCCCATTCGAGGAAGTCGACGTGCGGGGCGATGATTCCGTCGCGCAGGCTGAAGATGCGCACCCACTGCAGCCGGTCCAGGGGAAAGTGCTCGGTCACCATGGACATGATGTTCGGCAGCTGCTTGCCGAGTTCGGTGAGGGCCGGACCGCCTTCGTGCGGGCGGAACGTGGTGTCGGAATCGGCTCCGCTGCCGTTGGCCAGCACGTGGGACGACCACGAACCGAAGGTGAAGGCATCGTATTTGCCGTCGTACTCGTGACTGTCCACGACGGACAGTTCGGATTCCAGGTCGTACGAATCGATGGGTAGCACCGCAAGCCGTTCCGACTTCAGCAAGGAAATCCCCTCCAGTACATGATTGTTTGACGCACGCGGAAGCTACTGGGCATTCCACCCGATCGTCACCATAATTCTCCGCAGATGCGGATGGCAATGACGCGACTGCGTATGCTCGGACGGGTGGCCGGTGCCGGAGCGGGCGGCGCCCGGCTGTCCCGTCGGCAGGACAACCGGTGCCCGGCAGAGCGTCCGGACGGCTCATCTCTTGCATGAGTGCCCGGCGGAGCAGCAGGCTGCCGTGGACGACCATGCACGTGCGGACGTTCTTTCCGGAACAGCACGATTCCGATGATCTGTCTCGCCGGCGGGACAGCGGAAAGGGCCCAGTGGCAAATGGCGTGGGCGGGCATTCCCGTTCGACAGAGGAAGGAAAAGGCTGACTATGGAATCGTCGCCGCAGGTGATCCAGGGACAGGCCGCACCTTCGGGTGCGCCGGCTTCGCTCGTACAGGAGGTTTCGGCGCTGTGGGCGGAACACTTCGGTTGCGAAGTCGGTGCGGGTGACGATTTCTTCGCACTCGGCGGAAATTCGATGGCCGGCATCAAAATCATCGAGCGGGTGGAGCAGGACTACGGCGTCAGGCTGTCCGTGCGCGACTTCTACCTGGCGCAGACTCCGACCCGGGTCGCCGAGCTGATCGAGCAGGGGAGGTCGGGGACGTGAGGCTGACGCCGGGTCCCGCGCGAGACATCGACCTCGCCGGCGTCGACCTGTTCGACCTGGACCTGTACACGTCGGGCGACCCGCACCCGATCTGGGACGTGATGCGGGAGAAGGCACCCGTGCACCACCAAGTCCTGCCGGACGGGCGGGAGTTCTGGTCGGTGACCCGGCACGAGGACGTCTGCCGGGTGCTCGGCGACCACCGGGAGTTCACCTCGGAGCGCGGCACGGTCCCCACCCACCTCGGGACGGACGACGCCGCGGCCGGCGTGCTGATGACGTCCACCGACCCGCCGCGGCACACCGAGGTCCGCCGGCCACTCGGCTCCAAGCTCACCGCGCGGGCGGTGAAGTCCTGGGAGGACAAGATCCGCGGCACGATCGTGCGCTTCCTGGAACCGGCGCTCGACGGCGAGACCTTCGACCTGGCCGAGCGGGCACTGCTCCTCCCGGCGCTGGTCACGGGCCCGCTCCTCGGCATCCCGGAGAAGGACTGGGCGGAACTCGTCCAGCTGACCGCGATGGTGACGGCTCCCTCGGACCCGCACTTCCTGGTGGGCAACGAGGCGGCGACCCTGGCCATCTCCCACCACGAACTGCTCGACTACGTCAGGCAATGGGCCAGGACGCGGCGGGCGGACGGAGCCGAGGACGACAGCCTGCTCCACCACCTCATGAGCGTCCGCCCGGGAGGCGTGCCGCTGACCGACGAGGAGATCGCCCTCGACGGCTACAGCATTCTCCTGGGCGCCAACGTGACGACACCACACACCGTCTCGGGTACGGTGCAGGCGCTCATCGAACGGCCCGAGCAGTTCGCCAAGGCGCAGGCCGACCCCTCGCTGATCCCGAACCTCGTTGAGGAAGGGCTGCGCTGGTCGTCGGCCGCGTGCAACTTC
Organism: Streptomyces sp. MUSC 14; assembly: GCF_001866675.1. Classification (NCBI taxonomy): domain Bacteria; kingdom Bacillati; phylum Actinomycetota; class Actinomycetes; order Kitasatosporales; family Streptomycetaceae; genus Streptomyces; species Streptomyces sp. MUSC 14. The sequence continues at coordinate 10,983 of NZ_MLYN01000063.1, forward strand.
ATGCGGTACGCGGTGGACGACGTCCGGATCGGCGGGAGCACCATCCCGGCCCGTGGGGCGGTCGTCGCGTGGATCGGATCGGCCAACCGGGACGCGTCCCGGTTCACGGATCCGCACACGTTCGACATCACGCGGAGCAACGCGAAGCGCCATGTCGCCTTCGGGTTCGGGCCGCACTTCTGCATCGGCGCACCGCTGGCCCGGCTGACCCTGCGCGTCTTCTTCGAGGAACTGCTCCAGCGATTCGGATCGATCGAACTCGCCGGCGAACCGCAGCACCTGCGGTCGTACTTCATCGCCGGGATGACCCACTTCCCCATCGTCGCCCAGAAACGAATGACGCCATGACAACCGGCTCCACCATCGCCATGTCGCCGTGGTTCGTCCGGCCGCCGTCCACCGACCATCCCGCCCGGATCTTCTGCTTCCCCTTCTCCGGGTCCGGGGCGTCGGCCTTCAGCGCCTGGCCGGCCGTGATCGACGACGTCGAGGTCTGCCCGGTGCAGTTCCCCGGCCGCGAGAACCGGCTCGGCCATCCGCACTACGGCACCTACGAGAACCTCGCCGTCGGCCTGGCCGAATCCCTGGAGCCGCTGCTCGACCGGCCGTTCGCGTTCTTCGCGCACTGCGCGGGCGCCGTGGCCGCGTACGAGACCGTGCTCAGGCTCGCCGAACTCGGCCTGCCCACACCGGACTGCCTGTTCGTGTCGGGCCAGCCGGCCCCGCACGACGCCGCGCGCGACCGGATGCTCGCCATGTCCGAGGACGAACTGCGCGCCGAGGTGGAGTCGTTCGTCCGCAGCCGGGGTATCGAGCCGCGGCCGGACATGGTCGACCTGGGCCTCATGGTGCTGCTGCGCGACACCGCGGCCGCGGCCGCGTACCGCCGCGAGGAACCGGTCGCGGTGGACTGCCCCGTCGTCGTACTGCACTGGCGGGACGACCCGGACGTGGGCCTCGCCGACCTCCAGGGGTGGCGCCGCTACACGGACTCGGTCGAGTTCCGGGTGGTCGACGGAGGCCACTACGACTTCATGGACGCGCCGGACGAGCTGCGCACGTTGCTGACCCGTTGGCTGTGAGAAGGGTGCGGCGGCCCGTGGGAGCCGTACGCCGAGGGAACCGGAAGGAACACGCATGAGTGGCGCAGCCACCGATATTGCCGTCATCGGGATGTCGTGCCGCTTTCCCGGAGTGCAGCACCCGGCCGAGTTCTGGCGGCTGCTGCTCGACGGGAGGTCGACCATCGGAACGTTCCCCGAGCAGCGGGCCGCCGACGCGAACACGACGCACATGTCCCACCCGGACGCCGCCACCCTGAACTCGGGTTCGTTCCTCGACTCCGTCGACGGGTTCGACGCCGGGTTCTTCGGTACGAGTCCGGCGGAGGCCGCCGCCATGGACCCCGTGCAGCGCCTCGGGCTGGAACTCGCCTGGGAGGCCGTGGAGGACGCCCGCATCCCGGCGGCCGCACTCGCCGGCCGAGAGGTCGACGTCGTGGTAGGCGCCGCGCCCTCCGGGTACGACCTGCTGCGCAGGCTGTCCGGCAGCGACCAGGACGACCACTACGCCGCGCTCGGCTCCAGCGGTGCCCTGATCGCGAACCGGATCTCCAGCCTGTTCGACGTCCGTGGCATGAGCTTCTGCGCGGACTCGGGCCAGTCCTCCTCCCTCGTGTCGCTGGCGCTGACGTGCGAGCGCATACGCGGCGGCGCGGTCGACATGGCGATCGCCGGCGGCGTGCATCTGATCGCCGATCCGGAAGCGGGCAGCGGCCTCGCGAACCTGGGCGCCCTGTCGCCCGACGGCCGCTGCTACCCCTTCGACGAACGGGCCAACGGCTTCATCCGGGCCGAGGGCGGGGCGTTCGTCCTGCTGAAGCGGCTCGACCTCGCCGTCGCCGACGGCGATCACATCTACGCGGTGGTGCGCGGCTGGGGCGTCGGCAGCGGCGGCGCGTCCTCCCGGATGCCGGACCCCAGTCCCACGGGGCAGGCGGCTGCCGTGCTGTCCGCCCTGCGGCGCGCCGGCGTCCCGTTCGACGGCGTCGACTACGTCGAGGCCCACGGCACCGGCACCCGGCTCGGCGATCCGGCCGAGATCGCCGGTCTGCGCGAGGTGTTCCGGGAGACCGGGCGCAGCCGCACCCTGACGATCGGCTCGGTGAAGGCGAACGTCGGGCACCTGGAGCCGGCCGCGGGGATCGTCGGCTTCGTGAAGGCCGCGCTCTGCGTGGACCGCGCCCAGCTGGTGCCGAACGCGGACTTCGGCTCGCCGAACCCCGCCATCCCGGACTTCCAGGAGGACTTCGAGGTCCTCACGGCCGCGCGGCCCTGGCCGGGCGAGCCGGGCCGGCCGCGCAGGGCGGGGGTGTCGTCGATCGGGATGGGCGGCACCAACGCGCACGTGATCCTGGAGCAGGCCCCCGAACGTCCCCTGGCGGACGAGGACGTGGACTCCACAGACGTTTCCGGGCTGGTGCCGTGGGTGCTGTCGGCGCGCTCGGAGCTGGCCCTGCGGGAACAGGCGGCGCGGCTGCGTGAACTCGTGGCCGCCGACGCGTCCTTGACGGCGGCCGACGTGGGGCACTCGCTGGTGTCGACACGGACGCTGTTCGAGCACCGGGCGGTGGTGCTCGCCGGTGACCGTGCGGAGGGGCTGGCCGGCCTCGGCCTGGTGGCGGAGGGCGGCGGCGCGGCGCGGGCGGTGCGCGGCGTGGCCGCGCAGCCGGCCGGACCGGTCGTCTTCGTGTTCCCCGGCCAGGGCTCGCAGTGGCTCGGCATGGGCAGGCAGTTGTACGCCGAGTCGGAGGTCTTCGCACGCGCGATCGACGCGTGCGCGCACGCTCTGGAGCCGTGGCTGGACTGGTCCCTGCTGGACCTGGTGACCGGTGCGGAGTCGGCGCCGTCGCTGGAGCGCGGGGACGCCGTGGTGCAGCCCGCGCTGTTCGCGATGATGGTGTCCCTGGCACGGCTGTGGCAGTCGCTGGGCGTCGTCCCCGACGCGGTGGTCGGGCACTCGCAGGGCGAGATCGCCGCGGCGTGCGTGTCCGGTGCGCTCAGCCTGGAGGACGCGGCACGGATCGTCGCCCTGCGCAGCCGGGCACTGACCGAGCTGGCCGCCCTGGGCGGGATGAACGCGGTGGCCGCGCCCCTGACCTGGGTCGAGGAACGGCTGGGCCGGTGGCCCGGGCGGCTGTCCGTGGGCGCCGTGAACGGGCCCGCCTCCGTGGTGATCTCCGGGGACCTGGCGGCACTGGAGGAGTTCGCCGAGATGGCCGCCGCCGACGGCGTCCGGGTGCGCCGGGTCAGGATCGAGTACGCGTCCCACTCCCACCAGGTCGAACGCATCCGTGACCGGGTACTCGACGCCGCGGCGGGTGTCGCGCCGAGGGAGACGGCGGTGGAGTTCCACTCCACGGTCACCGGAGGACTGCTCGACACCCGCGCGCTCGACGCCTCGTACTGGTACGACAACCTGCGTTCCACGGTGCGTTTCGGCGAGGTCGTCGGGAACCTGATGCGCGAGCGCGGTGGCGTGTTCGTGGAGGTCAGCCCGCACCCCGTGCTCCAGGTGGCGATGGAGGAGACCGCCGACACGCTGGCGAGTCCGCCCACGGTGGTGGGCACCCTGAGCAAGCACGACGGGAGCGTCGGCAAGGTCCTGGCGTCGCTGGCCGAGCTGCACGTGCGCGGTGTGCCGGTGAACTGGCGGACGGCGTTCGCCGGCCGGCCGCGCCGGATCGCCCTGCCGACGTACCCGTTCCAGCGGCAGCGGTACTGGCTGACGGCGCCCGTCGGCACCGGCACCGCGAACAGCCCCGCGGCGCGGGCGAACGGAGCGGTCGCCCGCACCGGGGCAGCGGCCCTGGACTCGCCGTCGGCGGTCCTCACGCTCGTGTGCGCCGAAGCGGCGGCGCTGCTGGGCACGGCGGCCGAGGGCCCGACGGCCACCGATCTCACGGCACGGTCGACGGAGACCTTCAAGGCACTGGGCTTCGACTCCTCGATGGCGGTGGAGCTGCGCAACCGGCTCAACGCGGCGGCCTCGGTACGGCTCCCGGCCACCGTCGCGTTCTCCTGCCCCACTCCGCACAGGCTCGCTCTCCACCTCTTCTCCCTCCTCGAACCACAGGAGCCGAAGGCTCCGGACACGGGGGAGGAAACGAGCCTGGAAGGCCGCAGCGACGACGATCTCTACGCCTTGATCGACCGCGGATACGTATAGCCGCACCCGTTTTTCCAGCCGCACCCGTTTTTCGAATCAACCGTTGAGGGAGGCCCTGGTGGAGGAAGACGACAAGCTCCGTTCCTACTTGCGACGCGCCGTCGGTGACGCGCAGGAGCTGCGCGAGCGGGTGCGCGTGCTGGAGGAGTCCGCGCGCGAGCCCATCGCGATCGTGGGTGTGGGGTGTCGCTTCCCGGGCGGGGTCGCGTCCCCCGAAGGGCTGTGGGGAGTCGTGTCCGACGAGGTGGACGCGATGGGCGACTTCCCGGCGGACCGCGGCTGGGACACGGACGCCCTCTACGACCCGGATCCCGAGGCGCACGGAAAGACGTACACGCGCACCGGTGGATTCCTGGCCGATCTCGCGGAGTTCGACGCGCCGTTCTTCGGCATCAGCCCGCGCGAGGCGCTGGCGATGGACCCGCAGCAGCGACTGATGCTGGAGACGTCGTGGGAGGCGCTGGAACGGGCGGGCATCGACCCGACCGCCCTGCGGGGCTCGGCGACCAGCGTGTTCACCGGCATCTACGACGTCGACTACGGCCCGCGGATGGGGGGCGGGGCGGGCGCCGAGGTCGAGGGCTTCGCGATGACGGGGACCTACCTCAGCGTGGCCTCCGGCCGGGTGGCGTACGTGCTGGGCCTGGAGGGTCCGGCGGTGTCGACCGACACCGCGTGCTCGTCGTCGCTCGTCGCCGTCCACCAGGCCGTACGGTCCCTGCGCTCCGGGGAGTCCACGCTGGCGCTGGCCGGCGGGGTGGCGGCGCTGCCGAGTCCGGGGATGTTCGTGGAACTCGCCCGGCAGCGGGCGCTGTCGGCCGACGGGCGGTGCAAGGCGTTCGCGGAGGCGGCCGACGGCACCGGTTTCTCCGAGGGCGCGGGCGTGCTGGTTCTTGAGCGGCTGTCGGACGCCCGGCGCAACGGGCGCCGGATCTGGGCGGTGATCCGCGGTTCGGCGATCAACCAGGACGGGGCGTCCAACGGACTGAGCGCGCCGAACCCCCTGGCGCAACAGCGGGTCATCCGGGCGGCCGTGGCCGATGCCGGGCTGTCGCTCGGCGACGTGGACGCGGTGGAGGCGCACGGGACCGGCACCCGGCTGGGCGACCCCATGGAGGCGGAGGCCCTGCTGGCCACCTACGGGCACGAGAAGGACCGCGAACATCCGCTGTGGCTCGGGTCGTTGAAGTCGAACATAGGCCACACGCAGGCGGCCGCGGGGGTCGGCGGCATCATCAAGATGGTCATGGCGATGCGGCACGGTGTGCTGCCGAGGACGCTGCACGTGGACCGTCCCTCGACGCACGTGGACTGGTCGGCCGGGGCGGTGGAACTGCTGACCGAGGCCCGCGAGTGGACCACGCCGGAGGACCGGCCCCGCCGGGCGGGCGTGTCGTCCTTCGGCATCAGCGGCACCAACGCGCACGTGATCCTTGAGCAGGCGCCCGACGCCCGCGCGCCGGAGCGGTCCCCGGCCGGTGCCCCGGGGGCGGTGCCGTGGGTGCTGTCGGCACGGTCGGAGCAGGCGCTCGGGGAGCAGGCGCTGCGGCTGCGGGACCGCGTGGCCGCGGACGCGGAGCTGTCGCTCGCGGGCGTGGGACACGCGCTGGTGACGACGCGCTCGCTGTTCGAGCACCGCCAGGTGGTGATCGGAACCGACCGGGCCGAACTGCTCGCCGGCCTGGCCGCCGTCGCCGCGGGTGACGGGCCCGGCCGTGCCGGTGCGGTGTCCGGAGTCGCGAAGCCGGTGGGCAAGACCGTGTTCGTCTTCCCGGGCCAGGGGGCGCAGTGGCTCGCCATGGGCCGGGAGCTGTGGGAGACCTCCCCGGTCTTCGCCGACGAGCTGCGCGCGTGCGCGCGGGCGCTGGAGCCGTGGGTGCCCTGGTCGCTGGTCGACACCGTGCGCGGAGGTCCGGACGCGGCGGACCTGGAGGACATCGACGTCGTCCAGCCGGTGCTGTTCGCGGTCATGGCGGCGCTGGCGAAGGTGTGGCGTTCGCTCGGGGTGACGCCGGACGCGGTGATCGGCCACTCCCAGGGCGAGATCGCCGCGGCCTACGTCGCGGGCGCCCTGACCCTGGACGACGCGGCCAGGATCGTGGCCCTGCGCTCCCGCCTTCTGGCCACGGTCACCGGGCAGGGCAGCATGGCCGGCATCCTGCTGCCCGAACACCGGGTACGGAAGCTGATGGAGCGGTGGGAGCCGTCCCGGCTCGGGATCGCCGCGGTGAACGGAGCGAACTCGACGACGGTCTCTGGTGAGACCGAGGCGGTCGAGGAACTGGTCGCGGCCTGCCAGGCCGAGGGCGCCCGCGCACGGCTGATCAAGTCCAGCGTTCCCGGGCACTCGCCGCTCATGGACCGGTTCGACGGCCGGCTCCAGGAAGAGCTGGGCCGGATCACCCCCCTGCCCTCGCCGGTGGCCATCTACTCGACGGTGACCGGTGGCCTGATCGACCCCATGGCGCTCGACACGGCCTACTGGTACCGCAACCTGCGCGAACCGGTCCAGTTCGCGGCCGCCATGCGGCAGTTGATCGAGCAGGAGCCGGGCAGCGCGGTCGTCGAGCTCAGCCCGCACCCGCTGCTCGTGATGAACATCCAGGAGATGTTCGACACCACACCCGGTGCCACCGGGTTCGTGGTGGGTTCGCTGCACCGCGACGAGGGAGGCCTCGCGCGGCTGTACCAGTCGGCGGCCGAGGCCTTCGTGGCAGGCCTCGACGTGTCGTGGGAGACCGTGTTCCCGGGCGAGGACGGCCGGTGGGCCGAGCTGCCCACGTACGCCTTCCAGCGGCAGCGCTACTGGCTGAACACACCCGCCGAGACCACCACCGCGACCACGTCGGACCACCCGCTCCTCGACGCCGTGATCGATCTGCCCGACGACGGCGCGCACGGCGGAGTCGCGGGCAGCGGGCGCCTGTCGCTGGAGCGCCACCCGTGGCTCGCCGACCATGTGGTGCACGGCGCCGTCCTGGTGCCGCCGGCCGTGCTGGCGGAGCTGGCGGTGTGGGCGGCGCACAAGGCGGGAGGCGACGGCGTCGACGAACTCACCCTGGAGACACCGCTGGTGCTGTCCCGGACGGCCGAGCGCGAGATCCGCGTCGTGGTCGACGGTAAACGGGTCATCAGCGTGCACTCACGGGGCGAGGGCGAGGGCGAGTGGACGCGCAACGCCGTCGGGACCGTCGGCACCGGCACCGCGGGAACCCGCCGCGAGGAGAGTCTCGCCTCGTGGCCGCCCGCGGGCGCGCACGCCGTGCCCGTCGAGGACGAGTACACCAGGCTCGCCGCCCTCGGGTTCACCCACGGGCCCCTGCTGCGCGGCCTGAAGCAGGTGTGGCGCCAGGGCGACACCCTGTTCGCCGAGGTGGAGATGCCCGCCTCCGACGGCGCGGACCAGGGCCGGTTCCGGATCCACCCGGCGCTGCTCCACGCCGCGCTGCTCCCGGTCGGCCTCGGGCACTTCGTCGACAACTCCCGGCCCGAAGGCTGGCTGCCGTTCCGGTGCACGGGCATCCGTATCGGCTCCGGCCGGCCGACCGCGCTGCGCGTACGCCTCGCCCCCGCGGGCGAGAACACGCTGTCCGTGACCCTTGCGGACCAGGGCGGAGCACCTGTCGGCGCCGTCGCGTCGCTGACCCTGCGGCCCGCGGACGTCGAGCAGCTGGCCGAGCTGAGCTTCGACCACCAGGACGCGCTGTTCCAGGTGGACTGGGTCCCTGTCCAGGTCCCGTCCGGCCGGACCACGAGTCCGTACGCCGTGCTGGGGGCATCCGACGCGCACGCCGCGTCCCTCGGACAGGGCGCGGCGGTCTTCGCCGGTCTCGACGAACTCGCCGCCGCCGACGGGGAGATACCCCCGGTCGTCATCGCGTGCGTCGACCGTGCGGGCGCGGACGGCGGTGACACACCCGACGCCGTCGAGCGCACCCTGCACCGTGTGCTGCGGTGGACGCGGCGCTGGCTCGCCGACGAGCGGTTCGCCGCCTCACGCCTGGTCGTCGTGACCCGGGACGCGTTCCACGACGACCAGGTCTGCCACGCCGATCCCGCGGCGGCGGCGGTCTGGGGATTCGTGCGCACCGCGCAGACGGAGAACCCGGGCCGGTTCACGCTCGTGGACACGGACGGCCAGCCCGGTTCGTGGACCCTCGTCCCGGCGGCGGCCACGACCGCGGAAGCCCAGCTCAAGATCCGTGCCGGCCACGTGACCACCCCTCAGCTGGCCCGTGCCACCGGCGCGTCCGCCGGTCGGGGACCCGGGGCAGGAGCCGATGACGTCTCCGCCCTCGGGTCCGGTACGGTGCTGATCACGGGCGGTACCAGTGGCCTGGGCGCGATGCTGGCCCGCCATCTCGTCGAGCGGCACGGGGTGCGCCGGCTGGTGCTGACCAGCAGGCGCGGGGCGGCCGCCGCGGCGGCGGGAGCGCTGCGAGAGGAGCTCACCGGGGCCGGTGCCGAGGTCGCGATCGTGGCCTGCGACGTCACCGACCGTGACTCCGTCGCCGAACTGGTCTCCGCGGTGCCCGCGGAACACCCGCTGACGGCGGTGATCCACTGCGCGGGCGTGCGGGACGACGGCGTCGTCGAGGCCCTGACCGAGGAGCGCGTGGACGCGGTCCTCGCGCCCAAGGTGCGCGGCGCCTGGCACCTGCACGAGCTGACCCGGCATCTGGACCTGTCCGCGTTCGTGCTGTTCTCATCGATCGCGAGTGTGCTCGGCACGGCCGGACAGGCCAACTACGCGGCGGCCAACGCGTTCCTCAACGGCCTCGCGGAAACCCGCCGGGCCCAGGGACTGGCCGCCGCCGCGCTGTGCTGGGGATTCTGGGCGGAGCGCACCGAGATGGCCGCCGACATCACCGACGCGGACGTCGTACGCATGCAACGCCAGGGTGTGCAGCCGATGGCGTCGCAGGAGGGGCTCGCGCTCTTCGACGCCGCGGTCTCGGTGAGCGAGCCCGTACTGGTGCCGGTGCGATTGAACCTCGCGGCCCTGGGCACCCCGCAGCCCGGCGAGATGGCCTCGCCGCTGCTGCGCACCCTGGCCGGGACGCCCGCCGGACCCGGCGGCCGGACGGGCGGGGAGTCCGCCTCCGCCGCACTCGCGCAAACGCTGAGGTCGCTGCCGCCGGCCGAGGCGCAGGCGGCGCTGGTGGATGCCGTACGGGCGCAGACCGCGCTCGTCCTCGGCCACGAGGACACCCGGAGGATCGGGCCCACCGCGACGTTCAAGGAACTCGGGATCGACTCGCTCACGGCGCTTGAGCTGCGCAACAAACTGGCGGCGGTGACCGGCCTGAAGCTGCCCGCCACGCTCGTGTTCGACCACCCGAACCCAGCCGCCGTCGCTCAGTTCCTGGGCGAGCGCGTCACCCCCGACTCCGCGGCCGAGCCGCGGTCCCCGGCCGATCACCTGGTCAAGGAGATCGAGGGACTGGGCGCCCGGCTTCAGGATGAGTTCCTCGCGCTCGGAGAGGACGACAGGACCACCGTTTCCACGCTGCTCGGCGAGCTGCAGGGCCGAGTCCGCTCGATGGCGAACGCCGGAGCACCGTCCGGCATCGCCGACCAGATCGGTTCGGCCTCGGCGGGAGAGCTTCTCGCGCTGCTGGACAAAGAGCTCGGCTAGGGGAAAGCGATGACACAGGACAACAACGCCGAGGTTCTCGACTACCTCAAGCGGACGTCGATCGAGCTGATCGAGACGCGCAAGCGCCTGCAGGAGCTGACGGACGCCGCCGCCGAGCCCATCGCGATCGTGGGTGCCGCCTGCCGCTACCCGGGCGGGGTGGCGTCCCCCGAGGACCTGTGGGAGCTGGTGCGGTCGGGCGGGGACGCCGTGTCGGACTTCCCCGAGGACCGCAACTGGGACCTGCCGTACGACCCGGACCCGGACCAGCCCGGCACCTGCTACACGCGCAAGGGCGGATTCCTGTACGACGCCGGCGACTTCGACGCCGACTTCTTCGGGATCAGCCCGCGCGAGGCGCTGTCCGCCGACCCGCAGCAGCGGCTGCTCCTGGAGACCTCGTGGGAGTCCGTGGAACGGGCCGGGATCGACCCGGAGACCCTGCGCGGCACCGACACCGGCGTGTTCGCCGGCCTCGCGTACTTCGGATACGGCAACCACTTCGCCACCCCCGAGGCCATCGCGGGCTACGCGCAGATCGGTTCCCTGCTGAGCGTGGCGTCCGGGCGCGTGGCGTACGCGCTCGGTCTGGAGGGTCCGGCGGTGTCGACCGAGACCGCGTGCTCGTCGTCGCTGGTGGCGGTGCACCAGGCGGTGCAGTCGCTGCGGCAGGGCGAGTGCGGTCTCGCCCTGGCCGGTGGCGTCACCGTGGTGGGGATGCCGCAGGTGTTCCGGGAGATGTCGCGGCAGCGCGGCCTGTCGGCGGACGGCCGGTGCAGGGCGTTCGCGGACGCGGCGGACGGCACCGGTTTCTCCGAGGGCGTCGGCGTGCTGGTTCTCGAGCGGCTGTCGGACGCCCGGCGCAACGGGCGCCGGATCTGGGCGGTGATCCGCGGTTCGGCGATCAACCAGGACGGGGCGTCCAACGGCCTGACCGCGCCGAGCGGACCGGCTCAGCAGCGGGTCATCCGGGCGGCGCTGGCGAACGCCCGGCTGCAGGCGGGCGACGTGGACGCGGTGGAGGCGCACGGCACCGGCACGACGCTGGGCGACCCCATCGAGGCAGGTGCCCTGCTGGCCACCTACGGGCACGAGAAGGACCCCGAAAACCCGCTGTGGCTCGGGTCGTTGAAGTCGAACACCGGCCACACACAGGCGGCCGCGGGGGTCGGCGGCATCATCAAGATGGTCATGGCGATGCGGCACGGTGTGCTGCCGAGGACGCTGCACGTCGACCGTCCCTCGACGCACGTGGACTGGTCGGCCGGGGCGGTGGAACTGCTGACCGAGGCCCGCGAGTGGACCACGCCGGAGGACCGGCCCCGCCGGGCGGGCGTGTCCGCCTTCGGGGTCAGCGGCACCAACGCGCACGTGATCCTGGAGGAGGCCCCGCCGCAGGAGCAGACGGAGCCGGCGGACGAGCACGGTCCGGCGGCGGACGGCATTGTCGGTCCGGTGCCGTGGGTGGTGTCGGGCAAGAGCGCGAAGGCCCTGGAGCAACAGGCCGGCAGACTGCGCGACTTCGTCGCCGCCGACGCGGACCTGGACCTCGCCGACACCGGCTGGTCGCTGGCGACGAGCCGTACGCGATTCGAGCACCGGGCGGTGGTCCTCGGGCAGAACCGGGACGAACTGCTGAGCGCGCTGGCGGCACTGAGCGAGGGCGAGGAGTCCGCCGCGGTGGTCCGCGGCACCGTCGGGGAACCGGGCGCGACCGTCTTCATGTTCCCGGGCCAGGGCGCTCGATGGGCCGGTGTGGCACGGCAGTTGTACGACACCTTCCCGGTCTTCGCGCAGAGCCTCGACGAGATCTGCGCACGCTTCGACGCGCACCTCCCCTTCGCGCTCAAGCCGCTGCTGCTCGCCGACGAACCCGCGGAGAGCGAGCGCACCGACATCGCCCAGCCGGCGCTGTTCAGCCTCCAGGTCAGCCTGTACCGGCTGCTGGCGCGGTACTGCCCGCGGCCGGACCGGCTGATCGGCCACTCCGTCGGCGAGATCGCCGCGGCCCACGTGTCCGGAGTCTTCGACCTGGACACCGCCACCCGGCTCGTGGCCGCGCGCGGGCGGACCATGCGGTCGGTCACCGAACCCGGCGCCATGCTGGCCGTGCGCGCCTCGGAAGCCGAGGTGAGCGCGCTGCTCGCCGAGTACGACCGCGTCGGCGTCGCCGCCGTCAACGGCCCGGAGTCGGTCGTCGTCTCGGGCCTGCGCGACCAGGTCCACGCGCTCCGCGACCGGCTCGTCGCCGCCGGCACCTCGGCGAAGCTGCTCGCCGTCGACCACGCCTTCCACTCCCCGCTCATGGACCCGATCCTCGACGCGTTCGCGGGAGAGCTCGACGCGTTCCCCACGGGCGAGATGTCGATCCCGATCGTCTCGACCCGGCTGGGCCGCGAGGCCACCCTCCAGGAGCTGACGTCCGTCGAGTACTGGGTGGACCACGTCCGCGAGCCCGTGCGCTTCTACGACGCGGTGGTGTGCGCCCGTGCGGCCGGTGCGGCCGTGTTCCTCGAAGTGGGGCCGGGAGCGACGCTCGCCGGCATCACCAAGGAGGCCTTCGCCGCCGAGGGCGTGGACGACGCGGTGGTCCTGTCGGCGTCCCGGAAGGACCGTGAGGCGGACCGGGCGCTGCTCGGCGCGCTGGCCGAACTCCACGTCCGTGGCCGGTCCGTGGACTGGGACGCCCTGTTCGGGACGCGCCGGCGGGTGGACCTGCCGACGTACGCGTTCCAGCGGCAGCGGTACTGGCTGGACCTCCGGGCCGGGACGCGGTCGACGGACGTCGCCTCCGCAGGTCTGGCGGCGCCCGAGCACCCGCTGCTCGGCGCCGTGGTGGAGCACCCCGGCACCGACGAGGTGGTCTTCACCGGTCTGTGGTCCCTGCGGACCCACGGCTGGCTGGGCGATCACGCCGTGTTCGGCGCGGTCGTCGTACCGGCGACGGCCTACCTGGACCTGGCGCTGTCGGTGAGCGACCACGTCGGGTGCGGCGCGGTCGAGGAACTCACCCTGGAAGTCCCGCTGATCCTCCCCGACGCGGGCGCCGTGCAGGTACGGATCGTCGTCGGCGCGGCGGACGAGACGGGCCGCCGCTCGCTGGACGTCTACTCGCGCCCCGGCGAGGACGGCCCGGCGGCGGGCGGCTGGACCCGGCACGCGAGGGGAAACCTCGCACCGGGCACCGCGCCGGCCGCCACCCGGGCGGACGACACGCGGGCGCTCGCCGTATGGCCGCCGGCCGGGGCCCGGCAGCTCGACATCGACCGTCTCTACGACGACTTCGCGGACGCCGGTTTCGACTACGGCCCGACGTTCCGCGGACTGCGCGAGGTCTGGCGGCAGGGCGACGACCTCTTCGCCCTCGCCACCCTGCCGGACACCGAGGGCCCGGCCGCGGGCGACTTCCTGCTGCACCCCGCACTGATGGACACCGTCCTGCACGCGGTGGTGGTCGGCGGTGTCATCGAGGTGACGGGCGAGCAGGGCTGGATGCCCTTCTCGTGGTCCGGCGTGGACCTGGCCGGGCAGGGCGGCGCGACCGTGAAGGTCCGCCTCTCCCCGGCCGGCGAGGGCGTCGTGTCCGTGGCGGTCGCCGACGAACACGGCGGGAAGATCGCGCACATCGGGGCGCTGACGTTCCGGCCGGCCAGTGCCCAGCAGGTGCGCTCGGCGCGCGGCGGGCAGGAGCAGTCGCTGTACGAGCTGAAGTGGCGAGCGGTCGAGGAGGCCGAGCCGGGCACCCACCGCGGGACGTGGGGCGTCCTCGGCGCGCAGGACGGCCTGGCCGCCCGCCTCACGGGCGCGGGCGATGACGGTGCCGTGTGCCACGCGTCCCTGGACGAGGTCCTCTCGGGTGAGGCACCCCGCCACCTCGTCCTGTGCCTGGACGACTTCGTCGCCGAGGCCCCCGATCCGCTCACCGCGGTCGGCGACACGGACAAGCGTGTCCTGGAGTGGGCTCAGCGGTTCCTCACCGAGACGGCCCTCGCCGGGTCCACGCTGGTGGTGCTCACCCGCCTGGCCCTCGACACCGGTGCGGGCGAGCGCGTCGAGAGCCTTCCCGGCGCGTCCGTGTGGGGGCTGATCCGGTCCGCCAGGACCGAGCACCCCGGCAGGTTCCGGCTGGTGGACATCGACGACGCGGATGCGTCCTGGGCACGCGTCCCGGACGTGTTCGCCCTCGACGAGGACCAACTGGCGCTGCGCGACGGCCTGTGCCTCGCCCCCCGCCTGGCCGCGGCCGCACCCGAGGACCACCGGATCGAGCCGCCGGCGGCCGGAGCGTACCGTCTCGGCATCCCGAGCAAGGGGACGCTGGAGAACCTGACCTGGGTCCCGTGCCCCGAGGTGGAGGCGCCCCTGACCAGTGGTCAGGTCCGCATCGCCGTGCAGGCGGCCGGGCTCAACTTCCGTGACGTCACGATCGCGTTGGGGCTGGTGGAGCGTACGGCCATCGACGCCGGGCTCGGCAGCGAGGGCTCCGGAGTCGTCGTCGAGGTGGCGGACGACGTGACCCGGCTGGCGCCCGGTGACCGGGTGACCGGCGTCTTCAGCGGCGCCTTCGGCCGCACGGCCGTGGCGGACCACCGCATGCTCGTGCCGGTCCCCGACGGGTGGAGCCACGCCGAGGCGGCGTCCGTGCCGTGCACCTTCCTCACCGCCTACTACGGCCTCCTCCGCGTGGCGGGCCTCAAGAAGGGACAGCGGATCCTCATCCACGCCGCGGCAGGCGGCGTCGGCATGGCCGCCGTCCAACTCGCCCGGCACGTCGGTGCCGAGATCTACGCCACCGCGAGCCCGGCCAAGTGGCCCGTGCTGCGGGCCCTGGGACTGGACGACGCGCACCTGGCGTCGTCGCGGGACCTGGAGTTCGCCGAGAAGTTCCTGCGCACCTCGGGCGGCCGCGGTGTGGACGTCGTACTGAACTCCCTCGCCGGGACGTTCGTGGACGCCTCGCTGAGGCTGCTTCCCGACGGCGGACGCTTCGTCGAGATGGGCAAGACGGACATCCGCGACCCCCGGCAGGTGGCGGCCGACCACCCCGGAGTCGACTACGAGGCGTTCGACCTCTACGAGGCGGGCCCGGACGCGATCCACGAGATGTTCCGGGCCGTCATGGAGCTGTTCGGCGACGGGCGGGTGGAGCTGAACCCGATCTCCCTGCGCGACATCCGCGACGCCCGCCGGACGTTCCGGGAGATGAGCCAGGGCCGGCACATCGGCAAGCTGGTCCTTGAGGTGGGCGACGGCTTCGGCGGCGGCACCGTGCTGGTCACCGGCGGCACCGGGGGCGTGGGCTCGCTCGTGGCACGGCACCTCGTCGCCGAACGCGGCGTACGGAGTCTGCTGCTGGCGAGCCGGAGCGGAACGGCGGCCGCCGGGGTGTCCGAGCTGGTCGCGGACCTCCAGGGCGCGGGCGCCGCGGTACGGGTCGTGGCGTGCGATGTCGCGGACCGGGCCGCCGTGGCGGACCTGCTCGCGGACCTGCCCGGCCGGTACCCGCTGACCGCGGTCGTGCACGCGGCGGGCGTCCTCGCGGACGGCACCCTCGAGTCGCTGACCGCGCAGAGCGTCGACGACGTGCTGCGCGCCAAGGTGGGCGGCGCGGTCACCCTGCACGAGCTGACCCGGGACCGCACCCTGTCGGCGTTCGTCCAGTTCTCCGCCCTCGCCGGCACGCTCGGCAACGGAGGGCAGGCCAACTACGCCGCGGCGAACGCCTTCCTCGACGGTCTGGCGGCGCAGCGCAGGGCCGCCGGCCTGCCCGGCACCTCGCTGTGCTGGGGCTGGTGGGAGGAGAGCAGCGGCATGACCGGGGAGCTGGACCAGGCCGATCTCTCCCGGCTGCGCCGGATGGGCATCGCCGCGATGCCGACCCCCGAGGCCCTGGCCCTGTTCGACGCGGCGTGCGCGAGCGACAAGCCGGTCCTCGTCCCGGCCCGGGTGGACGTCGCAGCGCTGCGCGACAGGCGCGGCGACGAGGTGCCGCCGCTCCTGCGCGGACTCGTCGAGGGCGGCCGCCCGCGCCGCACCAGGGCGGCCACCGCCAAGGACGCCGGCTCGGCCGCACTGCCCGCCAGGCTGGCCGGCCTGCCGGCGGACGAGGCGCGGGCGGCCCTCCTGGACTGGGTCCGCGAGCAGGTCGCCGTCGTGCTCGGACACACGTCCGGCGCGGGTGTCGACGTCGACGAGGCGTTCGCCCGGTTCGGATTCGACTCGCTGACCGCGGTCGAACTCTGCAACCGCCTGAACGCCGCGACCGGGCTGCGGCTGCCGTCCACCATCGTCTTCAGCTACCCGACGCCACGCGAACTGAGCGAGCACATCCGCGACCTGCTGCGTCCGGCACAGGACACGGGCTCGGCCGAGGACGCAGAGGACGCCGAGGACGCACGGATCCGCGAGGTGCTGCGGACCGTCCCGATCGACAGCCTGCGCGGCGCGGGCGTCCTGGAACTGGTCCTCGCGTGCGCCAACCCGCCCGAGCCGGACGGCGACGGGCAGGCGGACGCGGACACCGGTGCGGACGACCTGTCGGACCTGGACCTGGAAGCACTGGTCGACCTGGCTCTGGATGAGAAGAGGTAAGTGACATGACCGACTCCGCGGAACGCACGGCGGACGGCGCGGACCGGGTCCAGCGGGCGCTCCGCACGCTGCTGGAGGAGCGCGACCGCCTCCGGCAGGAGAACGACGCCCTGAAGGCCGGCCGCGGCGAGCCGATCGCCGTGGTGGCCATGGCCTGCCGCTACCCGGGGGGCGTCGAGACGCCCGAGGACCTGTGGGACGTGGTCCGCGAAGGCCGGGACGTCGTCGGCGACTTCCCGCAGGACCGCGGTTGGCGGGACGTGTACGACCCGGATCCCGCCGCCGCGGGCAAGGCGTACACCCGTCAGGGCGGGTTCCTGACCGACGCGGCCGGTTTCGACGCGGACTTCTTCCGGCTCAGCCCGCGTGAGGCGCTGGCCGTCGACCCGCACCACCGCCTGCTGCTGGAGACGTCCTGGGAGGTCTTCGAGCGGGCCGGCATCGTCCCCGCCGACGTACGCGGCTGCGAGGTCGGCGTCTTCTCCGGGATCAGCTCGTCCGAGTACGGCTGGCGCTTCCTGGAGGGCGGCCAGAAGGAGCTGGAGGGCTACTTCCTGTACGGCAGCGCGCTGAGCGTCGCGTCCGGCCGGGTGTCGTACGAGATGGGGCTGACCGGGCCGTCGGTGTCGGTGGACACCGCGTGCTCGTCGTCGCTGGTGGCTCTGCACATGGCGGCGCAGTCGCTGCGTTCGGGGGAGTGCTCGCTCGCGCTGGCGGGCGGGGCGCTGGTGATGGCGACGCCCGCGATGTTCGTGGAGTTCTCCCGGCAGGAGGCGCTGTCGGCCGACGGCCGGTGCAAGGCCTTCGCGGACGCGGCCGACGGGACCGGCTGGGCCGAGGGGGTGGGCGTGCTGCTCCTCGAACGGCTGTCCGACGCCCGGCGCAACGGTCACCCGGTGCTGGCCGTCGTGCGCGGCAGCGCGGTGAACCAGGACGGGGCCAGCAACGGGCTGACCGCCCCCAATGGCCGCGCCCAGGAGAAGGTGATCCTGAGGGCACTGGCGAACGCGGGGGTCGCGGCCCGTGACGTGGACCTGGTCGAGGCCCATGGCACCGGCACGTCCCTGGGCGACCCCATCGAGGCGGACGCGCTGCTGGCGACCTACGGCAGGGACCGGGCCGAGGGCAGGCCGCTCTGGCTGGGTTCCCTGAAGTCGAACGTGGGCCACGCCCAGGCCGCCGCCGGCGTCGGCGGGATCATCAAGGCCGTGATGGCCCTGCGCCACGGCTACCTGCCGAAGACCCTGCACGTGGACGCGCCCTCGCACCACGTGGACTGGTCCTCGGGCGCGGTGGAACTGCTGACGGAGGGGCGCGAGTGGCCCCGGACGGACGGCCCCCGGCGGGCCGGGGTGTCGTCGTTCGGGGTCAGCGGAACCAACGCGCACGTGATCCTGGAGGAGGCCCCGCCGCAGGAGCAGACGGAGCGGACGGACGAGGGCGGGACGGGCGCGGGCGTCGTCGGCGGCCTGGTGCCGTGGGTGGTGTCGGGCAAGAGCGCGAAGGCTCTGGAGCAGCAGGCCGGCAAACTGCGCGACCTCCTCGCCGCCGACGCGGACCTGGACCTCGCCGCTGCCGGCTGGTCGCTGGTGGCCGGCCGGTCGCGGTTCGAGCACCGCGCGGTGGTGCTGGGCCGCGGCCGGGACGAACTGCTGGGCGGCCTCGCGGCGTTGAGCGACGGCGCGGAGTCCGCCTCGGTGGTGCGCGCCGCCGCCGGGAACCTCGGTGGCGTCGCCTTCGTGTTCCCCGGGCAGGGCTCGCAGTGGGTCGGCATGGGCCGGGAACTGTACGACGCCTTCCCGGTCTTCGCGCAGAGCCTCGACGCGTGCGCGGACGCACTGGCCGAGTGGGTCGACTGGTCGCTGCTCGACGTGGTGCGCGGCGCGGCGGGGGCACCGACCCTGGACCGGGTGGACGTGGTGCAGCCGGCGCTGTTCTCGGTGATGGTGTCCCTGGCTGCCCTGTGGCGGTCCTGGGGCGTGGAACCGGCCGCGGTGGTGGGCCACAGCCAGGGCGAGATAGCCGCCGCCCACGTCTGCGGCGCGCTGTCGCTGAGGGATGCCGCCAAGACCGTGGCGCTGCGCAGCAAGGCCCTGGTGGAACTGATCGGCCACGGCACGATGGCATCGGTCGCGGAGTCCGCGGACGTCGTGGCGGAACGTCTCGCTCCGTGGAGCGACCGGGTGAGCGTCGCGGTGGTCAACGGACCCCGCTCCGTGGTGGTGTCCGGGGAACCGGACGCGATCGACGAATTCGTCGAGAAGATGAAGGCCGAAGGCTCCCAGGCCCGGCGGATAAAGGTCGAATACGCCTCCCATTCGCACCAGGTGGCCCGGGTCCGGGAGCAGGTGCTGGACGCGCTCTCCGACGTGCGTCCGAAATCGTCGGAGCTGCCCTTCTACTCGACCCTGTACGGCGAAATCATCGACACCGCGCAGCTGGACTCCGATTACTGGTACAACAACCTGCGGGAGAAAGTCCTCTTCGAAACCGGCGTACGGCGCCTGGCCGAGGACGGATTCCGGGTGTTCATCGAGATGAGCCCGCACCCCGTGCTGACCGTCCCGGTGCAGGAGATCGTCGAGGACGTGGACGACGCCCTGGTCCTGTCGTCCTCGCGGCGGGGCAGGGGCGAGGTGGAGGCCGTGCTCGGCTCGCTGGCCGCACTGCACGTCCGGGGCGGGTCCGTGGACTGGGACGCCCTGTTCGGGACGCGCCGGCGGGTGGACCTGCCGACGTACGCGTTCCAGCGGCAGCGGTACTGGCTGACCTCCACGCACACGGTGGTGGCGGCGGAAGTGCCCGCGACGGAGCCCCCCTCCGACGACGAGCGCCTCGTCCCCCTGCCGGACAGGATCTCCGCCCTCTCCGCCGACGACGCGGAGGCACTCGTTCTCGACCACGTCCGCGAGAAGGTCGCCGTCGTGCTCGGACACCCCTCCCTCGACTCCATCGACCCCGACCGGGAGTTCATGGTCTTCGGATTCGACTCGCTGCTGTCGTCGGACCTGAGCAAGCGCCTGACCGCGTCGACCGGACTCAAGCTGCGGGCGAACCTGGTACTGAAGTTCCCGACCTCGCGACTGGTCGCCGAGCACATCACGTCCTCGCTGGCCAGGTGCTAGCGGTGGGCTCACGCTTGTCCCGCCGGCGGGACAAGCGTGAGCCCGGCAGCGGCTTGTCCCGCCGATGCCGAGTTGTATTGACCGGCTGAATCACCTTCTGTGAAGGTGGGGGTGATCTGCGAATTCCATCCCCCGTTTCCTGGACCTGTTTTTTCTGAGGGGTTGATCTCTGTGCGTTCGTTCGGTGCGTCGTCTGCGCATAAAGGCATGTGGCGGGCGCAGGAAATGGCTCCCGACACGCCGAACCATGCGCTGACCATGTGGGACGTGGACGGTGAGCTGGATTCGGCGGTCATGGAATCCGCTTTCCTGCACGTGATGGGCGAGGCGGAAGTACTCCGCGTCAACTTCGTCGACGACGCCGGCGGACTGCGCCTCGTACCCCGCGAACTGGGGGACTGGCGGCCCTTCTTCCTCGACCTCGGCGCCGAGGCGGATCCCGAGCAGGCGGCGCGCGAAGCACTGGCCGACCTGGTGCGCGAGCCGTTCGACCTGGGGTCGGACCTGCTGTTCCGGCTGGGGGTGGTCAGACTCGCGGCGAACCGCTCCCTCCTCGTGATCGCCTACCACCACCTCATATCCGACGGGTTCGGCGCGGGCGGCCTGCTGTCGCGGCGCCTCGCGGAGGTGTACACGGCGCTGAAGCGGGGTGAGCCGGTGCCGGAGCTGCCGCACCCCTGGGACACCGGGTCGTTCGCGGCCGAGGCCACGGAGTACCTCGCCTCCCCGAAGTTCACCGAGGACACGGAGTTCTGGCGCGACTACCTGAAGGACGCGCCGGCGCCCGCGCAGATTCCGCGCGTCGCCCTATCCGAATCGATGCGCTCCGCGCTCTCCGAGCCGCTGAGCAGCGCCGACCGCTGGTCGGAGGTGGCCGAGACCATCGGCATGGTGAGCCGGACGCTGACCGTTCCGCGCGCCGAGGCGGACGTGTGGACCGCCACCGCGAAGTCCATGGGCGTCTGGATGTCCACGATGCTGACCGCGGCCGCGTCGGTGTTCTTCCGGCACCGCTGCGACCGCCCGGAGTTCGTCCTGTCGCTGGCCGTGGGCAACCGGGTCGGTGTGGCGCGCAGGACGCCCGGCCTGGCGGTGAACGTGGTGCCGGTGCGGGTGCGGGTCCCGCTCGGCGCGACCTTCGGCGAGATCGCCGAGGCGCTGGACGACGAGATGTACGAGATCTCCGGGCACACCGCCTGCCACTACTCGGAGATCCAGCGCGCGAGCGGAACCGTCCTGAGCGGCCGCGGCAGTTACGGCGCCGTCATGAACGTCGTCGAGTTCGCGGAGCAGCTCCACTTCGGCGACAGCCCGGCGCGCTACTCCGGCGCGACGACCGGGACCTTCGAGGAACTGTCGATCGGCGTCTACTCCGACGGCAGCCCCGACAGCGACCTGTTCATCCGGCTCGACTCCCCCGCGAGCCTTTACCACCGTGCGGAGCTCCGCTTCATCGGCGAGGAGCTGATCGCGTACATACGCGCCGTGGTGGCCGCCGGCGAGCGGCCGGTCGGCGCGCTCGACGTGGTGAGCGGCGCCGGGCGGGACCAGGTGCTGACGGCGCCGAACGGCACGGAAGCGCCCGTCCCGGATCTGACGGTCAGTCAGTTGTTCGCCCGGCAGGTGGAGCGGGACCCCGACGCCGCCGCGCTCGTGGCCGGCGACGTCACGGTGTCGTACCGGGAGCTGGACGAGCGGTCGGGCCGCCTGGCCGCGGCGCTGCGCCGGCGCCAGGTCGGACCCGAGACGGTCGTCGCGGTGGCGATGCCCCGCTCGGTGGACCTGGCCGTCGCCCTGCTGGGCGTGGTGAAGGCGGGCGGAGCCTACCTGCCGGTCGACCCGGCGCTCCCGGCGGAGCGGATCAGGGCGGTCGTCGGCGACTCCTCGGCGCGCGCCCTGCTCACCGAAGCGGCGAACGCCGAAGCACTCTCCTGTGGCCTGGACATGCCGGCGATGCTGTTCGACGACCTCGCGTCGGACACCGCCGGCGGCGGCCACGACAGCGACGCCGCGGCGCGTCCGGACAACCTGCTGGCCGTGCTGTACGACTCCGGAACGACCGGCGCGGCCACCGCGGTCGGGGTGACGCACCGGAACATGGCGCGGCTCGTCCTGGACCGGCAGGGGAAGGACACCGGCCGCGGCACCGTGCTGTGGCACGCGCCGCACACCTCCGACGCCCTCGCCCTCGAAGTCTGGCTGCCCCTGCTCAACGGCGGCCGGGTCGTCGTGGCTCCCCCCGGGGAACTCGGCATCGACACGCCGGCCGAGGTGCGCGCGGCGCACGAGATCTCCACGGTGTGGCTGCCCGCGGCCCTGTTCTCGGCGATCGCGGCACAGCGCCCCGAGTCCCTCGCCGGGCTGCGTGAGGTGTGGACCGGCGGCGATCGCGTGCCCGCGGCCGCGCTGCGCCGGGTCCGGGCGGCCTGCCCCGAGCTGACGATCGTCAACGGCCACGGTCCCACCGAGACGACCGGGTTCGCCGCATGCCACCGGCTGGCCAAGGACGAGCCGGTGCGCCACGCGGGCACGGTCGGCCGCCCGATGGACAACACCGCCCTCTACGTGCTGGGCCCCGGTCTGGCACCGGTCCCCGTCGGCGTGACCGGAGAGCTGTACGTGGCCGGTGCCGGCGTGGCGCGCGGATACCTCGGGCGCCCCGGACCGAGCGCGGAGCGCTTCGTGCCCTGCCCGTTCGGCCCGGCCGGCGGGCTCATGTACCGGACCGGGGACCGGGTGCGATGGGGCACCGACGGCCGGCTGGAGTACGTGGCCCGGGCCGACGGCCAGACCGATGTGCGCGGTGTCCGCGTCGAACTGGCCGAGGTCGAGGAGGTGCTGTCCGAGTACACCGGGCTGGCCCAGTCGGCCGTGGCCGTCAGGCAGGACAGCGCCGGGCAGCAGCGCCTGGTGGCCTATGTCGTCCCGGTGGGCGGCCGGACCGTCTCGGGTGACGAACTGCGCCGGTTCGCTGCCGGGTTGCTGCCGGAGTCCATGGTGCCGTCGGTGTTCACCGTGCTGGAACGCCTGCCGGTGACCGCGAACGGGAGGGTGGACCGGGCGGCCCTGCCGGAGCCCCGGTTCGACGACGGGACGTACCGGGCGCCGCGCAACGACACCGAGCGGATCCTCGCCGCCTCCTTCGCCGAGGTCCTCGAACTGGACCGGGTCGGCATCGACGAGGACTTCTTCGACCTCGGCGGCAACTCCCTGCGGGCCATCCGGCTGGTCGGCCTGATCCGCGCGGAGCTGAAGCAGGAGGTCTCCATCCGCCGTCTGTTCGCGGCGCGCACCGTCATCGGCCTGTCGGACATGTGGAAGGACCTCGGCCGGTCCAGCAGGCCGAGTCTGCGCAGGCGCACCAAGGAGGGCGCGGTTCTCTGAGCGCCGTCCGCCGCTCAGCCGCACTCCGACCAGCGGGTCCCGGGTCCAGCCAGGCACTGCAAAGGAGAAAGGGAATCATGGATTCTTTGACAGAGGCCCTGCTGTCCGGGGCCGGCCCGCAGGAGATCGGGCGACACGAACTTCCCGCGGAGTACGAGGCCGCGCATCTGCTCGCCTCGGACGTCGGCATGTTCGACGGCGTGGCGGACAAGGACGTCCGTAAGTCGCTGCACGTCGGGCGGGTTCCGATGCCGGACATAGCTCCGGACGAGGTGGTCGTCGCCGTCATGGCGAGCTCCATCAACTACAACACGGTGTGGTCGGCGACGTTCGAGCCGGTGCCCACGTTCGAGTTCCTCAAGCGCTCTGCCCGCCAGGGCGGGTACGCCGCCCGGCACGATCTGCCGCATCAGGTGGTGGGGTCGGACGCGGCCGGCGTCGTCGTACGGGTCGGGGCCGGGGTACGGCACTGGAAGGCGGGCGACCACGTGGTCGCCAGCTGTGTCCAGGTCGACGAGCAGGAACCGGCGACGCACGCCGACGCGATGCTCGGCTCGGGACAGCGGATCTGGGGTTACGAGACGAACTTCGGCGGGCTCGCCCACTACTCGGTGGTGCGCGCGAGCCAGCTGCTGCCCAAGCCGGCACATCTGACCTGGGAGGAGTCGGCGGGTGTGCTGCTGACCGCGGCGACTTCGTACCGGATGCTGGTCGGTGACAACGGCGCCCGGATCAAGCAGGGCGACATCGTGCTCATCTGGGGTGCGACGGGCGGACTCGGCGCGTTCGCGGTGCAGATGGTGAAGAACGCGGGCGGTATCGCCGTCGGCGTGGTCAGCTCCGGGCGCAAGGCCGACGTGCTGCGCCGGCTCGGATGTGACGTGGTGATCAACCGCAACGAGATCGGCATGGCAGGGGACGACGCGCTCACCCCGGAGCGGACGATCGAGCTCGGCAAGCGGCTCGGGCGGGAGATCCGGCGGCAGGTCGGCGAGGACCCGCATGTCGTGTTCGACTACGTCGGGCGGGCGACGTTCGGGATCTCGGTGTTCGTCGTGCGCAAGGGCGGGGTGGTCGTCACCTGCGGGTCGAGCACGGGCTACGACCACCATTTCGACAACCGGTACCTCTGGATGAACCTCAAGCGCGTCGTGGGCAGTCACGCGGCGAATCTCCAGGAGCAGGCGGAGTGCAACCGGCTCTTCCGGCTGGGGCATCTCTCCCCGGTTCTCTCCGAGGTGTTCCCGCTGAGGGAAGTGGGCGAGGCCGCGCGGCTGGTCCAGACGAACAGGCACACCGGGAAGGTCGGCGTGCTCTGCCTCGCGCCCGAGGAGGGCCTCGGTGTCACCGATCCCGTACTGCGGGAGAAGATCGGCACGGCCCGGCTCAACCCGTTGCGCGACATGGGCGCGCCCGATCTCGTCGAGGTGGCCTGACGTGGGGATCGGAATTCTGTCGACGGGCTCGTACCTGCCCAAGCACGAGGTGGGCAACGAGGAGGTCGCCGAGCGCGTCGGCGTCACCGCGGAGTGGATCGAGCGCAAGACCCAGATCCGCTCGCGACGTTACGCGGCCCCGCACGAGGCGACGTCCGACCTGGCGGTCAGGGCCGCCGAACGCGCCCTGACCCAGGCTGAACTGACGGCTGATCAGATCGACTACATCATCGTCTCGACCTCCACCGGTGACTTCCCGCAGCCGCCCACCTCGTATCTGGTGCAGCACGGACTGGGTGCCTACGGCGCGGCCTGCTTCGACGTCAACGTCGTGTGCAGCGGCTTCGTCTACGCGCTGTCGCTGGCCCACGCCCTGGTGACCGCGCGCCCGGACACCCGGGTGCTGGTGATCGGGGCGGACGTGTACTCGCGGATCCTGGACTTCACCGACCGCAGGACGGCGGTCCTGTTCGCGGACGGCGCCGGGGCCGCGGTCGTCGGGGCGGTGCCGGAGCCGTACGGGATCATCGCGAGCGACCTGTCCAGCCGCGGCGACGCGCACCATCTGATCCGCGTCGAGGCGGGCGGCAGCCGCAGGCCGGCGTCGGCGGCGACCGTCGCGGAGGGCGGCCACTTCTTCCGGATGGACGGCCGTGGAGTACGGGACTTCGTCGCCGAGCATGTGCCGCCGGCCCTGCTCGCGCTGGCGCGCACGGCGGGCGTGGACATCGGCGCGGTCGACCACTTCATCCCGCACCAGGCCAACGGTGTGATGCTCGGCGAGGTCGTCGAGCGCACCGGGCTGGGCGCCGCGCGGACCCACCGCACCCTCGTCAGGTACGGGAACGTCGGCAGCGCCTCGGTGCCGGTCGCACTCGACGAGGCCCACCGCACGGGCGCGCTGTCCCCGGGCGACCTGGTGCTGCTCGCCGGGTTCGGCGGCGGCATGTCGATCGGCGCAACACTTCTGACCTGGGGGACCCACACATGACCACGTCCACACAGAGCGCCGGGACCGGCATCGACCGGGTCGGTGTCGCCGGCAGCGGCATCATGGGCACCGGCATCGCCGAACTCTGCGCGAAAGCCGGGCTGAACGTCACGGTCGCGGTGTTCTCCGAGTCCTCGCTCATGACCGCGCCGCAGCGGCTGGCCGCGTCCCTCGACCGGGGCGTGGCCAAGGGAAAACTGACCGAACAGCAGCGCGACGCGGCGCTGGACCGGGTGTCGTACACCCGTGATCTCGCCGAACTGGCGGACCGCCAGCTGGTGATCGAGGCGGTCAAGGAGGACGAGCAGCTCAAGCTGGACCTGTTCGCCACCCTCGACAAGATCGTCGAGGACCCGGACGCGATCCTGGCGACCAACACCTCCTCGATCCCGGTCGTACGGCTCTCCGCCGCGACCCGGCGTCCGGGCCAGGTGCTCGGCATGCACTTCTTCAACCCGGTGCCGGCGCTGCCGCTCGTCGAGCTCGTCCCCTCCGTGCTGACGGAGGAGGCGGTGAGCGAGCGGGCGCTGGTCTTCGTCCGCGACGTCCTGGGCAAGAAGCCGATCGCCTCGCCGGACCGGGCGGGCTTCCTCGTCAACGCGCTGCTGTTCCCGTATCTGCTGTCCGCCGTCCGGATGGTCGAGTCGGGCCTGGCCACGGCGGAGGTCGTCGACCAGGGCATGGTGCAGGGCTGCTCGCATCCGATGGGACCGCTGCGGCTCGCCGACCTCATCGGCCTGGACACCACCGTGTCGATCGCGCGGGCCATGTACGAGGAGTTCAAGGAGCCGCTGTACGCGCCTCCGCCGCTGCTGCTGCGCATGGTCGAGGGCGGCCTGCTGGGCAAGAAGTCCGGCCGCGGCTTCTACACGTACGCGTGAGGCATGCGCGAGGGCCCTGCCGACCGTCCACGGCCGGCAGGGCCCTCGCGCTGTTGGCGGCCGGTCAGGAAGCGGCGGCCTGCGTGAGCAGTCCCTCGGTGACGGCCGCGGCGACCGCGTCGAGCTGGCCGAAGAGGTAGAAGTGGTCGCCGGGGAAGACCTTCAGAGCGAAGTCGCCGGTGGTGTGCGCCCGCCAGGTCCCGGCGTCCTCGACCGTCGTCATCGGGTCGCTGTCCCCGGTCAGCGCGGTCACCGCAGCGGTGAGCGGCTCGCCCCCGCCCCAGCTGTACAGGCCGAGGGCCCGGTAGTCGGCCCGCAGCGCCGGCAGCACCAGCTCCAGGAGGTCGGGGTCGTCGAGCATGGACTGGTCGGTGCCGCCCAGCCTGCGCACATCGGCCAGCACATCGTCGTCGTCCCACAGGTGGTAGGGGACGTGGTCGGTCTCCGGCCCGCCCCGGCCGGACAGGAACAGCCGCTGCGGGCCGGGCAGTTCGCCCCTGGCCAGCACCCGGGCCGTCTCGAACGCGACGAGCGCGCCCATGCTGTGGCCGAACAGGGCGTACGGCCGTCCGTCCGCGGTCAGTTCGCGGGCCAGCTCCCCGGCCACCGCCTCGACGAGCGAGGGCAGCTCCGTGAACGGCTCCTCGCGCCAGCGGTCCTGGCGCCCCGGGTACTGCACGGACACCACGTCGAAGTCCCCGGGCAGCGCGTACGCCAGCTCCTTGAAGGCCGTAGCGGAGCCTCCCGCGTGCGGGAAGCACACGAGCCGCGGCCCGTTCCCCGCGGCCGTGGTGAAGCGGCGGAACCACGTGCTGTTCACTGTCGGTGTGTCCCTTCGTCTGTGTGGCAGGGCCGGTGCCCGCTCGTGATCGGGGACCGGCCCTCCGTTCGTCTCGGGCGGTGTCTCAGCCGCGCAGTGCCGGGCCGAACCAGGTGGCGAGGGCGGCCCTGAGCGCGGAGGTGTCG
The DNA here is from genome assembly GCF_001866675.1 of Streptomyces sp. MUSC 14. NCBI lineage: Bacteria > Bacillati > Actinomycetota > Actinomycetes > Kitasatosporales > Streptomycetaceae > Streptomyces > Streptomyces sp. MUSC 14. The sequence continues at coordinate 38,222 of NZ_MLYN01000063.1, forward strand.
GACGCGTCGGCGGTGGCCCAGGCGACATGGCCGTCGGGGCGGATGAGGAGCGCGGCGGGAGCGGGGACATCACCGATGGCCGGAACGGGCCAGAGCTCGTCCTCGCTGCGCGCCTCGACGAGGTCGACGCGATCGGCCCAGCCCTTGGCGGCCGCCGCCACCTCGGCGCTGCCGCACAGGTCGAGCAGGACCGGGCGGGCGGTGTGCAGCAGCTCGTAGACACAGGCGACGCCGTCGGACGCGTCGAGGTCGGCGTCCGGGACCCGGCGGCCCGCCAGCGGGTGGTCGCCGTCGACCGGGTACGTGATGTCCAGCGCCGTCAGCAGGTGGCGCAGGTACTGGTTGACGTCGTCGAACACCATGAGGGAGCTGAACACCTCACGCAGCGCGTCCGTCTGGGGGCCGGGACGGACCAGGGCCGACTGCGCCCGGGTGTTCTGCAGCACGCGCTCCCCGACCGGGTGGCGCTCGGCGTGGTAGGTGTCCAGCAGGCTCTCCGGTGCCTGGCCGCGCACCACCGAGGCGAGCTTCCAGCCGAGGTTGACCGCGTCCTGCACACCCATGTTCAGCCCCTGCCCGCCGGCCGGGAAGTGGATGTGCGCCGCGTCCCCCGCGAGCAGCACCCGGCCCTTGCGGTACTGGGCGGCCTGGCGTGCCGCGTCGTTGAACCGGGAGACCCACCGCGGGTTGCGCATGCCGAAGTCGGTGCCCGCGACCCGGATCATCGACTCCCGCAGCCGCTCGAAGGTGACCTCTTCGTCACGGTCCACGACACGGTCGAACTCGGACGTGATCACCCGGTGCCAGCCCGGCTCGAAGGCGATCGCCGAGTAGTCGCCGCCCGGCGTACGGCGCACCCAGACGTAGTCCTCGGGCAGATCGGGGAGTTCGACGTCGCCGATCAGCGCGGTCATCGTCGCCTCGGTGCCGGGGAAGTCGATGCCCGCCAGCTTGCGTACCGTGCTGCGCCCGCCGTCGCAGCCCACGAGATAGCGGGCGCGCAGCGTCGCGGGTGCGCCCGCCGCCGCGGTCACTCCGACGGTCACGCCGTCCTCGTCCTGCTCGATCCCGATCACCTCGGACGACCTGCGCACCCGTACGCCGAGCTCGGCGGCCCACTCCTCGAGCAGCCGCTCGATGGCGGACTGCAGGATCATCAGCGGGTAGGGGTGCCGGGACTCGGACTCGTCGAAGTCGAGATAGAGGCCGGAGAAGTGGCCCACCGGCTGCAGTTCGCCCTCCGCCAGGAAGCGCTCCAGGACGCCGCGCTGGTCCAGCACCTCCAGGGTGCGGGAGTGGATCCCGCCGGCGCGGGACTCGCCCGACCGCTGCGCCAGCCGCTCGACCACCATCACGTCGGCGCCCGCCAGCCGCAGTTCGCAGGCGAGCATCAGGCCCGTGGGCCCGGCGCCCGCGATCACCACGTCCGTGTCCATGCCGGTGTCTCCCACGTCGGTCCCCTCTTTCCCCTGCGCCTGTGACGACGTCGAACCACCTCCACGGTCACTCACGTGGAGCGGTGGTTCAAGACAACTCGGCCCCGGGACGGGGTACTTCGCCGACTTCGCCGTCGGACTCGCCTGTCCCGCCGGCGGGACAGGACTACGGGACGGGGCACGGGGGTTCGGGGCGGGAACGGCCTCGACCCCGTCGGGGAACTCTCCGACGGGGTGAGGGCGGCGTCGTGCGGCCGTCAGGCGGCGTCGAGGGCCTGGGTGATCTTGTCGGTCATCGCGGCCAGGGTGGGGTTGATCTCGCCCTTGCGGGACCGGGTGGCGGTTTCGATGGCGACGAGGACGGTGCTGCGGAAGTTGTCGGCCTCTTCCGGCGCCTTCTTCCTGAGCAGCTGCACGGCCGTCGTCAGGGCGGGCAGGACGCGGTCGGCGATCTCGGCGGTGGACGCGCCGCTCATGTCCCCGACCGAGGACTTCTCGGCGAGCACGTGCCCGATCAGGCCGGTCCCGGAAGTGAGGGCGATGCTGCCCTGGGCGGCCACCTTGTGGGGCGAGTCGATGCCGGCGGCAGCGGCGGCCATCAGCGCGACGGCGCCGTACGCGGCATTGCGCAGGGTGAGCTTGTCCTGGTCGCTGAGGGTGACGGACATGGTGGGGGGCTCCTTCGCGTCGTACGCCGTGCCCGGCGTCGCTCCGTTTCCGTGGCTCCAGTGTGGCACATTCATGGTGCCACTGCGAGTAAAAATGGCGCCATTGATGTGCCGTTTGGCGTCGTCGGCGGTCCCGAGGTGGGGCGCACGCGAGGCCCGCCGGCGCCCACGGGGGATGGTGGGGGCGCCGACGGGCGGTGCGGCGCTCCGTGAGGGCTCATGACCGTCCGTACCGGAGCTCACGACCCCGAAGCCTCCCACCCCGCACTTGACGCGGACTCGCGCGGCGCTGGAGCGCCGTCACGGCCGGCGCCGTCGTCGTCCGGCGCTCCAACCGGCTTCGAGCGACGTGGCAGAAGCTGGCCGTTGTTCACACGACGGACGGTTCATCACAACGGCCGGAAGGGACACTCATGACCGCCCTGGACGACAAGCCGGTCGGGCAGCGGTGCGGCACGGCCGCCGAACTCGCGGCCGTACGTGACGCCATGCGCCGGGGGCCCAGCGACAAGGCCACCGAGGCGCAGCACGCCAAGGGCAAGCTCACGGCCCGCGAGCGGCTCCGGCTCCTCTTCGACGACGGCCTGTTCACCGAGGTCGAAGGGTTGCGCAGACACCGGGCGACGGGTTTCGGCCTGGAGGACAAGCGCCCCTACACCGACGGCGTGGTCACCGGCTGGGGCCGGGTGTTCGGCCGGACCGTCTTCGCGTACGCCCATGACTTCAGGATCTTCGGCGGCTCCCTCGGTGAGGCGCACGCCGAGAAGATCCACAAGATCATGGACATGGCCGCCACGGCCGGCGCCCCGATCGTGGGCCTGTGCGACGGCGCCGGGGCGCGCATCCAGGAAGGCGTGACCGCGCTCGCCGGGTACGGCGGGATCTTCCAGCGCAACGTCCGCAACTCCGGGGTTATCCCGCAGATCAGCGTCATGATGGGCCCCTGCGCGGGCGGGGCGGCCTACTCTCCGGCGCTGACCGACTTCGTGTTCATGGTGCGCGGCACCTCACAGATGTTCATCACGGGGCCGGACGTGGTCCAGGCCGTCACCGGAGAGCGGATCAGTCACGACGAACTGGGCGGCGCCGACGCCCACACCACTCTCTCCGGAGTCGCCGGATTCGCCTACGACGACGAGGAGAGCTGCCTCGACGACGTCCGCTACCTGCTGTCCTTCCTGCCCGCCAACAACCGTGAGCAGCCGCCGTCGGAACCCAGCGCCGACCGGCCCGACCGGCTCACCCCGGCCCTGCTCGACCTGGTGCCGTCCGACGAGAAACGCGCGTACGACGTGCGCGAGGTCATCGCGGAGTGCGCCGACGCCGGCGACTTCTTCGAGGTGCACGAGGCATGGGCGCCCAACGTGGTGTGCGCCCTCTCCCGGCTGGACGGGCATGTCGTCGGCATCGTCGCCAACCAGCCGGCCGCGCTCGCCGGGGTCCTCGACATCAAGGGCAGCGAGAAAGCGGCCCGCTTCGTGCAGATGTGCGACTCCTTCAACATCCCGCTCGTGACGCTCGTGGACGTGCCCGGCTTCCTGCCCGGCGTCGACCAGGAGCACGGCGGCATCATCCGGCACGGCGCGAAACTCCTCTACGCCTACTGCAACGCCACGGTCCCCCGGATCCAGCTGATCCTGCGCAAGGCGTACGGCGGCGCGTACATCGTCATGGACTCGCGCTCCATCGGCTCCGACGTGTCGCTGGCCTGGCCCGGCAACGAGATCGCGGTGATGGGGGCGGAGGGCGCCGCAGGCGTCGTCTTCCGGCGCGAGATCGCGGCCGCCGCCGATCCCGAGTCCGCTCGCCGGCAGCACATCAAGGAGTACCGGGAACAGCTCATGCACCCCTACTACGCCGCCGAACGCGGACTGGTGGACGACGTCATCGACCCCGCGGAGACCCGCATCAGGCTGATCGACGCACTCGCCATGCTGCGCACCAAGTACGCGGCGATGCCCTCCCGCAAGCACGGGAACCAGCCCCAGTGACCGTGCCCGCGCCGTGAGCGCGGGCACGGACCGACGGTGCGGACCGGAGCACCTGACGGCCCCGGTCGACGCGCCCGTCGCCTACGGTCCTACCGGGCCGTCTCCGTCCAGGTGACCGGCAGTCCGTGGACGCCGTAGATGTTCATGTCGGTCCTGAGCTTCACCTCGCCGGCGGGGACGGCGAGCCGGAGGGTCGGGAAGCGGCGCAGCAGTCCGCCGAAGGCGGCGCGCATCTCGATGCGGGCCAGCTGCTGGCCGAGGCACTGGTGGACGCCGTGGCCGAAGGACACGTGCCCGCGGGCCTTGCGGCGGATGTCCAGGGTGCCGGGCTTCTCGAAGCGCTCGGGGTCGTGGTTGGCGGCCAGCAGGGAGACGACGACGGTCGATCCCTCGGGGATGGTCTCGCCGCAGAGCTCGATGTCCTCCGTGGCGTAGCGGAAGAAGATGTCGGCCACGGACAGGTAGCGCATGAGTTCTTCGACGGCGTCGGGCATCAGCTCCGGGTCCGCCCGGAGTTCGTCCGCCTGCTCGGGGTTCTCCAGGAGCGCGAACGTGCCCAGCCCCAGCATGTTGGCGGTGGTCTCGTGGCCCGCGAGCAGCAGGAGGAAGGCGATCCCGGTCAGTTCCTCGATGGTGAGGTCGTCACGGCGGGCCAGGTCGGACAGGATGTCCTCACCGGGGTCGGCGCGCTTGCGCGTGACCAGTTCGGCGAGGTACGTGGTCAGGCCGGTGTACGCGGCCATCTTCTCTTCGAGTGCCACGTCCTTCTCCATGAACGTGGCCGAGTTGGTCTGGAAGCTCTCCCGGTCCGCGTAGGGGATGCCGAGCAGTTCGCAGATCACCAGCACGGGAATCGGCAGCGCGAACTCCTTCACCAGGTCGACCGGCGGGGTCAGGCGCGCCATCTCGTCGAGCTGCCGCTCGGCGATCTCGGTGATGTGTTCTTCGAGCTGCTTCATGCGTTTGACGGTGAAGGCACCGGTGAGCATGCGCCGCAGCCGGGTGTGGTCCGGCGGGTCCATGCTGATGAACAGACCCGGAATCTGCGGGGAGGGTTCGGTGGGGGCGGGCATCCCGGGGACGTCGTACGGGACGTGCAGAACACCGAGGTCCTGGCGGGAGCTGAACCGGGTGTCGGCCATGAGCCGGCGGACCGCTTCGTAGCCGGTGACGAGCCAGCCCTCGTGACCGTCGGGGAAGACCATGGGGCTGACCGGGCGGGCCGCGCGCAGCTGGGTTATCCGGCGGGGCGGGTCGAAGGGGCCGGCGTCGCGCTCGGTCGGGAGGCCGTGCAGGACAGGAGCTGTCTCACTCATGGGATTGCCTTTCGTAACGGTTGGCGCGGCGGGTGCGGCTGGACGGCTGCGGGCGGCTGCGGAACGGTCCGTCTTCGTGCGGGCATGGCGGAGAAGGTCATGATTCCCTCCCTGTCGAAGGATCAAGTAGCAGGGGAACGGGGTGAGTTGAGGGGGCGGGCCGTCAGGGCTTGGCGCGGAGGATATCGATGTTCCCGTGCCGGGTGCGGGCGCGGACCTCGACGGTGTCCTCGGTCTTCTCCGGGCCCTTGGCGGCGCTGAGCATGTTGCGCACCTGACCGGAGCCCGAGCTGACGTCGAGCCAGGCGGCCGTGCCCTCCCGGATGCCGATCTCGATGGCGCCGTAGGAGGTCTCCAACTGGACGGTTCCGCGGGCCACGTCGGCCGCGCGCAGGGTGCCGTGGGCGGTGGTCGCGGCGACCGAGCTCTCGGCGCGCGCGATGTCGATGTCCCCGTGGCCGCCGCTCACCCGCAGCTCGCCGAGCACGGCGCCGACGGAGGTCGTGCCGTGCGAGTTCTTCAGGACGGCGGAGCCGTCGACGGTGCCGACGCGCAGGCTGCCGGTGCTGGTGGTGATCTCGGCCTTGCCCTCGACCCGGTCCACGGTGATCGAGCCGTGCGACGCGGTCAGCTGCAGTGGTCCGGTCGTGTCGAGGCGGACGTCGCCGGACGAGGTCTTCATACGGACCTCGCCGAGCCGGCCGTCGCCGAGCACCTGGGCCCAGCCGCCGGTCATGTCGACGCGTGAGCCCGTGGGCAGTTCGACCGTCACGTCGACGGTGCCGGGACGGCGGAGCGAGTTGCGCTGCTTGGGCGTTCTGACGGTCAGGGTGCCGCTCGCGTACATGACCTCGGTCTGCTCGGCGGCCCGCACGTCCCGGTCGGTCTTCGTGTCGCGGGGCAGCACCTCGACGACGGTGTCGACGCGGTCGCCCGCGGTGAAGCGGATGGAGCCGGCCTCCACATGGGCGGTCACGGAGATCGGTTCGGGAGTGTCGAAAGCAGGCATGGCTGTCTCGTCCTCGTGGGTCTCATGGTCGTCCCCGCTGGTGAGGACGTGGTGGGGGTGAAGCCGGGCGGGCGTGGGCGCGGCTAGCGCACCCATCCCGTGAAGCCCTGACCGACGGTGTGGATCTTGCCCGTCGCACGGGGTCTGGTGCCGCCGTCGACCGCGGCCGACACGGCGCGCACCAGCCACGCGTTGACCGACAGCCCCTCGCGGGCCGCGGCCTCCTCGGCGCGGGCCTTGAGGTGCGCCGGCAGTCGCAGGTTGACGCGGGCGGTGCCACCGTCGTCGCCTTCGGTGAGGGGCGGTGCCACGAGTGGTTCGGTGGGTGCGGCCGGTGCTTCCGCGTGGACGCTGTCGCCGGGCGGCAGCGTCACCACGAAGTCGGGGTCCAGTCCGCGCAGTCGTACGTCGACCGAACCCGGGGCGAGCTCGCGGGTGATCTCGTCCATGGCGGCGGAGAGCACATTCAGCATGGTCAGGCGGGTCGCCGACTCCAGAGGAGTGATGAGCCGCTCGGCCACCTCACGGGCATCCTCCCCGCCGGCTTCGGCGGCCACCGCGAGCTCACGGTGGAGGGTTTCGACATACGGGGCGAGGTCCATGACGTCATGATGGCACCACTGTGGCGTCATGCGCAAGCGTTCATGGCGTCAGGCGGCGTCAGACGGTGCGAGAGGTTCTGTCTTCTCGGCCCATCCTCGACCGGGAAACGAGCGCCAGGGCGCATAGATGGACGGTGGAGCCGGTTCTACCGGGTAGACCGAGATCCCATACAGGAGCCATCAGCATGAGCAGCAGCCTGCGCGAACGCACTGGGGAACCCACCGGCGAACTCGACGACTCGTTCCACGTCTTCGACACGACGCTGCGCGACGGCGCGCAGCGCGAGGGCATCAACCTCACCGTCGCGGACAAGCTCGCCATCGCACGGCACCTGGACGACTTCGGCGTCGGTTTCATCGAGGGCGGCTGGCCCGGCGCCAACCCCCGCGACACCGAGTTCTTCGCCCGCGCGCGGGAGGACGTCGACTTCCGGCACGCGCAGCTCGTGGCCTTCGGCGCCACCCGCCGGGCCGGTGCCAAGGCCGCCGACGACCTGCAGGTCAGGGCCCTGCTGGCAGCCGGCGCCCCGGTGATCACGCTGGTCGCCAAGTCCCACGACCGGCATGTGGAACTGGCGCTGCGCACCACCCTGGAGGAGAACCTGGAGATGGTGCGGGACACCGTGTCGTACCTGGTCGCCCAGGGCCGCCGGGTCTTCGTGGACTGCGAGCACTTCTTCGACGGCTACCGCGCCAACCCGCGCTACGCCGAGGCGGTCGTCCGCACGGCGTCGGAGGCCGGCGCGGACGTGGTCGTGCTGTGCGACACCAACGGGGGCACGCTCCCCGCCCAGGTCCAGGCGATCGTGCGCACGGTCCTCGCCGACACCGGCGCCCGGCTCGGCATCCACGCCCAGGACGACTCGGGTTGCGCGGTCGCGAACACCCTCGCCGCCGTGGACGCGGGCGCGACCCACGTGCAGTGCACGGCGAACGGCTACGGCGAGCGGGTGGGCAACGCCAACCTGTTCCCGGTGGTGGCGGCCCTGGAGCTGAAGTACGGCAAGAAGGTCCTGCCCGAGGGCAGACTCCGCGAGATGACCCGGATCTCCCACGCCGTCGCCGACATCGTGAACCTCACCCCGTCGACACACCAGCCGTACGTGGGAGTGTCGGCCTTCGCCCACAAGGCGGGCCTGCACGCTTCCGCGATCAAGGTCGACCCGGACCTGTACCAGCACATCGACCCCGAGCTGGTCGGCAACCGGCTGCGCATGCTCGTCTCCGACATGGCGGGCCGCGCCTCGATCGAGCTGAAGGGCAAGGAGCTCGGCATCGACATCAGCGGCGACCGCGACCTGGTCGGCCGGGTCGTCGCGCGCGTCAAGGAGCGCGAGCTCAACGGCTACACGTACGAGGCCGCCGACGCCTCCTTCGAACTCCTGCTGCGCGAGGAGGCCGAGGGCCGCACCCGCCGCTACTTCCGCATCGAGTCCAGGCGCGCCATCGTCGAGGACCGTCCCGACGGCAGCCACGCCAACGAGGCCACGGTGAAGCTGTGGGCCAAGGGCGAGCGCATCGTCGCCACGGCGGAGGGCAACGGCCCGGTCAACGCCCTCGACCGCGCTCTGCGCGTCGCGCTGGAGCGCATCTATCCGCAGCTCGCCGAGCTCGAACTGGTCGACTACAAGGTCCGCCGCATCCTGGAGGGCAAACAAGGCACGGAGTGCACGACCCGGGTCCTGATCTCCATGTCGGACGGCCAGGACGAGTGGTCCACCGTGGGCGTCGCCGAGAACGTGATCGCCGCCTCCTGGCAGGCCCTGGAGGACGCGTACACCTACGGGCTGCTGCGGGCGGGCGTCGAACCGGCCGAGTAGCGCCGTGACGGCAGGCGAGTCGAGCAGGGCGGCCGGTGGACGGGTTCGCGTCCGGGGTGCTACTCGCTCTCTCCCGCTTTCGAGGAGCGGAAGGCCAACGTCCCCACGAACGCCAGCGCGGCCATGACGGCGGCGCCGGCGAACGCGGCGGTGATGCCGTGGGCCAGGGCTGCCCTCGGCGTCGTACCCGTCACGTCCCGGGAGTACGCCCCGAACACCGTGGTCAGGATCGCCAGGCCGAGCGTGACACCCGTCTGCTGAATCGTCTGCAACGCCCCGCCGGCGGCCCCGGCCGCGCTGGGCGGCACCTTCGCCATGATGATCACGCTCAGCGGCATCAGCCCCAGCCCGGTGCCGCACCCCATCAGCACGGTCGCTGCGAACACGACGGGGAAGTAGCCGGTATCGGGCGTCAGCCGGGTCAGCAGTACCAGTCCGGCGACCAGCAGCGCGGTGCCGGTCATGGTCACCGGCTTGGGCCCGAACCGCCGCAACAGCCGCGGCACCAGGCGGATCATCGCGAACATCAGGACGGCCGTCGGCAGGAACGCGCAGCCCGTCGACAGCGGGCCTGCCCGGCGTACGTCCTGCAGGAACAGGGACAGGAAGAAGAACATCGACATGCTCGCCATGTAGCCGACGAACACATTGGCGTACGCGGCCGCGCGATCGCGGTCGGCGAACAGCACCGGCGGCAGCAGGGGCTGCGCCGCCCGCTTCTCGACGAGGAGGAAGACCGCGATCAGCGCGGTACCCACAAGGAGCGAGAGATCGATCCTCACATCGCCCCAGCCGTGCGTCGCGGCCCGGATGAAGCCGAACACCAGGGCGGTGACCCCGCCCGTCGCGGTCACCGCACCCAGCAGATCCAACCTGGCCTCCCGCTTGGGCACGAGCGGCAGGTACCGCCCGGCCAGCACGACCGCCGGCACGCCCAGGGGGACGTTGATGAACAGGACCGCCCGCCAGCCGAGCCACTGGGCCAGCAGACCACCGAGGATCAGGCCGCCCGCGAATCCGGCACTCGCCATCCCCGAGTACAGCGCCAGCGCGCGCACCCGGGCCTTCGGCTCGGTGAAGACCGTGTTCAGCAGCGCCAGCGCGTTCGGTCCGGCCATGGCGGCGCCGGCGCCCTGCGCGACCCGGGCGGCCAGCAGCCAGTCGGCCGACTGCGCCAGGCCCCCGGCCAACGACGCCGCGGTGAACAGGGCGACGCCCGCGACGAACAACCGCCGCCGGCCGAACAGATCGCCCGCGCGGCCGCTGAGCGGCAACAGCCCGCCGAACGCCAGGGTGTACGCGTCGAGGACCCAGGGCAGACCGGTGGCGCTGAAGTCCAGGTCGGTCCGAATGCGGGGCAGCACCACGTTCATGACCGTGACGTCAAGGACGATCAACAACTGGCAGCTGAGCAGGATGGCCAGCACGATGCCAGGGCGAAGAGGACGACCGTCCGCGCCGGCCTCGACATCCGGGAGCGCTGCGACATCAGACATGGGGACTCCAGGTGGGGGAGGGAAACAGCGGCCGGGAGGATCGGCGTCAGCCGACCGAGATGCGGCGCAGCTTTCTCGGGGCGTCGGCGGAGTAGGCCGCGCGCGCGTGCACGACGCGCCGGTTGTCCATGACCAGGACCTGGCCGACCTGCCACCGGTGTGCGTACATCACCTCGGGAACGCTCAACCACCGCGCCAGTTCGGCGAAGAGCGCGGAACTCTGCTCCTTGGTGCAGCCGACCACGGCCGCGCCGTAGTTGCGTTGCGGATCCTCCGGGTGGTCGAGCCCGACCCAGAGCGTGTCCCCGCCCGTGACCGGGTCCACCTGCACCGGTGCCACGACCGGGTTGCCCTCGGGCCGCTCCACGTAGAAACCCGACACCCTGGACCAGTACTCGATCCGGATGCCGCGCAGTGTCTCCACCAGGGCGGCGGGAGCCGTCGCGAAGAACGCGCGGCTGCCGGCGATCAGCGTCTCGCCCCCCTCGTCCGGGGCTTGCAGACACTCCAGCCCGATGTAGCTGACCCTGTTCGCGTTCAGGAGCGCGTCGACGTGCATCGGTATGGCGCCGGTCCGGAACTGCGAATTGTCGGTCCCGGGCCGCTGCTCCTGGATGAGCTGCGTTCCGAACCGGTACGCCGCCGCCGTGCCGAGCGGCGCCATGATGTCCTCCAGGGACATCGGGTCCGGGCCCTCGGGCTCCAGGACGACGAAGCCGTGGCGCTCCAGCTTCTCCAGGTACGGCGCGGACGCCCCGCGGCCGCAGCGAGCGTCGGCGGCCGAGCGCCGCATGTCATGAGTGAAGACCATGGTTGCGTCTCTTCGCTGATCGGTGATGTGGCATCGGGTACGGCTCAGCCGGCGCGGGTGAGTTCCGACCGGGCGTAGCCGGCCGCGGCAGGTCCGAACTGGAGCGCCGCGTGGGAGCCCGCGGTGTGGATGTCGCGCCACAGCCGCTGGAGGACCGAGCCGGTGCTGTGCCCGCCGGTGCCGGACGCCCTCATGAGGCGGTCCACCGCGCGGACCAGCAGTTCGGCCGCGAAGGCGCAGTCCCGCTGGTTGCGCGCCACGTCCGAGCGGGTGACCACCGGCGCGGTGTCGACGACCTGCGCGACGCGGTCGAGGAGCAGTCCGGCCGCGTCGGTCTCACCGGAACTGCGCGCGAACACATCCGCGTAGTGCGCGACCATCGGATCGTACGCACCCGGGCGCGCCCGCAGTTTCGCCCCGGTCAGCCGCTTCCAGTGCCGCAGTGCGCCGCGGGCTGCGCCGAGCATCGGCAGACAGAACAGGAACGTGTTCACGGCCGGCAGCGGCACCGCGCGACCGTCCGGGCCCGCTGCCGGGGCGTCCAACTCGGTGAGGAGGCCGGCGGGAAAGGTCAGTGTGTCCGGGACGAAGACCCGCTCGACGACCGCCGTATGGCTGCCGGTCGCCTGCATCCCGACGTCGTCCCAGGTCCGATCGACGCACACCTCGGCGCGCGGCACCAGGCACACCCGCTGCTCGGACCCGTCGGTCCCGTCCACGGCGGCGGTCAGCAGGATCCAGTGGGCCCGCTCCGACGAGGACACCGCCGGCCAGGATCCCGAGAGCGACCAGCCGCCCCGCACCGGAGCCGCGACGCCCCGGGGCGTCACACCACCGGCGATGAGGGTGTCCGGCCCGCCCGCCCACAGCCGTTGCCGTCCCGCCGCCGGCAGACAGGCGGCCGCGCGGGTCATCAGCCCGGCCACCACCGTGCACCAGGCGGTCGCCGGGCACTGCTCACCGATGACGACGGCCGCCTGCTTCAGCTCCGCGAACGTCCCGCCGGAGCCGCCGAGCGACATCGGTACGAAGTGACGTGCGGCCCCGGCGGCGACGAGTGCGTCGATGACATCGAGGTCCGGTGTGCGGGCGGCCTCGGCCTTCTCGGCCCGCCGGCCCGCCAACTCGGCTATGTCCCGGGCCTGTTCCACGAGCGACGGGGATCCGGTCGCCGTCATGGCAGCGTCACCGCCCGACCGTGCTGCGAAACGATCTCCGCGGCGAGGCGTGCGACGGTCACCGGCTCGCGGAAGAGCCGGGCGACGGCGAACTCGACGTCGAACTCCTCCTCCAGGACGGACAGCAGCCGGACCATGGTCACCGAGTTGAGACCGGCGCCGATGAGATCCGCCTCGTACTCGTCGGGGCCGATCCCGCAGCCCTGTTGCCGCAGCTGATCGACGATCGTGTTGATCACCGTTGGTTCGTTCACTGCCACCCGCCCTCGATCTCGTCCTGCACGTGCCGCAGGTTCTCCGCCTCGAACACGTCGAAATGCCCACCGGCCAGCACGCGGGTGCGCAGCGCCGGCGCCCGTCCCCGCCAGGCGTCCGGGTCCGGTTCGGCCGGCCGTTCGCCGGCGCGGAACTGGACGACCGGAACCCGTACGGGGCCCGGCTGCCAGTCGCGCAGCAGCAGCCTGTTCTGCCGGTACACCTCGAACCTTCGGTGCAGTACCGGATCGGTGCTCACGGCGTGCGCCGAGACCACCACACCGCCCGCCCGCCGGATGTCGTGGACGAACTCGGACACCAACACCGCGTCGGAGTCCGCACAGTGGCGCGCCGCCGCCGACAGGGGAGTGTCGAGCATGACGACCCTGGTGATCGGGTACGCCGCCGCCCGCGCGGCCTCCGCGGCGAGCGCGCCACCGAACGACCAGCCGACGAGGACGCACGGCACGTCCGGGTCGTCGATCCGCCCGGCCAGGCGGCGCAGGCAGGCGTCCGCGGCGGCGGCCAGCGTCGGGGCCGTGGGCCCGGCCGTGTCGAAGGGCCGGTCGAAGCCGATCACGTGCACGTCGAGGTCGGCCGGCAGGTTCCGGATCAGCCCGGCGTAGACGGCGACACCGCCGCCGACGGGCGGGAAGAAGATCACCCTGCCGCGCGGACGCGCCACCGAGCGCGGGGTGAAGCTCCACACCGCCTCGCTCGCCGGCCCGCGTCCGGCCTTGCACAGCTGTGCAAGGCCGGTCACCGTCGGGTCGGCGAGGAAGCGCCCGAGCGCGATGTCGTACCCGAACCTGCTGCGCACCATCGACAACAGCCGGATCGCGTCGAGGGAACTGCCGCCGGACTCGAAGAACCCTTCCGTTCCGGGCGCCCTGCCCAGAAGCTCGGTCCAGCAGGCCGCGACCTCCTGGACGTGTGGTCCCCGGTCGGGCAGCGCGGCTGCATCCGCCGGCCCGGCGGGCGGCGTCGCCGCCGTGCTCAGCCGGCGGTGGTCCACCTTGCCGTTGGAGGTCAGCGGGATCTCGTCGAGGGCGACGAGCGCGTAGGGGACCATGTACGAGGGCAGTTCGTCGCGCAGCGCGGCCATGCTGCGCTCACGCCAGTCGGGGGCGGCGTCGGCGGACAGCGTGACGTAGGCGAGGACACCGCCGCCGCCCCGTGGGGCGCACGCGGCGCTCCGGCGCACGTGGCCCATGGCGTTGAGCAGCGATTCGATCTCGCCCAGCTCGACCCGGTAGCCGTTGACCTTGACCTGGGTGTCGACGCGGCCGAGCAGCTCGACGACGCCGTCCGGGCCGCGGCGGCCGCGGTCGCCGGTGCGGTAGATCCAGCCGTGCACCGGGTCGTCGACGAAGGCCTGCGAGGTCCGCTCCGGGTCGTTCAGGTACCCGTCGGCGACTCCACGGCCCGCGATGTGGATCTCGCCGATGTGCCAGTCCGGGCACACGTTGCGCCGGGCGTCCAGCACCAGGATGTCCTGGCCGGCCAGCGGCCTCCCGTACGGGATCGACCGGCCGGTGCGGTCGGCCGGCGTGATCCGGTGGTGGATCGACCAGATCGCCCCCTCGGTCGCACCGCCCAGGCTGAACACCTCCGCCCCGGGGGACAACCGCTCCAGCCCGGCGGGAAGGTGCAGCGGGATCCAGTCGCCGCTGAGCAGGAAGGAACGGATCGAAGGAAGGGCGCCGCCCTCCTCCGCGAGTAGGGCGGCCAGCGCCGGAGCCGAGTTCCAGACGGTCACCGAGTGCTCCGTGGCGATCCTCGTCCAGGCCGACGGGGTGCGCGCGGTGTCCTCCGGCGGCATGACGACCGCGGCGCCGACGAGCAGCGGACCGAAGACGTCGTACACCGACAGGTCGAAGCCGATCGAGGACACCGACAGCACACTGTCGGACGGCTCCAGCCCGATCAGGTCGTTGACCGCCTCGATGGTGTTCAGCACCGCGCGGTGGCGGACGACCACGCCCTTCGGCTCGCCCGTCGACCCGGACGTGAAGATCACGTAGGCGACGTCGGGCGCGCCGCGGTCCGGCAGCCGGCGCTTGCCCGGGGCCGCCGTCGGCACGGCGACCGTGCGCACCTCGCGCCGGTGCCACGCGTCGGCGACGCTGCCCTCGTCCCCTGTCACCGCGAAGCGCAGCCGGGCCTGACGGGTGATCCGGTCGAGCCGTCCCTGGGGCAGCCCCCAGTCCAGCGGGACGTACACGCAGCCGGCGAGCAGCGCGCCGAGGATCGCCACGACCTGGCCGCGGCCGCGCGGCAGATGGATCGCGACGTGATCGCCGACGACGGCGCCCGCGCTCACGAGCCGCTGCGCGACCTCGGCGGCGGCGTCGGCCAGAGCCGCGTACGTCAGCACCCCGTCACGGTCCCGGACCGCCGGTGCGCCGGGCATCCGCTCGACGGTCTCCAGCACCCGCTGCTGCAGCGTCGCTCCGCCGTGTTCCGCGGGGCGGACGCCGCCGGCCGCGGGGAGCGTGCGTCCGGCCGGGCCGGTCCAGTCGGCGCCGTCGGCCGCCAGGCGGTCGACCGCGTGGGCGTACTGCCCGATGAAGTCGTCGAGGAAGCCTTCGTCGAACGCGTCGGTGCGCCAGTCGAAGCCCAGGCGGATGGTGCCGTCGCCGTCCACGACGACCTGATGGTCCAACAGGACCTGTGGCACGCGCAGTTGCGCGGTGTCCCAGTCCCGCCGCAGGCCGAGCGCCGCTTCCCGCGGCGTGTCGAGTTCGGTCGCGGTGAACGCGAACGGGTACAGCAGCCGGCGCCGGTCGGCGGCCGGGGCGGCCAGGCGGACGATCTCGGGACCGCTGAGCGACGAGTGCAGCGACTGTTCCAGGACGCGGCCCTGCACCTCACGCGCCAGCGAGACGAAGTCGCGCCCTCCGGCCGCCGGTATCGCCACCGGGAGGGGGGTGCCGTGGTTGCCGAGCTGCCCGGCGCCGGCGTACGGGTCCTGCCGCGAGAGCACGAGGGTGATGGTGTGCGGCTGGTCGCCGCCGACGCCGCCGAGGAGCGCCCCGTACACCGCGAGGAACACCATCGGCACGGTCAGGCCGTGCCGGCCGGCCCGCTGGGTGATCGCCTCCGCCACAGGCCGGTCGAGGTGCAGCATCCGGTGCGTCACGGCCGGGCCCGCGTGCCGCCAGTCGGGCCGCAGCGGTACCTCGGCGGACTCCGGCAGCGTGGGCGCCACCTCGCGCCAGTAGCGTTCGTCACGCTCCCGCCGCCGGCCGGACGGCGGGGCCGGCTCGGGGCCGGCTGCCACGCCGTCGACGTCGCGGACCAGCCCTTCCAGGAACCGGGCGAGCGACGCGGCGTCCATCAGCCACAGCGTGTAGACGAGGTGGATCCGTGCCCGCCGTGCCGAGCGCACCACGGTGACCCGCAGCTGGGGCCAGGCGCCGAACGCGAGCGCGTCCGAGCGGAACTCGTCGCGGACACCGCTGTCGACGGAGTCGAAGGTGGCCTCCGTCGCGTCCAGTACGGCGACCGGGACGACCGCTTCCCCCGCGACCGGCGTCGGGGTCAGGTCGTCCCCGACGCGCGTGCGCAGGATCAGGTTCTCCCGCACCAGACGGTCCAGGCGCCGTCGGACGGCGTCCACGGCGGATACCCGCAGCTCGCAGGCGACGTAGTACCGGGCCGGACCGCGCAGTTCGAGCCCGTCCTGGTCGCCGACCAGATAGGCGCGCTGGAGCGGTCCGAGCAGGTGGTCCGGTGCCTGCGGTCCCCGCGAGGCCGGCACGGTGATCGTCTCGACGGGTTCAGTCATGGGTCGCCTCCCGGCCCGCGCGGATCGCCCGCAGCAGCCCGCGGTGCACGCGCCCGATCACATCGGCGCCGGAGATTCCCCTGCGGTAGTAGTACGTCATGACCATCTCGGGCCCGGACATCTGAAGTTCCCCCTGCAGTTGGTAGCGCAGCGCACGGCCGAGCGACCTCGGGCTCCAGGCGCCGAGGTCGCGGGCACGCAGATCTCGCGGCATCGGCCGCTGGTTGAACAGGACCGTGGACACCGGAAAGCGGTCCGTCTCGCCCAGCCCCAGATCGGCGGCCCGCTGGTCGAACTCCCAGTCGGCGTACCGCGTGCCGTCGGCCAGCTGACGCGCCATGGCGCCGATGCCGTCCCGCAGGGACGGTGCGCCCGGTCCGCGGACGATCAGACTCGTGGTGAAGTTGCCGACGACGGCGGCATCGGTCTCGCCGCGGTGCTGGCTCATGACGATGACAGGAGGACGGTCGAGCCCGAACGTGGCGGCGACCGCCTGCTCGAAGGCGGCCAGGACGACGGTGAACGCGGAGACGCCCGACTCCTCGGCGATCATGTGGACCTGGCGTGTGCACACGGTGCCCAGGGGCAGCGAGAGCAGCTCGCCCCGAGCCCCGTCGGGCCCGGTGGCTTCGGGCAGTTCGACCTGGGTGACCCCCTCCAGCAGGCTCCGCCAGTACGCGGCCGCCGGGCCCGGCTCCCGCCGCCTCGCCGTCGCGAGGCAGAACGCCCGGTAACCGCCGTGGTCCTGATCCGGGACGGGGTCCGGGCTCCGGCCGGACAGCGCGGCCCGCAGCTCGCCGGCCAGTGCGTCCAGGCCCAGTCCGTCCACGAACAGGTGATGTGCCACCAGGAGGACCGAACTGCCGGTGGTTCCCCTGACGAGCGCCGCCCGGACCGGCGGCGCGGCCTCCGGGTCGATCAGCTCGGACACCAGCGCGGTACGCGCGGCGTGTACGCCCTCGCGGAAGGCCGACGAGTCCGGCTCGGCGTCGATGTCCACGACGCGCACCGCACAGGACAGTTCCGCCGGCTCGGTCCAGGTCTGTTCCTGCCAGTCGGCGGTGAGGGCCAGCCCCAGCACGTCGTGCCGTACGAACAGGGACCGGAGCGCCTCGGTGAGCGCCGTCTCGGACAACCGCCGCGCGACGGGGATCTCGCGGGAGATGTTGCACCAGTTCGCGTTGCCGCCCGACATGCAGATCCACATGTAGGCCAGCTGACGGGACGACAGCGGACAGCGGTCCGGCGCCGTCGGCGCGGGCGGGCAGGGGGTGTCGGCGGCGCCGGAGCCGGCCGGGCGGCGCCTGCGCTCGATCTCGCGGGCCAGGGACGGCACGTCGCGCAGGCCGAAGGCCTCCGTGACGGTCAGCCGCACCCCGTGGACGCGGTTGATGCTCGCCATCGCCGCGAGCATCTCCAGTGACGAGACGCCGGCGTCGACCAGGCCGGAGCTGTCCTCGTCGATGCCCAGCAGGGTGCGCAGGTGCCGCTCGACCCCGGGCCCGGCGGCACCGTGGGGATCGGCGGACGGCGGGACGGTGAGCGGCTCCAGGGACGCGAGCAGGGCCTGCCGGTCCACCTTGCCGCTGCGCAGCATCGGCAGGGCGGACCGCACGTGCAGGGCGAACCGTGGCAGCCGCCGGCCGCGGCCGAGGCCGAGGACCGCGCTGCGCAGCGGCTCCTCGGCGGGAACCGCGCCCGGCGCGG
Organism: Streptomyces sp. MUSC 14; assembly: GCF_001866675.1. Classification (NCBI taxonomy): domain Bacteria; kingdom Bacillati; phylum Actinomycetota; class Actinomycetes; order Kitasatosporales; family Streptomycetaceae; genus Streptomyces; species Streptomyces sp. MUSC 14. Next base: position 56,301 of record NZ_MLYN01000063.1, read on the forward strand.
TGGCGAGGAAGAGCTGCGGGCCCCCGTGGTCGAGGACCACGCACTGCCGTACCCCGGGCAACGCCTCGATGTCGTCGATCAGGGGCTGGAAGGACACCCGCCGGCCGCCGAACTTGATGTCGTTGCCGCTCCGGCCGACGATCACCAGGGCGCCGTCGTCGGTGCGGCGGCCGAGATCGCCGGTCGGCAGGGGCACGGGGAACGGAGCCGTCCGGTGCCGGTCACCGGTGCCGGTGCGCAGGATGCCGAGCGCCGGTGCCCGCGAGGTGACGAGCACCTCACCGACTCCGGTGTCGTCGAGGTCGCGGAGGGCCACTTCGACGCCGGGGCGCGGCACCCCGACGGGTATCGGCCGCGCGGCACCGTGGTCGAGGCACTGCACGTCACGTCGGTACAACTGCGCGAGCGTCGCCTCGGTCTGGCCGTACAGGTTGACGATCTCGGCGCCGGGTGCGAGGGCGGCCCACTGCTCCACCACGCGCCGGCCGAGGACCTCGCCGGCGAAGAAGACCAGCCGCAGCCTGGGCAGTCCGGCCGCCGTGAGCCGCGGTTCCTCGGCCAGCCGGGTCGCGATGGACGGGACGAGGAACGCCGTCGTCGGGTCGCTGCCGACCAGATGGTCGGCCAGTGCCGGCAGATCGAGCTGCACGTCGACGGGGGGCAGCGACAGCACGCCGCCCGCGCCGAGCACGCCGAGCAGTTCCCGCAGCGAGGGGTCGAAGTTCACCCGGGTGACGGCGGCGCACCGGTCCGACTCGGCGAGACCGAACTCGTCGCGGAACCAGTCGAGGAAGAGGCCCAGGCCGCGACGGCTGCCGACGACGGCCTTCGGCTCCCCGGTCGAGCCGGACGTGGGGATCACATAGCCGGCGTCCGGGTCCTGGAACCTCGGCGCCCGCCACTCGGTGTGCGGGACGGATTCGAGGAGGACCGTGCCGCTGCCGGAGTCCAGGACGATCTCGGTCACTCCTCGGACCGTCCCTCGGTACTGGTCGGCCGGGGTGGCATCGTGACTGATCACCGCGGCGGGGCGGGTGCGCTGTTCGAGCCAGGCGTACTGCGGCGGAGTCAGTCCGGCGTCCACCGGCACGGGCACCGCGCCGGCGCGCCACGCGGCCAGCAACCCGACCAGGTACGCGGGTGACAGCGGCCCCATGACCAGGACGCTCGCGCGGGCCACGTCGGCCACGGAGAGCCGCTCGGCCAGGGTGCTGACCGCGGCCTCCAGCTGCGCGTACGTCATCGACCGGCCGCACCACCGCACGGCGACCCGCGCCGGGTGCCCGGTCCCGGCGAGCGGGTGTCGCAGGCCGATGTCTGCCACGAGAGTCATGGCGTGCGTGCTTCCGCGAGTGCCTCCGTGCGTGCGTCCTCGTCCCGGACGATGCGCTTGACCGCCTCGTAGTCGGTCTTTCCGACCGGGGTCCGCGGCAGCGCGGCGGCGAACCGGTACGTCTGGGGCAGCTGATACGGGAGCAGATGTGCGGCGACCTGCCGGCGGACCGACGCCGGATCGCATCCGGAGTCGGTCACGACCAGCGCGGCGACCTGTTCGCCGCCCTCCCCGTCGGGCACCCCGACGACCCCGCAGTCGATGACACCGTCGCACCTGCGCAGTGCCGTCTCGACATCGATCGGCGCGACCTTGTTGCCCGTGACGTTGATGAACGTGGATGTGCGGCCGCGGACGAACCAGCCTTCCGGCCGTGCGACGACGAGATCGTGGGTGCGCAGCCAGCCGTCCACGAACATCGCCGACTCCGCTGCCGGGTCCCGGTAGTACCCGCGGGCCAGGGCCGGTCCGCGCACCAGGAGTTCGCAGATCTGTTCCTCGCCGTCGAACGCGTCGACCGGCTCCAGCCGCCACTCGATCCCCGGGAGCGGCAGCCCGATCGTGCCCGGTCCCGCGTTGTCGGCGTCGTACGTGATGATGCCGATCTCGCCCAGCCCGTAGCCCTGGCGCAGCGGCAGGCCGAACCGCTCGCCGAAGCGCGCCTGGGTGTCGACGGTGACGGGGGCGCTTCCGGTGAGGGCGAACCGCAGGGAGCCGAGCATGGAAGGGTCGACCCGGTCGGCCGCGACGAGCATCTGGTACATCACCGGCAGACCGCTGACGAAGGTCACCGCGTGATCGGCGATGACGCGTGCCAGGCCGCGGCCCGTCAGATGCGAGCCGCGGGTGAAGACGACCTTCGCCCCCCTCAGCAGGCCGGGCAGTGTCAGCACGTCGATGCCGTGGCCGTGCCAGAGCGGCAGCGCGCACAGCACCACGTCCGAGGGTCCCAGGCCGGCCTCGCCCGCCCAGGAGTTCACCCGCTCCATGACGGCCGCCTGGCTCATCACGATGCCCTTCGGCTCACCGGTCGAGCCCGAGGTGCAGTGCACGACGAAGTCCGTGGGCAGGTACGAGTGGAGCGCCTGCGCGGCGTGGGCGGACCTCTCGGGGACCCCCTCGCCACCTCGTGCGGTCGGCTCCACCACGATGGAGCCGATGCCGGCGGGGCCGTCGCGCAGCACCATGTCCAGGTCGAACCTGGCCGAGAGGCGCGCCGTCTCCTCAGGTGTCGCCCTGCTGTCCAGGAGCACGATGACCAACTGCAGCCTGGCGGCGGCGAAGTAGGCGCAGACGAAGGTGACGGGATCGTCCAGCGCCAGGCCGACGACGGAGCCGGGCGGGGCGGCGTCGAGCCGGCCGGCGATGGCGTCGGTGGTCTCGACGAACCGGTCGTAGGAGACCGCGGTGCCGTCGTAGGACACCATGGCCGTCGAGTCCGGCAGACGCCGGGCGATGCCGCACAGTTCCTGGTACAGCGTCACGACGTCGCGCTCGCCGCGGTTTCGACGTCCCTGCCCAGGATGTTGTGGAAGTGCTTGTGCATCGCCTTCGCCGCGAAGGCCTTGCGGTGCACGGCCTTCGAATCCTCGCGGGTCTGCTCCAGGGTCGCCCGCAGCCTTCCGGTGAGCACGTGTTTGGTGGCCGAGAACGCGACCTCGGGGAAGCGTGCCATCCGCCATGCCCGCTGCACCGCCCGGTCGAGCAGGAACTCCGGCTCACAGGACTCGTCCGCCATTCCCCAGCGAAGAGCGGTGTCGGCGCCGATCGGGCGGCAGGACATGATGGCGTGCCGGGCGATGTCGTAACTGCTGATGGTGGAGAGGATGGCGGCCCCCATGGAGGCTCCGATGCCGTGCTCCAGCTCCGGCATGATCAGGTTCGCCCGGGTCGACATGATCTTCCAGTCGAACATCATGGCCAACTGGAAGCCCAGGCCGATGGCGTAGCGGTCGATCGCCGCGATCGTCGGCTTGCCCGTGTTCAGGACCGTCAGGTAGAGGTCGGTGATCCAGTCGATGAGCTCGTCGACCGACTCGTCCGTCGCCAGCAGCAGGACCTCGTTGAAGTCCCCGCCCGCGCTGAAGCTCCGGTCAGGTCCGCCGCTCACGACGATCGCTCCCACGCTGTCGTCGCGGTCCGCTGCGCGCAGAGCGGTCACGAAGGCCTCGGCCATCTCCTTGCCGAACGGATTCGTCGGCTTCTCGTGGGCCAGGGTCAGGACCCGAATACCCTCGACGTCCTCGATGGTGATCAGTGCCACGGCTTTCCCCTGTTCTCAGCGGTACTCATGGACGTAGGCGGACATCGCCGCCCGCAGGCACTTGTCCGGGTCGATCGGCTCGTAAGGCGACTCGACCAGCGCACCGGCCTGTTCAGTGGCGAGCAGTTCGTAGAAGCGCTCCACGTCGACGCTCTCCAGGCCGATCAGACGGGCGACGGCGCCGTCGAGATTGCGCTGGACACCGCTGCCGTGGTGCATGGCCTGCTTCGGCCGCCACGCGATCTCCGGCGGCAGGAGCGCCTCCGCCGCGGCCCGCATGTGCCCCTTCTCCCGGTCCCGATGGCGCATGACCTCTGGGGCGGTGTCCAGGGCCGCCTGGATGACGGGCGTGTTCCAGTACATGTGGCGCAGGGCGTAGCCGTACGCCGCGGCACCCGCACCGGTCCACTCGCCGCCCAGGGCTCCGTCGGCCAGGCACTGGGCGACGGCACGCCGGAGATCGGGCACGGTGCCCGCCTCGACCCGGAGCCCGGAGTTGATGTAGTCGGCGCCGATGCCGGTCAGGATGGTGCCGGCGGGAATCCTGCCCTCCCGGTAGACCGCGACGAGGTTGACGCCTCCGGCGACCATCTCCCGGTTGGGAACGCCGAGCATCCGGACGGTTTCCGGGATCGCCCGCAGGACGTCCTCCTCGGAGAGCGCGACGTGCCGGACCGGCATGCCGAGGTGGGCTCCGAGCTCGTCGGCCGCGGCGTACTCGTCACCCCACGGGGTGCCCAGCGTGGCGAGGTGATCGAGGATCCCGGCCTGCTTCGCGAGCGCCGCGACGAGCCCGGAGTCCACTCCGCCGGAGACGACGACGGTCACGGGCCGCGGCGTGCCGGAGGCGATGATCTCCCGGCGCAGCACCTCGATCTGCCGGGCCCCGGCCTCGACGGCGCTCTCGCCGGTCGGGGGAGAGGCCTGCCAGCCCATCGACACGGTCTCGGTGACCTCCGTCGACTCGCCGTCCGCGGAGCGGGAGAAGACGACGGTACGACCACCGCCGATCGTGCGGACCGAGGCGCGGACGGCGCGGATCTGCGCGACGCGATCGGATTCCGCGCCCACGCACGCGATGGCTCGTGCGGTGAGCTCGGCCAGGTCGGTTCCGATCAGGAGGCGGCTTGTGCCCGGCTGCCGCCAGTAGCGCAGGAGCGTGAGGTTCTGCCGGCTCGTGCGGACGGTGACACGGTCACCGGTCCACTCGATCGTGTTGCAGTCGTCCGGGCCGCCGGAGGGCAGCGGCAACCCGCGGCCGAACTCCTCCACCACGAGCCGCCCGGTGTCGCCGGGTTCCCCGGCGCCGTCGAGCCGTGTCACGAGGCCGGTGCGCCGGCCGCGTACGTCCAGGAGCAGCGAGGGATACGTGTTCATCGGGCCGCCCCTCTCACGCGACCGACAGGCGGACCAGCTTGCGCGGCTGGTCCGGGAAGGCGGCACGGCCATGGACGACCTGCCGGTTGTCCTGGACGATCACTTCGCCGACCCGCCACTTGTGGGCGTAGAGCACGCTCGGCCGGTGCAGCACCGCCGTGATCCGGTCGAGCAGCTCGGCGCTCTCTTCGGCCGTGCGGCCCACGACCGTCGCGTCATGGGTGCGCGACGGGTCGTCGGGGTCGGTGAGGCCGATGACCAGCCGCGTCTTGCCGGTGACCGGATCCTCCTGGATCGGGGCCACCCGGAGCGGGCGCTCCTCCGCCTGGTCGCGGTAGTAGCCGGAGATCCGGTTGCGGTACTCGATGGTGACACCGCGTAGGACCTCGAGCAGATCGGGCGGCGCCTGGGCGAAGAACGCGGCATTGCTCGCGATCAGTGTCTCGCCGCCGGTTTCGGGCGCCGTCACGCAGTGCATGCCGATGTACCTGACCTCCGGTCCGGCGTTGAAGAGGCCGTCGGTGTGCAGCGGCATCCCGCGGGTGGTGAACTGCAGGTTGTCGGAGCCCTCCTTCGGCTGGAGGTCGAGCTTGGTGCCGAAGCCGTACTCGACCGGTTCGCCCAGCTCCGACATGAGGTCGTCGAGGCTGTGGTCGTCGGCTCCGCCGGGCTGGAGGACGGCGAATCCGTAGTCGTCCAGCGTCTTTTGGACGTTCTGGTGCTGTCCGGGGGGACAGACCGCGCGTCGGGCTATTTCCTGCATGTCGAGCGAGTTGATCATTTCCACCCCAGAGCGATCTGAACGCGACCCGTGAATTCATCGGAACGCGTGAGGAAACCTGTCTCAGGCCGGAGTGAGGAATTGCTGGCTGGAATTCCGTACGGGGCCGTTCGCGGACTCTCCCAACACACGGACATATCCGCGAACTTACACGCGGACAGCGACAGCGAAGCCGGCGATAAAGGCCACTTGGACAAATGCTCCAGCGATACTCCATGTCCGCATGTGTCATGCATCACACCTCGCTCATGTCACGTCCGAGCCGCCTGCTCCCGTCTGGTGGTTGTCGGCAAGCGCGACGAGGAGGCGGATGAGGCGATGGGCGCACGACAGGAGACCGGTACGGCGACCGCGCACCGCGTGGTCGTCCTGGGGGCGGGATACGCGGGCATGTCGGCGGCCGTCCAGCTCGCGGCCCGGGTCAAGGGGCGTGCCGGGGTGGAGGTGACCGTGGTCGACGCCCAGGAGCGGTTCACCGAGCGCATGCGGCTGCACATGACGGCGACCGCGCAGCGGCTCGCCGAACTGAGCATCCCGGAGCTGCTCCAGGGAACGGGGGCGCGGTTCGTGCGGGGCTGGGTGACGGCGGTGGACGCGGCGGCGAAGAGCGTGCGGATCGACGACGACCGGGTCCTGCGCTACGACACGCTGGTGTACGGGCTGGGCAGCGCCGCGGACACGTCGGCGGTACCGGGAGCCGAGGACCACGCGTACACCCTGAGCAGCGCCCAGGACGCCGAGTTGCTCGCCGACCGGCTGGGACGGCTCGGCGGCGGCACGGTGGCGGTCGTCGGCAGCGGCCTGACCGGCATCGAGTCGGCCGCCGAGATCGCCGAGCGGCACCCGGAACTGGAGGTCGTCCTGCTGGGCCGGACCGAGCCCGGTGCCGCCATGAACCCGAGGGCCAGGGCCCATCTGCGCGCCGCGCTCGACCGGTTGGGCGTGCGGGTGCGCGCCGGGGCCGAGGTGGTGAAGGTGCTGCCGGGCGCGGTGGAACTGGCGGGCGGGGAGCACATCGACGCCGACGCGGTCCTGTGGACGAGCGGGACCCGGGTGTCGCCGCTCGCGGCCGCCGCCGGACTGGACGTCGACGAGCGCGGCCGCATCGTCACCGACACCACGCTGCGCTCGGTGTCCCACCCCGAGGTGTACGCGATCGGCGACGCGGCCGCGATCCGCCAGGGCTACGGCGTCATGCACGGCACCTGCCAGGGCGGCATGCCGACCGGAGTGCACGCCGCGCTCTGCATCGACCGCACGCTGCGGGGCAGGCGGCCGAGGCCGTTCCGGTTCGGCTACTACCACACGCCGGTCAGCCTGGGCCGCGGTGACGCCGTCGTGCAGTTCACCCGCCCCGACGACAGCCCCCGGAAGATCTGCCTGACCGGTGCCCTGGCGGTCAGATACAAGGAGACGGTGACGGCCTCGCCCTGGCCGACGTACGGCCGTATGAAGAAGATGCCGGCCTCCGGCGCGTTCTGGCCCCGCGGCGGCCGCTTCACCCGCATCCGGGGGACCAGGTGACCGGCCTGTCCGCCACCGACCCCGACCAGCAGGTCTTCGACGAGCACCGCAACCTGCTGTTCTCCGTGGCCTACCGCCTCCTCGGCAGCGCGGCCGACGCCGAGGACGCCGTCCAGGACGCCTGGTTCAAGTGGTCCGCCGCGGACCGCTCCCAAGTGGCCGATCCCAAGGCGTACTTGACGCGGATCGTGTCGAACCTGGCGCTGGAACGGCTGCGCTCCACCCGGCGCAAGCGGGAGACCTATGTGGGGCCGTGGCTGCCCGAGCCCATCGTCACCGACGGGGGGCCCGCCGAGGCCGCCGTGGACGCCGAGTCGGTGTCGATGGGCATGCTGGTGGTGCTGGAGACACTCAGCCCGCTGGAGCGCGCGGTGTTCGTGCTCAAGGAGGTCTTCGACTTCAGCCACGCCGAGATCGCCGAGGCGGTGGAACGATCAGAGGCAGCGGTGCGCCAGGCCGCACACCGGGCCCGCGAACACGTGCGGGCCAGACGGCCGCGCTTCGCCGCCGACCGGTCCCGGCAACGCGAGGTCACCGAGCGGTTCTTCGCCGCCACGACCGGCGGTGACGTCAACGCCCTGATGGAACTGCTCTCGCCGGACGTCACCCTGTGGACCGACGGCGGCGGCAAGGTCCGCCAGGCCCTGCGCCCGGTCGTGGGCGCCGCCACGGTGGCCGGCTGGTTCGCGGCCATCGGCACCGTCACCTACCAGGACGTCGAGCCCGCCGACATGCAGGCCGAACTCGTCCAGATCAACGGCGGGGCGGGCATCGTGTTCCGCGGTCCGGAGCGCGTCATCGCCACCGTCACCTTCGACTTCGACGCCGACGGCCGGATCACCGCCCTGCACAACGTGGCCAACCCGGACAAACTCCAGGCCGTCACGGACGGCACCACCTACGCCATCGGAACCCGGTGAGCGCCGTTGGTGTGGTGTGCCGCCGCTGTGCAGGGGCCGGGTGCGGCAGCGTGGTCTGGTGGGGTCGGGGGTGTTCGTCGGGAACTGTTCATGGGAGGGGCGTGGCAGATGAGCGTGCGGGCGGGGGTCGTCGGTCTGGCCGTGGTGATCGGTTCTGGTGAGCGCCGTTGGTGTGGTGTGCCGCCGCTGTGCAGGGGCCGGGTGCGGCAGCGTGGTCTGGTGGGGTCGGGGGTGTTCGTCGGGAACTGTTCATGGGAGGGGCGTGGCAGATGAGCGTGCGGGCGGGGGTCGTCGGTCTGGCCGTGGTGATCGGTTCTGGTGAACGCCGTTGGTGTGGTGTGCCGCCGCTGTGCAGGGGCCGGGTGCGGCAGCGCGGCCTGGTGACACCGCGGGTGTTCGTCGGGAGCTGTTCATGAGAGGGGCACTGCAGATGAGCGTGCGGGCAGCGGCCGTCGGCCGGGGTGGGGGCCATGGTCACGCCGTGGTGATCGGCTCCGGCCCGGCCGGGCTGACCGCGGCCGGGGCCCTGGCCGGCTTCATGGACCGGGTCACCGTCATCGAGCGTGACCCGGCGGCCCATGGGCCGTTCCGGCGCCGGGGTGTACCCCAGGCCCGCCATACCCACACCCTCACGGCCGCCGCCCAGCACGGCCTGGACGAGCTGTTCCCCGGCATCGCCCGGGACCTCACCGCCGCCGGAGCGGTCCGGCTGCGGATGCCCGAGGACCTGCTGGTGCTCGGCCCGGCCGGCCCGCTGCCCCGGTCCGGCGGGGGTCCGGCCCTGCTGAGCGCGGGCCGGGACCTGATCGACGCGGTCCTGCGCGACCGGGTGCGCGCCGATCCGAAGGTGACCTTCCTCCAGGAGCACGAGGTCGTCTCCCTGGAGCCCGGTCGGCACGACACCGTCGAAGGCGTGTGGGTCCGCGCCCGGGACCACAGCGCCGCCCAGGGCTTCGGCCCCCGCCGCCCGATCCCCGCCGACTTCGTGGTGGACGCCTCCGGGCGCACCTCGCGAGCCCCCCGATGGCTGGCCGGGATCGGCTACCAGCCGCCGTGGGAAACCGCGTTCGCCACCCGGACGACGTACGCCTCCACGGTCTACGCGCCCCCCGTCGGACACGTCGCCGACTGGAGCGCCCTGCTGCTCACGGGCGCACCCGGCGATCCCCGTCAGGGGATGCTCCACCCCGTCGAGGGCGGACGCTGGTCGGTGACCCTGAGCGCCGCCGACGGCGCCCCGCCGCCGGCCGGCCACGCGGAACTCCTGCGCGCCGCGGCCGCCCTGTGCCACCCGCTGCTGCACGAGGTCATCCACGCCGCGACGCCCCTCGGCCCGGTCTACGGCTGCCGCCGGCCGGAGCACCGCTGGCGTCACTACGAGAAGCTGCGCCGCTGGCCCGACCGGTTCCTCGTCGTCGGCGACGCCTTCGTCACCCTCGATCCCGCGCACGGCCACGGCATGACATCGGCCGTGGAGTCGGCCCTCGTCCTGGGCCGGCTGCTGGCCGCGCACGGCACCACCGCCGGCCTGAGCCACCGGCTGCGCCGGGCACTCGCCCAGCAGCTGGCCCCCGCCTGGGCAGGCGGTACGCGGCCCGGCCGGCGGCCGCCGCGACCGTCGGTCCGCACCCGGCGACCGTCCTGCCCGATCGCCTCCGACGGGAGCAACGAGCCTTCAGAACCGGCGACTTGAGGTGCACGGAGCGGTCGCCCGCACACCGGCGGGACCACTGAAGCGGATGCTTCCGAGCACGCGAGGGGAGAGCGCGCGAAGATGAGCACCACCGAAAGAGCACCACACAGCGAGCGCGGCACGGCGCCACAGGGCGAGCGCATGGCCGACTGGATGGACGGCCGGCTCGGGATCTACAGCTTCCGGTTCCTGATCCGGAAGGTGTTTCCCGAGCACTGGTCGTTCATGTTCGGCGAGATCGCGCTCTACAGTTTCGTCGTCCTGCTGCTGACCGGAGTCTGGCTGACACTCTTCTTCGACCCGGGCATGTCGGAGACCGTCTACCACGGCTCCTACGTTCCGCTTCAGGGCATACCGATGTCGCAGGCCTATTCCTCCACCGTCCACATCAGTTTCGACGTGCGCGGCGGTCTGTTCGTCCGCCAGCTGCACCACTGGTCGGCCCTCACCATGATCGCCGCGCTGTGCGCCCACACGCTGCGGCACCTGCTCACCGGCTCGTTCCGCAAGCCGCGCGAGATCAACTGGCTGATCGGTTTCGTACTCCTGGTCCTGGTGACCCTGGAGGGCTTCGTCGGCTACTCGCTCCCCGACGACCTGCTCTCCGGCACCGGCCTGCGCATCGCCGAGGGCGTCACGCTCGCCGTCCCGCTGGTCGGCACGTATCTGACGATGTTCCTCTTCGGCGGCGAGTTCCCCGGACACCACGTGATCGGCCGCTTCTACAGCTTCCACATCCTGCTCGTCCCGGGCATCATCGTGGCGCTGCTGACCGTGCACCTGATCCTGGTCTTCTACCACAAGCACACCCAGTTCCGGGGGCCGGCCCGCACCGAGAAGAACGTCGTCGGCCAGCCCCTGTTCCCGCACTACACGGCCAAGGCCGGCGGCTTCTTCTTCCTCATCGCCGGTGTGCTCTGCCTGCTCGCGGGCATCGCCCAGATCAACCCGGTGTGGACGTACGGCCCCTACCGGCCCGACCAGATCTCCCAGGGCTCCCAGCCCGACTGGTACATGGGCTTCCTCGAAGGCGCCCTGCGGGCCATGCCCGCCTGGGAGTTCAGCGTCGCCGGCCACACCGTGAACATGGCCGTCCTGGTCCCCGCCGTCATCCTGCCCACGCTGATGATGGCCGTGATCGCCCTGTGGCCGTTCCTGGAGTCCTGGGTCACCGGGGACAAGCGCGAGCACCACCTCCTGGACAAGCCGCGCGACCACCCCACACGGACCGCGTTCGTCACCTCGTTCGTCGCCCTGTACCTGGTGCTGTTCTTCGGCGGTGCCAACGACGTCCTGGCCGAGCGGTTCCACCTGAATTTGAACCAGATCACCTGGTCGGTGTGCATCGGCGTCTTCGTCGTCCCGGCGCTGGCGTACGTCATCACCCGCCGGGTCTGCCTGGGTCTGGCCCGGCGCGACCGCGACACGCTCCTGCACGGCCGCGAGACCGGCCGCCTCAGGAGGCTGCCGCACGGCGAGTTCGTCGAGGTCCACGAACGGCTGGACCGCGGGCGCGAGTACGCCCTGCTGGCCCGCAGGGACTACCGGCCCCTCCCGGTACCCACGGCCGAGGCCGACGGCATCCCCAACCCGAACCTGCGCAAGGAGATGCTCCGTTACCGGCTCAGCCGCTGGCTCTACGGCAACCAGATCGCCAAGCCGACCGAGCAGGAGATGCGGCAGGCCCTGGAGCACTTCGCCCACGCCGCGGGCGGCCACCGGGCGCTGCCGCCCGCCGGGCACGATGCGGCCGAGCCCGGCGAGGAGGCCGACGAACGTCACTGAGCAGACCGATCCGCCAAGGGCGGCGCGGGTGATCGGCGAACGGTCACCCGCGCCGCCGTGTTTCCGGAACGAAGGCCCAAGACCTGCGCGGCCGTCATCCCGTACGTCGCCGTGGTCCCCGCATCTGGCATGCCGCTGATCCAGCCGCCCTGTTGAACGGGACCATAAGATGTCTTATATTCATGCGTCATCTGATTGTCTGGGTGTGCGGCGGGGGCATCAACGATGGACATTGCTGGTCACGGAGTGCGTGAACTGCCTTCACACGCCGTCGCGGTCGTCGGGATCGGCTGCCGGTTCCCGCAGGCGGACGGGCCGGACGCGTTCTGGCGGCTGTTGCGCGGCGGCGGTGACGCGATCACCGATCGGCGCGGCGGCCGGGGCCCGGCGCGCGGCGGGTTCCTCGACCGGGTCGACGAGTTCGATCCCGGGTTCTTCGGCATCTCGCAGCGCGAGGCCGTGGCCATGGACCCGCAACAACGGCTGGCCCTCGAACTGGCCTGGGAGGCCCTCGAGGACGCCAGGACCCGGCCCGCCGCGTTGGCGGGCAGCCGGACGGGTGTGTTCCTCGGGGCGATCGCCGACGACTTCGCGACGCTGCTGCACGGCCTGGGTCCCGACGCGGTGACCGGGCACACGCTGACCGGGGTGCAGCGTGGCGTGATCGCCAACCGGATCTCCTACACGCTGGGCCTGACCGGCCCGAGCCTGGTGGTGGACACAGGGCAGTCCTCGTCGCTCGCCGCCGTGCACCTGGCGTGCGCGAGCCTGCGGGGCGGCGAGTCCAGCCTGGCTCTGGCCGGCGGTGTGAACCTGATCCTCGCGCCGCAGAGCACGCTGGCCCTGGAGCGGGCCGGCACGCTGTCGGCGGACGGGCGCTGCTTCACCTTCGACGCCCGCGCGAACGGCTACGTCCGGGGCGAGGGCGGTGGGATCGTCGTCCTCAAACTCCTGGAAGCCGCCGTCCGGGACGGCGACCGTATCCATGCCGTCATCCGCGGCAGTGCCCTGAACAACGACGGTGCGACCGAGACGCTGCCGACACCGGGCCGTGCGTCGCAGGAGCGGGTGATCCTCGCGGCCTGTGCCGACGCGGGCGTCGAGCCGGGCGAGGTCCAGTACGTCGAGCTGCACGGGTCGGGGACGCGGGTCGGCGACCCGATCGAGGCCGTCGCGCTCGGGGCGACGCTGGGCGCGGCCCGCGCGACGGACACCCCGCTGCTGGTCGGGTCGGTGAAGACGAACATCGGTCACCTGGAGGGGGCGGCCGGGATCGCCGGGTTCGTCAAGACCGTCCTGTGCGTCGGCGCACGCGAACTCGTTCCCGGCCTGAACCACTCCGCGTCCGGTGAGCGGATCCCGCTCGACGAGCTGCGATTGCGCGTGAACACCGAGACCCGGTGCTGGCCGTCGCCCGAGAGCCCGCTCGTTGCGGGCGTCAGCTCGTTCGGGATCGGCGGCACCAACTGCCACCTGATCCTCTCGGACTGGCAAGGTGCGCAGCACGGTGCGGCGCGGGCCGACGGCGAAGGCGATGGCGGGGCGCTGCCCTGGGTCCTGTCCGGGCGTGGCGAAGCCGCGCTGCGCGACCAGGCCGCACGGCTACGCGCTCATGTCCGGGCGCGTCCGGAGCTCGGCGTGGCCTCCGTGGGCCGCGCGCTGGCCGTCACGCGCACCACGTTCGAACACCGTGCCGTCGTCGTCGCGGACGGCCGGGACGGCTTCCTCGCCGAACTGGAGGCACGGTCGGCCGGTCGGCCGTCAGCGGCCGTGGTGACGGGCCGGCACGAGGGGCCGCCGGTCCGGCCTGTGTTCGTCTTCCCGGGCCAGGGCTCGCAATGGGCGGGCATGGCAGCGGAGTTGATCGAGACCTCCGCGGTCTTCGCCGACCGGATCGGCGCGTGCGCCGACGCTCTGTCCCCGTATGTCAACTGGTCGCTGACCGACGTCCTGCGCGGCGTCCCCGGTGCGCCGCCGCTGGAGGGCGACGAGGTGATCCAGCCCGCGCTGTGGGCGGTGATGGTGTCGCTGGCCGCGCTGTGGCGCTCGGCCGGGGTGGAGCCCGCAGCCGTGGTGGCCCACTCGCAGGGCGAGATCGCCGCCGCCACAGCCCTGGGCGCCCTGTCGCTCCAGGACGGCGCGCGGATCGTGGCCCTGCGCAGCCGGCTGCTGAACCGGATCGCGGGCCGCGGCGGCCTGCTGTCGGTGGAACTCCCGGCCGGACAGGTGCGACAGGACCGCGCGGCGGTGGACGCCGCGCTGTCGATCGCGGCAGTCAACGGCCCCAGGCACACGGTGGTTGCGGGTCCCCTCGCCGCGCTCGCCGCGCTGACCGCCCACTACGGGCCGGACGTGCGGACCCGACGGGTTCCGATCGACTACGCCTCGCACAGCGCTGACGTCGAGGAACTGCGGGAGGAACTGCTCACCGCCCTCGCCGGGATCACCCCGCGCTCCACCGGCGTGCCGTTCTGTTCGACCGTCACCGCCGAACCGCTCGACACCGCCGACCTGGACCCCGGCTACTGGTTCCGCAACCTGCGCGAGCCGGTGCGGTTCGGACCTGCCGTCGAGAAACTGCTGGACTCGGGCCACTCGACGTTCCTGGAGGTCAGTCCGCATCCGGTGCTGGCGATGGGCATCCGGCAGACGATCGACACGTACGGCGGGGACGGCGTCGTGCTGAGCACGCTCCGGCGCGGGCACGGGGACCGCCGCCGGTTCCTCACGGCGGCGGCCGAGGCCTTCGTGCACGGCGTCGCGGTGGACTGGGCCGCGCTGCTGCCCGGTTCGGCGCCCCTGGCCGACCTGCCGACCTACCCGTTCCAGCGCCGCTCCTGCTGGCCCTCCGGCATGCCCGGGGCCGCCGAGCAGGCGCCCGACGCGACCTCGGCACCGGCCGTGGTCGTGGACCGGCGATCGGCGCTGGAGCTGGTCCGGAGCCTCACCGCACTCGTGCTGGGCGCCGGGTCGGCCGACGACGTCCGGCCCGGCCGGACGTTCCGGGAGATGGGCCTGGACTCGGCCATGACGCTCGAACTGCGCGACCGGCTGTCGGCCGCGACGGGGCTGAGGCTGGAGAGCACCGTCGTGTACGACCACCCGAGCCCGGCCGCCCTGGCCGCCGCGCTCGGCGAGCTGAACGCCGGCGACTCCGCCGGCGGTTCATCGGCCGTCGTACGGGAACAGGCGGACGATCGGGAGCGGGCCGACGCCGACGACCCCGTGGTCGTCGTCGGCATGGCCTGCCGGTTCCCCGGCGGGGTGCGCTCGCCCGAGGACCTGTGGAACCTGGTCGACACGGGAACCGACGCCATCGGCGACTTCCCCGGCGACCGCGGCTGGGACCTGGCGACGCTCCATCACCCGGATCCGGAACGGACCGGGACGTCGTACGTCCGCCAGGGCGGCTTCGTACGGGACGTGACGGACTTCGACGCGGAGTTCTTCGGGATCAGCCCCCGCGAAGCTCTCGCGATGGACCCCCAGCAACGGCTCCTCCTGGAAGTCACGTGGGAGGCGCTGGAGCGCGCCGGGATCGACCCCACGACGCTGAAGGGCAGCCGGACCGGCGTGTTCGCCGGCGCGATGCACTCCGACTACGGGCCGCGCATGGAGACGGCCGGGCCCGGCGTCGCGGGTCACCTGCTGACCGGCACCTGTACGAGCGTGATCTCCGGGCGGATCGCCTACGTCCTCGGCCTGAACGGGCCCGCGCTGACCATGGACACCGCGTGCTCGGCGTCGTTGGTCGCGCTGCACCATGCGGTGCGGGCGGTGCGGGCCGGCGAATGCTCGCTGGCCCTGGCCGGAGGTGTGACGGTCATGGCGACCCCCGGCATGTTCGTGGAGCTCTCGCGCCAGCGGGTGCTGGCCGCCGACGGCCGCTGCAAGGCCTTCTCCGCCCGGGCGGACGGCACCGGGTGGGGCGAGGGCGCGGGCATGCTCGTGGTCGAACGGCTCTCGGACGCCCGCCGCCACGGCCACCCCGTGCTGGCGGTCGTCGCCGGAAGCGCCGTCAACTCCGACGGCGCCTCCAACGGCCTGTCCGCGCCGAGCGGATCCGCCCAGCGGCGCGTCATCGAGGACGCCCTCGCCGACGCCGGGCTCGCGCCGCGTCAGGTCGACGCCGTGGAGGCGCATGGGACCGGCACCGCCCTCGGCGACCCGATCGAGGCGGGCGCCCTGCTGGCCGCGTACGGGCGGGACCGGGAGCGGCCGTTGTGGCTGGGGTCCCTCAAGTCCAACATCGGACATGCGCAGGCGGCGGCGGGTGTCGGCGGCGTCATCAAGATGGTCCAGGCCATCCGGAACGCGTCCCTGCCCGCCACGCTCCACGCCGACGAACCGTCCCCGCACGTGGACTGGGCGGCCGGGTCGGTGGCCCTGCTCGACCAGGCCCGTCCCTGGCCGGACACCGGCGAACCCCGGCGCGGCGGCGTCTCCTCGTTCGGGATCAGCGGCACCAACGCGCACGTGATCCTCGCGCAGCCGCCCGCCGAGGCCGCACCCGCCGAGGAGCCGGCACGGCCGCCCGTGGTCCCGCTCGTCCTGTCGGCCCGGACCCCGGACGCGCTGCGCGAGCAGGCCCGGACGCTCGCCGTCGCACCGCTCGACCCCCTCGCCGCGGCACCGGCCCTGACCGCCCGGACCTCTTTCGACGAGCGCGCCGTGGTGATCGCCCGCGACCGGCGGGAGGCCGACCGGGCCCTGGCCGCACTGGCCCGCGGCGAACAGGCCCCCGGCATCGTCACCGGCCGCGCGGGCGAGCCCGGCCGGACCGTGCTGGTCTTCCCCGGACAGGGCGGACAGTGGCGGGGCATGGCGGCGCGGCTCGCCGCCGAGAGCCCCGTCTTCGCCGCCCGCCTGGCCGAGTGCGAGCGGGCGCTCGCGCCGTACACCGACTGGTCGCTGGCCGACGTCCTGGCCGGCGCGCCCCTGCTCGACCGGATCGACGTCGTACAGCCCGCGCTGTGGGCCGTGATGGTGTCGCTGGCCGAGCTGTGGCAGTCGGCCGGGGTCGTCCCGGACGCCGTGGTCGGCCACTCCCAGGGCGAGATCGCGGCGGCCGTCGTCGCCGGGGCGCTCTCCCTCGACGACGGCGCCCGCGCCATCGCCCTGCGCAGCGGTGTCGCCGTCGACCTGATGGGCAAGGGGGCGATGGCCGTGCTCCCGCTGCCCTCTGAGCGGGTGCGGGAACGACTCGGCAGGCTCAGCATCGCCGCGGTCAACGGACCGGCCACCACCGCCGTGGCCGGAGCCGCGGACGCCATCGCCGAACTGGTCGAAACCTACCGGGCCGAGGGTGTCAACGCCCGCGTGATCCCGGCGGCCTTCGCCTCGCACTGCCCGGCCGTCGAACCGATCCGCGAGAAGATCCTGGCCGGACTGGCACCGCTGACGCCACGCACCGGTGAGATTGCGCTGATGTCCTCGGTCACCGCCGACTGGCAGGAGGGCAGCGAGCTCGACGCGTCCTACTGGTACCGCAACCTGCGGCACACCGTGCGCTTCCAGGAGGCGGTCGAAGCGCTCATCGCGTCCGGCCACACCACGTTCGTCGAGGTCGGCCCGCACCCGGTGCTGGTCGGCAGCATCAGCCAGATCCTGGAGCAGGCCGGAGCCGACGGGATCGTGACCGGCTCGCTGCGCCGAGACGACGGCGGCCTGCGCCGGTTCCTCACCTCCGCCGCCGAGGCCCACGTCCAGGGCCTGCCCCTCGTGTGGGAACGGCTCACCGGAGCGGCCGCCGGACCCGCCGACCTGCCCACCTACCCCTTCCGCCGCCGCCGCTACTGGCTCACGGGCACGGCCGGGCCGTCCGGCACGGCCGACCTCGGCCAGGCCCCGGCCGGCCATCCCCTGCTCGGGGCGGCCGTCGAACTCGGTGACGGTGAGACGGTGTTCACCGGACGGCTGTCGACCCGCGCCCATCCCTGGCTGGCCGACCACGTCCTGGCGGGGACGATCGTCGTGCCGGGCGCCGTGTTCCTGGAACTGGCCCTGCACGCGGGCGCGCAGGCCGGGACGGCACGCATCGAGGAACTGACGGTCTCCACGCCCCTGGAGCTCCCGGCGGACGGCGCCGTCGACCTGCGCGTCCGGGTGTCGGGCGCGGACGGCGACGGGCTGCGGAGCTGCCGGATATCGGGCCGGGCGACCGGCGGGGAATGGATCGAGCACGCCACCGGCACCCTCGGCCCCGCCGCGGCCACGGCACCGGACCGGGCCCCCACGGACTGGCCGCCGGCCGACGCGACGCCCGTACCGACGGCGCGCGTGTACGAGGACCTCGCCCTGCGCGGCTACGAACACGGGCCGGTGTTCCAGGGGTTGCGGGCCGCCTGGCGGCGCGACGGCGAGCAGTTCGCCGAGACCGTCCTGCCCGAGCCGGAGGCCGCGCACGCCGGGGCCCACCACCTGCACCCCGCCCTGCTCGACGCGGCCCTGCACGGCCTGATCGCCGACATGCCGGGCCGCGAGGGGCAGCGTGTGCAGCCGCTGCGCTGGCGCGGAGTGTCCCTGTCCGGTCCGAGGGGCCGCGCTTCCCTGCGGATG
Organism: Streptomyces sp. MUSC 14; assembly: GCF_001866675.1. Classification (NCBI taxonomy): domain Bacteria; kingdom Bacillati; phylum Actinomycetota; class Actinomycetes; order Kitasatosporales; family Streptomycetaceae; genus Streptomyces; species Streptomyces sp. MUSC 14. The sequence continues at coordinate 74,535 of NZ_MLYN01000063.1, forward strand.
CACGCGGCGCCCGCTGAGGGCGCAGGCCTCGCCCTGACCCTGTTCGACGCCTCGGGAGACCCGGCGGGGCGGGTCGAGTCGGTGGAACTGTGTCCGGTTGCGACGGGCGGCCCGGCCGATCCCGCCACCGTGGCGCTCCGCTGCCTGTTCGCGCCGGGCTGGCAACCGCTGCCCGGACCGGCGACCGGATCGACGGCCGGACGGGTGCCCGTCCCGTGGGACGGCCGCTGCCTGGACGGGCTGCTCACGGCGGTCGAGCCGGCCGAGCACGCCGTCGTGTCCTGCCCGGCCGGCGAGGACGGAACCGACGCGGCCGCGGCGGCCAGGAACGCGGTCCACCGGACGCGGGACCTGCTCGGCCGATGGCTCGCCGAGGACCGGCTCGCCGGGACCCGCCTGGTGCTGGTCACCCGTGGGGCCGTCGCCGTCCGGCCCGGCGAGAGCGTCCAGGACCTCGCGCAGGCGGCGGTCTGGGGCCTGGTGCGGACCGCGCAGGTCGAGCACCCGGGCCGGTTCGCCCTGGTCGACCTCGGCCCCGACGACGCCGGGGTACCGGCCGAGGCACTGGCGCCGGACGAGAACCAGTCGGCGGTGCGCGGCGGTGCCGTCCTGGTGCCCCGGCTCGTGTCCGCAGCGGGCGACCCCGCGCTCCGGACCCCCGACGAGGCGCCCGCCTGGCGGCTGGACATCCCCGAGCGCGGCACCCTCACCGCCCTGGAGCTGCGGCCCTGCCCCGAGGCCGCCGCCGAACCCGGCCCCGGGCAGGTCCGGATCGCGGTCCGTGCCGCCGGGCTCACCTTCCACGACGTCCTGGGCGCGCTGGACCTGTACCCCGGGGACCCCGGCCCACTCGGCCTGGAAGGCGCCGGCGTGGTCACCGCGACCGGACCCGGTGTCACCGAACTGGCCGTCGGCGACCGGGTGATGGGCCTGTTCTCCGCCGCGTTCGCCACGGTGGCCCACGCCGAGCACCGCACCCTCGTCAAGATCCCCGACGGCTGGTCGTTCACCCGGGCCGCCGCCGTACCGGTCGCGCACATGACAGCCCTGCACGCACTGACCGAGCTGGCAGGCGTGCGCGCGGGCGACCCCGTCCTGATCCACGCCGGGGCCGGCGGCGTCGGCATGGCCGCCGTCCAGCTGGCCCGGCACCTGGGCGCGGAGGTCTACGCGACCGCGCATCCCGCCAAGTGGCCCGCACTGCGTGCCCTCGGCGTCGACGACGACCACCTCGCCTCGTCCCGCGAGCCCGGATTCGGCGAACGCCTCGGCGGGGGCGGCCGGCGCATGGCGGTCGTCCTGAACTCGCTGACCGGCGAACTCCTCGACGAATCCATGCAGTTGCTGCGGCCCGGCGGGATCCTCGTCGAACTGGGCAGGACCGATCCGCGCGATCTCGCCGAGGTGTCCGCCCCGCATCCCGGCGTGCGCCACCAGGCGTTCAACCTGCTCCGGCTGCCGCCCGAGCACCTCGCCCGCCTCCTGAACCGAGCGGTAGCGCTGTTCGCCGAGGGCGCGTTCACCTGGCCCGCCGTCACCGACATGGACGTCCGGCGCGCACCCGAGGCCTTCGCACTGCTGCACCGGGGCACCCACGTCGGCAAGGTCGTGCTCACCTTCCCGCCGCTCCTCGACCCGGACGGAACCGTCCTGATCACCGGCGGAACCGGCGCCGTCGGCCGGGTCATCGCCCGGCACCTGGTCACCGAGCACGGCGTACGACGGCTCCTGCTGGCCGGACGGCGCGGCGCCGACGCGCCGGGCGCGGCCGAGCTGGCGTCCGACCTGAACGGGCTCGGCGCCGAGGTGAGGTTCGCGGCCGTGGACGTCGCCGACCGGGACGCCGTCGCCGCGATGATCGAAGCCGTCCCCGGCCGGCACCCGCTGACCGCCGTGATCCACGCCGCGGGCGTGGTGGACGACGCGCCGATCACCTCGCTCACCCCCGAACAGATCGACCGGGTGATGCGGGTCAAGGCCGACGGGGCCTGGCATCTGCACGAGCTGACCGCGGGCCAACCCCTCACGGCGTTCGTCCTGGTCTCCTCGATCATGGGGACGCTCGGCGGCGCCGGCCAGGGCGGCTACACCGCCGCCAACGCGTTCCTCGACGCGCTCGCCCGGCACCGCCGCGCGCAGGGCCTGCCCGCCCTCGCGCTGGCCTGGGGCCTGTGGGACGACCCGGACGGCATGATGGGCGCCCTCAGCGCCGCCGACCGCGCCCGTTTCGCCCGGGCCGGGCTCGTGGAGATGACGCCCGGCCACGGCCTGGCCCTGCTGGAGGCGGCACTGCCGTCACCGCACGCCGTCCTCGTGCCCGCGCGGCTCGACCGTGAGAGCCTGCGCGACCTGGGAACGGACCTGCCGCCGGTCCTGCGCGAGGTCGTGGCGGCCGCGGAGGCGGAACGGCCCGGGAACGGGCGCGCACCCCGGCGGCACCGGCCGCTGCGGGAGGAGCTGACCGGCCTGGGCGCCGGTGAACGCGCCGGGATCCTGGCTGACATGGTCCGGTCCCACATGGCCGCCGTGCTGGGTCTGCCGCCCGCGGCGATCCCGGACGACCGGCCGTTCGGCGAGCTCGGGTTCGACTCACTCACCTCGGTCGAGTTCCGCAACCGCCTGGGCGCGGCGACGGACCTCAGGCTCCCCCTCACCCTGCTGTTCGAGACGCCGACGCTCCCCGAGCTCGTCGCCGTCCTGGACAGCGGACTCGTACCGCCGCGGGAGAAGGCCCCGACCGCCCCCGAGGAACCCTCCGGGGAGGCCTCGGGGGACATCGAGGCGGACGTGACGGCGCTCGTCGAAGCCGCGACCGCCGAGGAACTGCTCGACTTCATCGACCGCGAGCTCTCCGGCTCCTGACCCGTCTGCGGAGGACCGATCCGTCATGGGATCAGAATCGAACGAGAAGCTGCTCGGATACCTCAAGCGGCTCACCCTCGACCTGCACCGGGCGCGCGAGCGCGTGCGCGAGCTGGAGGAGGAAGAGCGGGAGCCGATCGCGATCGTCGGCATGGCGTGCCGGTATCCCGGCGGGATCGACTCGCCGGCCGCCCTGTGGCGGCTGCTCACCGCCGGCGGGGAGACCGTCGGCGCGTTCCCTCGTGACCGGGGCTGGGACGAGGACCTGCACGACCCCCGGAACGGCGGCCGGAGTCTGACCGGATCCGGCGGCTTCCTCCACGACGCGGCGGACTTCGACGCGGGCTTCTTCGGCATCAGCCCGCGTGAGGCCCTGGCCATGGACCCGCAGCAACGGCTGCTGCTGGAGACCTCCTGGCGGGCCTTCGAGGACGCCGGGATAGATCCGGAATCGGTGCGCGACACCGACACCGGCGTGTTCGTCGGGCTGTCCTGCCACGACTACGAGCTGGGGCGCGGCGACGTGCCCGCAGAGGCCGAGGGCTTCCTGACGACCGGGTCGGCGGGCGGCGCCGCGTCCGGCCGGATCTCCTACACGCTGGGCCTGCGCGGCCCGGCGATCACCGTGTCGACGGCCTGCTCGTCCTCGCTGGTCGCGCTGCACCTGGCCGTCCAGTCACTGCGCCGCGGTGAGTGCGCGACGGCACTGGCCGGCGGCGCGACGATCATGGCCACACCGCAGCTGTTCACCGAGTTCACCCGCATGCAGGGCCTGTCGCCCGACGGCCGGTGCCGCCCGTTCTCGGCCGCCGCCGACGGCAGCGGGCTCTCCGAGGGCGTGGGCGTGCTCCTGCTGGAACGGCTGTCGGACGCGAGGCGGCTCGGCCACCGGGTGCTGGCCGTGGTGCGCGGCAGCGCGGTGAACCAGGACGGCGCCAGCAACGGCTTCACCGCACCGAACGGGTCCGCGCAACAGCAGGTCGTCCGACAGGCGTTGAAGGACGCGCGGCTGTCCCCCGGTGAGGTCCAGGTGGTGGAGGCGAGCAGCACCGGCACCCCGCTCGGCGACCCGATCGAGGCGCGCGCCCTGCTGGCCGCTTACGGGCGCGACCGGGACCAGCCACTGCGGCTCGGCTCGCTGAAGCCCAACATCGGACACTCCCAGGCGGCGGCGGGCGTCGCCGGGGTCATGAAGACGGTGCTGTCGATGCGGCACGGCAGGCTCCCCGCCACCCTGCACGTGGCCGATCCCACCCCGCACGTTGACTGGTCGGCCGGCGCGGTCGAGCTCGTCGCCGAGGAGACCGCGTGGCCCGAGACGTCCGGCCCGAAACGCGCGGCCGTGTCCTCGCAGGGCATCAGCGGCACCAACGCACACGTGATCCTCGAAGAGGCTCCTGCCGACCCCGGCGAGGCACCGCCCGCCGAGGAGGTCCGGCCGGCCGGGCAGGACGGACCGAGCCTGCTGACCCTGTCGGCCAGGACTCCGGCCGCGCTCGCCGAGCTCTCCGCGCGCTACGCCGACCTGCTCGCCGACGACGGCCGCGACGCCGCTCCGCTCGCGTCGATCTGCCGGACCACGAGCCTTGGGCGGGCGCACTTCACGCACCGGCTCACGGCTGTCGCGTCCTCCCGCGCCGAGCTGCGGGACCTGCTCGCCCGGACGCGCCCGGACGAGACGCCGCCGCCCGGCGTCCGCGTCGGCACGCGGTCCCCCGAGACCGGCCGGGGCCCGGTGTTCCTCTTCACCGGCCGCCCGGACGCGCACGCCGCCGCCCTCGCCGAGCTGGCCGAGGCCGAGCCGGTCGTCCGCCGCGCCCTGGCCCGGTGCGCTGCGGCGCCCGGCGACCGGCCCTCCCCGTTCGCCGTCGCGTACGCGCTGGCCGAGCTGTGGCGGTCGTGGGGCGTCGAGCCCGTCGCCGTCCTCGGCCACGGCGTGGGCGAGTCGGTGGCCGCGTGTGTCACGGGCGCGATGAGCCTCGACGACGCGCTGCGGGCGGCGGCCCGGACTCCGGCGGACGCCGCCGACCCGCAGGGGTTCACCGACGCGGTCGCCGCGCTGCTGCGCGACGGACACCGGACCTTCGTGGAGATCGGGCCCGCCTCGCCGCTCCTCGACCGGCTCCGGACGGCCGGAGAGGCCGTGTTCCTGCCGTCGCTGTGCGAGGGACAGGACGCCCGGCGCTCCCTCCTCGACAGCCTCGGCGCGCTCTACACCCGAGGTGTCCGGATCGACTGGGCGCGCGTGCACGGCGAGCCCGCCGGGCCGCCGGCTGCGCTGCCCGGATACCCGTTCCAGCGCGAGCGCTACTGGCTCTGGACGACCGACCCCCGCAGGCAACAGCCACCGGCCCACACCGCGCCGCTCGTCGCACAGGCACGACGCGTCGGTGCCGACGGCGTACACGCGGAAGTGGCGTCCGGTGCGGGTGAGCCCGCCGTTGCCGAAGCGTGGCGCTTGGGTGTGTCGGCGGCCGGGAAGGTCGTTTCGGACGCGGTGAGCGTCGGTGCCGACGGTGTACACCCGGAAGCGGCGTCCGGCGCGGAGCGCCCCGTGCCCGAGTTCGAGAACGCCGCCGAGCTGGTGGCGCGCATCGTCGGCCGGGCGCGCGGCGCGGCCGTCACCGGCGACGACCTGCACCTGCCGCTGCGGATCCTGGGCATCGACTCGCTGATCGCGATGGACATCCGGCAAACCCTCGCCCGGCGGCTCGGCGTCGATCTTCCGCTGCCCGAGCTGCTGGACGGCCGGAGCGTCACCGGGATCGTGGGGGCCGTCCGGGCGGCCCGCGCCACAGGCGCGGACCGGACCGCGGCATCCGGGGTGACGCTGGTCGCCGACGGGGCGGCCCGCCACGAGCCGTTCCCGCTCACGGACCTTCAGCAGGCCTACCTGGTCGGCCGGACCGACGCCTTCGAGCTCGGCAACGTCTCCACCTCCTTCCTCGTCGAGGTCGACCTCGACGAGACCGACCTCGACCGGCTCGCCGCCTCCTTCCGGCATCTCGTCGACCGGCACGACATGCTCCGCGCGGTCGTGTCCGGGGACAGGCACCAGCGGGTGCTCGCCGAGGTCCCGGACTACTCGATCGCCACGGTCGACCTGCGCACGTGCCACGACGCCGAACGGGTCCGCCGCCTGGCGGAGATCCGCGAGGAGATGCGCGACCAGGTCTTCGACACCGAGGTCTGGCCGCTGTTCGACGTGCGGGCGAGCCTGCTCGACGCCCGCACGACCCGGCTGCACGTCCATTTCGACGCGCTGATCATCGACGGCCGCAGCGCCGGGGTGCTGTTCCGGGAGTGGGCGCAGGCCTACCGCTCCGGCACGCCCGCCACGCCGGTCCCGGCCGTCACCTACCGCGACTACGTTCTCGCCGCCGCCGAGACGGATGCCGCATCGCGCGAGAAGTCGCTCGCCTACTGGCGCGCACGCGTCTCCTCCCTCCCGCCGGCTCCCCGCCTGCCGCTGCGGCCGGGACCCGCGCCGCGGCGGCCGGTGTTCACGCACCGTACGGCCCGGATCGAGTCCGGGGCGTGGCAGCGCTTCAAGGACAACGCCGCCGCGGCGGGCCTCTCGCCCTCGGCCGCCCTGTGCGCCGCGTACGCGCGGGTGTTGGGCGCCTGGAGCGCCTCGCCGCGCTTCACGCTCAACCTGCTGGCGTTCAACCGGCGGCCGCTGCACGACGACGTCGGCAGGATCGTCGGAAACCTCAGCGCGACCACCCTGCTGGAGGTCGACGCGGCCCCCGCCGAGGACTTCACCTCGGGCGCCACACGGTTGCAGAACCGGCTGCTGGCCGACCTCGAACACGGGCACGTCAGCGGCGTCGAGGTACTGCGCGAGCTCAACCGCACCCGGGGCGGGACCGGCCTGGCGAGCATGCCCGTGGTCTTCACCAGCACGATCGGCTTCTCCGGGCAGGGCGACGGCGAACGCGGCGCGCTCACGGCACTGACCGAACTCGGCGCCTGCGGCAGGCCGGTGTCCAGCTCGGTGCGGACGCCGCAGGTGTGGCTCGACCACCAGGCCCTGGAGGAGGCCGGGGAACTGGTCCTCAACTGGGACGTGGTGGAGGAGGTGTTCCCCGACTGCGTCGTCGACGGGATGTGGGACGCCTACCTGGACCTGGTGCGGGACCTGTGCGGTGCGCAGGCGTGGCGCCGTCCGCCGTCCGTCCCTGCGCCGGTGGCGGACCTGGAGGTCCGCAGAGCGGTCAACGCCACGGACGGCCCCGTACCCGCCGAACTGCTGCATGACGCGTTCCTGCGGCGGGCCGCCGCCCGGCCCGACGCGCCCGCCGTCATCACCGCCGCCCGGACCCTCAGTTACGGCGAGGTGGACCGCCGCTCCGACCGGATCGCCCGGTGGCTGACCGACCGCGGCGCGGGCCCGGGCGTGCTCGTCGGCATCGTGATGGACAAGGGCTGGGAGCAGGTCGTCGCGGCGCTGGGTGTCCTCAAGGCCGGGGCCGCCTACGTGCCGGTCGACGCCGCGATGCCCGGGCGCCGGCTTCGGACGATCATGGAGAGCGCCGGTGTCGAGCTGGTGCTGACGCGCTCCGCGGTCGCGGACGGGCTCGGCCTGCCGGCGGGCACCCGCGCGCTGCACGTCGACACCGAGCCGGCGGACACCGGTGCGACCGGCTCCCTGCCGCCGTCCCCGGCCGGGCCCCACGATCTCGCCTACGTCATCTTCACCTCCGGTTCCACCGGGGTGCCCAAGGGCGTGATGATCGAGCACACCGGCGCGGTCAACACGATCCAGGACATCAACGACCGGTACGGCGTGAGCGCCCGCGACCGGGTCCTGGCCCTGTCCGCGCTCAACTTCGACCTCTCCGTCTACGACGTGTTCGGTCTGCTCGCGGCCGGCGGTGCCGTGGTCCTGCCCGACGCGTCGGCGCAGCGCGAACCGGCCACCTGGCTGGAGCTGGTGAATCGGCACGGCGTGACGATCTGGAACAGCGTCCCCGCCCTGATGGACATGTTCGTCGCACACGTACGGGCCCTCGGCGGGGCGCCGTCGCTGCGTGTGGTGATGATGAGCGGCGACTGGATCCCCGTCACCCTCCCCGGAGCCATCGCCTCGATCATGCCGAACGCGCGGGTCTGGAGCCTGGGCGGCGCGACCGAGGCGTCCATCTGGTCGATCCTGCACCCGATCGACCGCGTGGAACCGGAGCGGACCAGCATCCCGTACGGCAGGCCGATGCGGAACCAGCGTTTCCATGTGCTGGACGAGGCGTTGCGGCCGCGCCCGGCCTGGGTCCCCGGTGATCTCTACATCGCCGGCGCCGGCCTGGCCCGCGGCTACCTCGGGGACGAGGAGAAGACACGTGCGGCGTTCCTGCGTCACCCGGTGACGGGGGAGCGGCTGTACCGGACCGGTGACCTCGGCCGCTACCTGCCGGGCGGCGACATCGAGTTCCTGGGGCGCGCGGACTCCCAGGTGAAGATCCAGGGGCATCGGATCGAGCTCGGCGAGGTCGAGGCGGCGCTGCTGCGCCGGCCGGACGTCCACGCGGCGGTCGTGGTGGCGGAGGGCGAGCGGGGCGGTCCCGGACGGCTCGTCGGGTACGCCGTGTCGGATGTCTGCGAGGACGAACTGCGCGAGGCGCTCGGCCGGGACCTGCCCGGCTACATGGTGCCCGCCCGCATCGTCCTTCTGGACGAGCTGCCGCTGACCGGCAACGGCAAGGTGGACCGCGGCCTCCTGCCGTCGCCCGAGGGGACGGCCCCGGGGGCGGTCGCACCACGCGATGCGACCGAACGGCTCCTCGCCGGGATCTGGGCCGAGTTCTTCCCGCCCACCGACGGGCCCGTCGACGTCAGCGCGAACTTCTTCGACCTCGGCGGCGACTCACTGCTCGCGGTGCGATTGATGGCCCGGATCCGGCAGCGCACCGGTCGGTCGCTGCCGGTGGCCACACTGCTCGCCCGGCCGACCCCAGCCTCTTTCGCGGAGGTGCTGCGCGATCAGCCAGCAGATGAGGGTAGGGCGGCCCTGGTCACCCTCCGGGACACCGGGACCCGGCCACCACTGGTCCTCGTCCACCCGGTCGGCGGCGACGTGCTCTGCTACGCCGGGCTCGGCGCCCTCCTCGACGACGACCAGCCGGTCCACGCCCTCCAGTACCCCGACCTCGACCCCGTGCCGCGGACCCTGGCCGACCTGGCCGCGCACTACGCCGACGCGATCACCGAACGGTTCCCGGACGGCCCGTACCGGCTCGGCGGCTGGTCCATGGGCGGCGTGCTCGCCCTGGAGACCGCCCGCCTACTTACCGGCCGAGGCAGGACGGTCGAGCTCGTGGCGGCCGTGGATCTGCTCGAACCGCCAGGCCGCGCCGCACCCGCCTCCGACGCGGCGCTGCTGGCCCGGTTCGCCCGCGACCTGGCCGGGCTGGCGGGAAGCGACTGGAACCCCGAGCCGGCCGAGTTCGAGCCCACGGGCGACCGGTCCGGGACGGAGGAACTGCTGATCCGGGCCCGGCTCGCCGGTGTCCTGCCGGACGAGATCGACGCCGTCACCCTGGACCGGCTCGCCCGGCGGTTCCTGCACCTCAGCCGCGCGCTGGCCGAGCACGAGCCCGCCGCGTACCGGGGCCGGGTCCGGCTCCTGCGGGCCATGGACGGGGCCACCGCCCCGACCACCCGGCGGTGGCTGAACCTGCTTGGCGACCGGGCTGAGAGCGTCGACGTCCCCGGCGACCACTACAGCGTCATGCGCCCCCCGAACCTCCAGACGCTGGCAGCCGAACTCGGCAAGACCCTGAGCGACCTGTGATCTGCACCAGCCGTACCCGCCCTACCCGCCGAACCAGGAGAACGGGATGACCGCCATGGAACTGCCGACCCGGGTCGCGCCGGGCCTCACCGCCGCGTCCGTCACGGACCGCGTACGGGCGTACGCCGCGGGCCTTTCGGCGCGCGCGACCGAGATCGAGCGGCTGGGCCGGATTCCCGGTGACGTCCTCGACGGACTGAAGTCCACCGGGCTGCTGCGCGCCGCCCTGCCACCGGCGCTGGGCGGTGTCGAGATGACCGTGCCGGAGATCACGCGGGCCGTCGACCTGCTGGCCGAGGGGGACGCCTCGGTCGCCTGGTGCGTGGCCGTCGCGCTGAACGCCGCGCTGGCCGCGGTCTCGCTGCCCACGGAGGTGTTCACCGAGCTGTTCCCGGACCCCGACCTGATCACCGCGACGGTGCTGCCGCCGGCCGGGCGGGCGGTCCGGCACGTCGGCGGCTATCTTCTGTCGGGCCGCTGGACCCACGGCAGCGGGATCGCCCACGCCGACCGGGTCATGGCCGGGTTCGAGGCCCCGGACGGCACCCCGAGGATCGCCGTCTTCGACGCCACGCACGCGCGGGTGCTCGACAACTGGAACACCACCGGGCTGCGCGGGACCGGCTCCCACGACTTCGAGGTCGCCGACCTGTTCGTCCCGCAGCGGCACACCTTCGCTCTCGTGCCGTCCGCCGCCCGGCAGGAGCCGCTCCACCTGCGCGCGGACAACCTCGCCCTCAAGATGGCGGGCGTGCCGCTGGGCATCGGCAGGTCCGCGCTGAAGGCCGCCACGGAGATGCTCGCCGCCAAGCGCTCGGCGTCGCCCAGGCCGGGCGCCCCGGCCGACCTCGCGTACGCCGAGTCGCTGATCGGCGCGGCGGACGCCTATGTGTACGCCACGCTGGCGGACGCCTGGGCCGCACAGGCGGCGGGCCGTGCGCCAGAACGCGGCACGGCCGCGCTGGCCCGCCGGTTCGCACACCGGGCCTGCCGGGAGGCGGTCCAGCTCCTGTACGACGCCGTGGGATCGGCCGCGGTCCACACCGAGCGCACCCCGCTCGACCGGTGCCTGCGGGACCTCATCACCGCCGGCCGCCATGTCGCGTCCTCGGAGAGGATCCTCGACGAGGTCGGTGATGTGCGGCTCGGCGGCGCCCCCGGCTCGCCTCAGCTGTGATCCGGGCGGGGCGCCGCCGCGCGTCCCGCTACGGCACCAGGACGCCGTCGAGCACGGTCCGGCAGCCCGCGTGGAGTTCGGCCTCCAGGCCGAAGTCGGCCTCGGGGTGGGTCCAGCGGTAGAGGGTGCCGAGGTAGACGTCGCGCAGGACATGGCCGACCAGGGTGGCGTCCACGGTGGCGGGAACCTCGCCGCGTTTTTGTCCCTCCTCCACGAACCGGGCGAACATCCGGCTGACGAAGGGTTCCTCGGTGAGCGGGAAGCCCGCCCTGACCCAGGCGGTCAGCAGGGCCCGGGTCTGGGCGCTGTCGTACAGGCTGATCTGCGCGAGCAGGCTCATGCACAGCAGCAGGGACTGCCGGGTGCCCTCGCTGCCGGCGAGCGCCTCGGTGCTCAGGCCGTGGCGAAGTCGTACGCGACGCTTCTCGCTCCACTCCGCGATGAGGTCTTCCTTGCGCTGGAAGTGGTTGAAGAAGGTGCCGCGCGCCACGTCCGCCGCTTCGGTGATCTCGTCGACGGTGGTCTGGTCGTATCCCTGACGGGTGAACAGTTCGACCGCCGCGTCGTAGATGCGGTTGCGCACGCGCAGCTTGTTGCGTTCACGTCTGCCCTGAACGGGGGGTTCTTCGGTGGTCAGTCGTGTGTCGCCCATGTCCTACTCCTGTCGCCCCGATGCCGAGCATGCCGGTCCCGGACCCTGGTGTCAGCGGCGTTCGACGTCGTGGATCAGGGCCGAGGCCCTGTCGTCCTGGCTGGGCAAAGACAGACCGATGGTCCGGCACTTTATTTAATGTGTATCACGATCCATGAATGAGCGGAAGTCCAGTTTTGCAAGATTCGAGGGTCGGCAGGAGTGGATGCGGAGCGCTCCGTTCCTGCCGACCCTCGCAGGTCAGCAGCTTACGAGGCGGCTGCCAGGGACGCGGCGAGTACCTTCACGCTGTCCCGTCCGAGCAGCCGGGACAGGGGGACGTCCCGGCCCAGCTCGCCCCGGACGCGACCGCGCAGCTGTGCGGCCGAGACGGAGTCGAGCCCGTAGTCGGTCAGCCGCCTGCGTACGTCGACGCGTCCGGCGTCCATGCCCAGCAGTTCGGCCACGATCCCGATGAACCTGCGGGCGAGGACGTCGGTCCCGGCGTCCCCGGTTTCGTCCGTCGCGGGGGTGTGCGCAGCCGTCGCGGGCACCTCCCGCACGGCCGGGGCGGCCGGCGGCTCCATGGCATCGCGCGGCTCACCGAGGAGCCGCCTGGGTATCAGCGGCGCCAGCGGTACGCGCGGCAGGCGGACCGGCGTGCCGAGGCGGGAGACCGCCCGCTGCGGAAGCGCCAGGACCGTACGCAGGTACGAGCCGACGGTGGAGTCCGTGCCGAGGCGGTGCAGCCGGATACCGCGGAACTCGGCCAGCGTGTGGCCCGTCTGATCGATGACGGTGGCATCCGCGCGGACGCGCTCACCGGCCTCCTTGACGCTCAGCGTGGTGTGCAGCCAGAACTCCTCGGTCAGGTCGGCCTGGAACCGTACCCGCTCGAAACTCGTGACCCGGTAGGCCGATTCGGCCGGCAGCGCGGCGGGCAGGGCGGCGAGCAGCGGCAGCAGCGCCGCCTCCCACGCGGCCTGTTCGGGGACGTCCGGGCGGTGCAGCAGCGCGACGGCCTCGCCCTCGCGGCGCCAGATGTGCCGGACGGCGCGCATCGCCGGGCTCGGCTCGTAGCCGCGGCGGGCCAGCCGGGCGTGGAACTCCTTCGGCGTCCGGTGGGTGCGGCAGCGGTCGAGCGCCGCGTCGAGCTGCGCGCGGCCGGACGGGAGGGTCTGTACGGGTGCGGTGGTCACGGTGGCCGTCAGACAGAGGGTGCCGGTCCGGTCCGGCGCGGTGCCCAGGGCGCGGACCTCGGCGGACCGCGCGCCGGGCCGGTCCTCGGTCTCCACACGCAGGGTCACGCGCCCGTCGGCCGGTATCTCGACGAGTTCGTCGCCGAGGCGGATGTCCTCCACGGTCACGATGCCGGCTTCGGCATCGGCCGACCGGACCGCCTCGCGCAGCGCGGCCAGGTGGAGCGCCGGCGGCAGCGGAGTCAGCCCGTGCAGCCGCACCGTCGCCCCGCGCAGGTCGGGAGCGAGCTCCACGGCGGTGCGCCGCAGGGCGGGCCGGGCCGTGGGGACGGCGCGGCGCAGCGTTTCCCTCTCCCACGGGTAGTTGGGCAGCGGGACCTGGCGGGCCGGGCCGCGGAACCACCGCTGCCAGTCGACGCGGCCGCCGAGGGCGAAGAAGCAGCCCAGGGACCGGGCGAGGGCCAGTGCCTCGTCGGTGCCGCCGCGGTGGGTGGAGGCGACGACGGTCGGCGCACTGCCCGCGTCTTCGAGGGTGTCCGCGACCGCGCCCAGCAGGACGGGGTGCGGGCTGATCTCCACGAAGACGTTGTCGCCCTCCTTGGCGAGATGGCGGACGCTGTCGGCGAAGCGGACGGGCTCGCGCAGGTTGTCCATCCAGTAGCGGGCGTCGAGTTCCGGCCCGTCCAGGAAGGTGTTCAGCACGCTGGAGTGAATGGGGACCGTGCCCCGCACCGGCTTCAGACCGGACAGGCGCTCCAGCAGGTCCTCGCGCAGCGGGTCCATGAAGGGGGAGTGCGAGGCGGCGTCGACCCGCACCAGCCGGTGGAAGACGCCCTCGCGCTCCAGGCGCCGTGCGATGCGCCGCAGAGCGTCCGTGCCGCCCGCCAGGACGGTGGAGGTGGGGGCGTTCTGCGCGGCCACGCAGACCTCGCCGCCCTCCGCCGCGGCGAGATCCTCGGCCTGCTCGGCGGAGAGTTCGACCACCATCATCGCGCCCAGTCCGGCGACCCGTTGCATCAGGGCGCTGCGGCGGCAGATCACGGCGGCCGCGTCGGCGGGGGTGAGCCCGCCCGCCACGGCGGCCGCGGCCGTCTCGCCCATGCTGTGGCCCAGACACACCTCAGGGTCGACGCCCATGTCGCGCCACATCGCCGCCAGCGCCATCTCGGTCGCCCACAGTACGGGCTGGACGGTCGCGACCTGCTCGGGGAACGGGCCGGTGGCGGAGGCGAGCACCTCCTCGACGGACCAGCCGGTCTCCTCGTGGACGAGCGCGTCGCACGCGGCCAGTTCGCGGGCGTAGGCGGGGGCGGTCTTCTTCAGGGACTGCCCCATGCCGGACCACTGCGAGCCCTGGCCGGGGAAGACGAACACCGCCCGGCGGGGCCCGTCGAACCCGGCCTCGCCCAGCCCGCCGTCCGCCGTCGGCCGGTCCTCGGCGAGTGCGCGCAGTGTCTCGGCCAGCTCGTCGTGGCCGGCTCCGGTCGCCCACAGACGGTAGGGGTGGGCCTGCCTCTTCTGGGCCGCGGTGGCGCAGACGTCCCACAGCGGCAGCGCGCGGCCGGGGCCGTCCGGGCCGAGGAAGTCCGCGTGGGCGGCCGCCATCCGGCGCAGTGCGGCGGGGCTGTGCGCGCTGAGGACGAGCAGGTGGACGGGGCGGTCCGTGGGGAGTTCGGCCGGGGCGTGCGGCGCCTCGGCGGGCCGGGCCGGGGCCGCGGCGACCACCACGTGCGCGTTGGTGCCCGACAGGCCGAAGGAGCTGACGCCGACCAGGGCGCCCTCCTCGCCGGGCTCCAACTCCTCGTTGCGGGTGACCACTTCGAGGGGGCTGTCCGCCTCGGCCAACAGCGGCTGTGGGTCGGTCAGGTGCAGGGAGGCGGGGATGACGCGGTGCCGGGTGATGAGAACGGCCTTGATGAGACCGGCGATACCGGCCGCCGCCTCGGCGTGGCCGATGTTGGTCTTCACCGAGCCCGTCCGCAGCGGGCCCCGGGTGGGCCGCAGGCCGCGCACCACCTCGGCCAGGGCCTGGAGTTCGACCGCGTCGCCGACCGGGGTGCCGGTGCCGTGGGCCTCGACGTAGTCCAGCTGGTCGGGATGGATCCCGGCGCTGCGCCAGGCCTCGCGGATCATCGCTGTCTGGCCCGCGACGGCCGGCTTGATCAGCGAGCCGCTGCTGCGGCCGTCGTTGGTGACGGAACTGCCGGGTAGTAAGGCGAACACGGTGTTCCCGTCCCGGAGTGCGTCGCCGAGCCGTTTGAGTACGACGACGCCCACGCCCTCGCTGCGCACGAATCCGTTCGCGGACAGGTCGCCGAACGCGCAGCGGCCGTCCGGGGAGAGCATGTCCGCGGAGGAGAAGGCGATGGCGTCCTGCGGTGACAGGATGACGTTGACACCGCCCGCGATGGCCAGGTCCGTCTCTCCCGTCAGCAGGCTCTGCCGGGCCATGTGGACGGCCACCAGCGACGAGGAGCAGGCGGTGTCCACCATCATGCTCGGGCCGCGCAGGTCGAGGTCGTAGGAGATACGGCCCGCCGCCATGGCGCGGAAGTGGCTGCCGGTCGCGTCGCGGAGCGAGTGCGTGTCCAGGTCGGCGCGGCGCGCGTAATCGGCCGTGGCCTGACCGATGAAGACACCCGAGTTGCTGCCAGCGAGGTCCGGCGCCGGGATGCCCGCCGCGTCGAGGGCCTCGCGCACGACCGGCAGTAGCAGCCGGTGCTGCGGGTCGATGCTCTCGGCCTCGGCAGGCGAGATGCCGAAGAAGCCGGTGTCGAAGGCGAAGGCGTCCGGAAGGAAGCCGCCGTGGCGCGATGCCGTACGTCCCGGTGTCCTCGGAGTACGCGCGTAGTGGTGCGTGATGTCGAAGCGCTCGGACGGCACCGGCGTCACCGAGTCGACGTTGGCCACCAGGTTGGACCAGTACGCGTCGACGCTCGCGGCCTGCGGGAATCTGCATCCCATGCCCACGACGGCGATCGACGCGTCGTTCATGTGCCCCGAATTGTCCATGTGTCCAGAACCCATACGAAACAGCCCCCTCTGAAGTCTGGGTCGAGCCGAACACGAGCGAGCCTAGTCTAAAAATAAACTGGAGAACAAGGATGACCTGAAGGCTCAACTCCAAGGGGTAAAATTGGTCTCCGATTTAAAGTCGTACTCTGGACCAAGAACATACTTGAGTACTAGTCTGCTCCCCAGAACGATCTGGAAGAGGTGAGCTCCGATGGTTCCGCACACACTGTGCGCCCCGGCCCTGCCGCTCCAGGAGGCTGATGTGCCGTCCGTGCTGCGCGAGTTGCTGCGCCGCGCCGCGCGCATCCCCTCGCTGGCTGCCAAGTACGCGCCCTACCTCGACGCCGAGGACTTGACGGCGCTGTCCGGCCTTCCGGTCCTGGCCCAGGCGGAACTGGCCCGTGCCACGAACGAGGTTCTCGCCCTGGAACGGGGCGGCGGGTCCGCCCAACTGTGGGCCGCCGGCGGGACGCTGGACGAACCCGCGCTGACGCTGCTGCCCGAGGGGATGTTCGCCGCACAGATCCGCCGGGCGTGGAATCCGCTCGGCCCCGGGGACGTCCTCGCCAATCTGCATCCGCCGGGCAAGCTGCGGCCCGACCACTACTTCTACAACCGGTTCGCCGTTGAGTCGGGCGCCACGACGCTCGCCTTCGGCCGGCTGCCGGACGGCTCGCACGACGACTGGCTGGACTTCTTCGCCCGGCACCACGTCACCGCGCTGGCCGCGCCGCCCGAGATGCTCAGCCGGCTGCTCGGCGGTACGGCGGCGGGCCGCCCGGTCCCCTGGCTGCGCACCCTGCTGCTGGGCGGGGCGGGGCACGACGCCACCCCCGACGCGCGAATCGCGGAGTGCTTCCCCTACACCGAGGTCTGGCGCCTGTACGGGTCGCCCAGCACCTGGGTGACCGGTCATCGCGGGCCGCAGTGTCTGGCGGACGTGTACCACCCGCTGCCGCACCAGCAGGTGGAGATCGTCGACGGGCGGTTGCGGGTGACCACGCTCGACCCGGCCCGCACCCCGCCGCTGATCCGCTACCAGACCCAGGACCGCGGCGAGTTCACCCGCTGCGCCTGCGGGCTGCCCGGACCGGCGGTCCGGGTGATCGGCACCACCTCGCCCTTCTTCCGCTTCCACGGCCGCGTCGTCTCCGCCGGCGAACTGGTCGCCCTGGCCACCTCCCTCGACGAGGTCGCCGGCGCACAGATCGCGGTCAGCGGGGAGCAGCGGGTCCAGCTGAGGGTCCGGCTGGACCCCGGGACGCCCGACGACCACTACACCCACGACTGGATCAGATTCCGGGTGCTGGAGGGCCATCTGGCGCTCGCGGCCTGCGTCATCGAACAGCCGGACCTGTTCGACGTGGTCGTCGTGGACGACCTGGACGCCGACGCCGCCGTCCTGGTGTCCGAGACGTTCTGAGTCCGAGTCCTACCGAGTCACCTGAGGAAACAACCGTAGGTACGAGAGGATTTGACATGTCCGAGCAGCTCACTTCCCGTCAGGACGCGGTCACCGCACAGGCCGAGGACGAGATCCTCGTCGCGGTGCGCGCGGTGGCCCCCGAGGTCGACGAGATGATCAGGGCGGAACCCCTCCCGGAAGGCTGGCTGCCGGGGTGGGACGTGGCCGGGGTGGTGCTCCGCGGCGCCCCCGAGGGCTTCAGCCCGCTGCCGGGGGACCGGATCGTGGGGGTGGCGCCGGGCGGGCAGTGGTCCTCGTGCATGGCGCTGCCGTCCGAATACGCGGTCGTCCTGCCCGACCACGTCAGCTTCGAGCAGGCGGCGGCGCTGCGCGTGGCCGTACTGACGGCGCTGCGCCTGGTGCGCGGCGCGGGCCCGATGCCCGGCCGCAAGGTCCTGGTGACCGGCGCCGACCGGGGCATCGGCCGGCTGCTGGTGGAGCTGGCCGCCGCGCTGGGTGCCCGGGTGACCGCGGTGGTGCAGGACGATGCGCACACCGAGCTGGTCGCGGAGCTGGGCGCGGCCCGCGTGGTCCGCGGGCTCGATGCCGCCGTCGACGCAGCCGGCTCGTTCGACGTCCTGTACGAGGCGGCCACTGGGGACCTGATCGCCGCCGGGCGGCGGCTCGTTGCGGACGGCGGGTCGGTGTACCTGTACGAGAGCTTCGCCCCGCACGCCGCCGACATCGGCTTCTTCCGGTTCTTCGGCGGACCGGAGCAGGCCGGTCTGCGGCACTTCGTCTTCCGTACGGCCACGCCCGCGGACCGCGAACTCGCCCAGCTGCTGGACCTGTTGACCACGGGCGAACTCTCGTTGGGTGCCGTCGCGGGGGCGGCGCCGACCACCGTCTGATCCGGAGCCGGAGCGCGAAGAGGGGGTGCGACCCGCGGGTCGCACCCCCTCTTCGCGTCCGCGTCTCACTCGGCGTCGGTCACCGGGCCGAACCACTGCGTCAGTTCGGCGCGCAGCCGGTCCAGGTCGCCCGAGTGGCCGTGGGCCGCGATATGGCCGTCGGGCCGCACGAGGTAGTACCCCTGCTGCCGGCAGCCGGTCTCGGTGCGCACGGACCCGGCGGACACGTACACGTGCCGCAGCTCGCGCCACGGCGTCGTCACGCCCCGCGCCTGCTCGCGCCACGCGGCCGCCTCGCCCCGGCCGGCCAGGACGAGGGTCCAGCCGGGCGGCTCGTCGCGAGGACCGGCGAAGCCGCCCGGCACGGCCAGTTCCCGGGGGAAGACGGCGCCGACGGTCAGTCCGCCGGGCAGCCGGGAGCGGAGCCGGCAGGCGGAGCGGCCGCCAGGCAACTGCGTCTCGCGCACGGCCGGATAGGCGAGGCGGCGACCCGCCATGACCGGGGCGTACAGGCGGAACAGACCGGTGCGTTCGGCGGTCCGGAAGGCGGTGTCCCGGGCCTTGACCGCGAGCGGGCGGCGCACCATCCAGCCGCGCGTCTGGATGTCGCTGTCGCGGACCACGCGCCGGGCGACGGCGGCCCGTTCGGGGCCGTAGGTGAGCAACAGGTCGGAAGGAGCACTGCCATGCAGGACGGCGGCGATTTTCCAGGCCAGGTTGTGGGCGTCCTGCATGCCCGTGTTGAGACCCTGGCCGCCCGCCGGGCTGTGCACGTGCGCGGCGTCCCCGGCTATGAAGACCCGGCCGAGCTGGAACTCGCTGGCGTGCCGGGCGTGGATACGGAACTCCGACTCCCACACCGGGTTGGTGAGGGTGACGCCCTGCGGGCCCCGTTCGTCGACGATCTTCTGCATCTGCTCGACGCTGACCTTCTCGCCCGGGGCCATGCTGGAGAAGAACCGGAAGATGCCGCCGGGCAGCGCCACCACGACCAGCGCGCCCGCGGCCGACTGGTAGTACAGCGCCTGGTCCGGCGGCAGGTACCCCTTGATCTCGGTGTCGACCAGGGCGAACGCGCTTTCGTAGGTGCTGCCGGTGAAACCGCTGCCCAGGAGGCCGCGGACCGCGCTGCCCGCCCCGTCGGTGCCGATGACGAAGGCCGCCCGGGTGCGTTCGACGCGTCCGTCGGAGTGCTCCAGGACGGCGGTCACCCCGTCGACCGCGTCGATGCGCCCGGAGAAGTCCATGCCGTCGAAGGTGAGCAGCCGCACGCCGCGCTCGACCTTGCCGCCGAGCTCGCGCAGCCGGTCGCGCAGGATGCGTTCGGTCTCGTTCTGCGGCAGGCACAGCGGGCTCAGGGGCTGCGGGAAGTCGAACGTGGCCAGCCGGCGCCGCTCGGAGAAGTAGCTGAACGCGTTGATCTGGAGGCCCGTCGTGCGCAGCTCGGACAGGACGCCGAGGTCCTCGAAGAGATCGATGCTGCGAGGCCAGACCAGCAGCGCCTTGGGGAAGGGCGACGGGGCGAGAGCGCGGTCGACGATGCGCACCCGCACGCCGCGCCGCAGCAGTTCGCAGGCCGCCATCATGCCGGTCGGCCCGGCTCCGACGATCAGTACGTCGTACGGGTCCCGGACGTCCTTCGCATCCGCCTGCGCTTTGTCCTGTGCCGGTCGCGCGGTGCTCGGCATGGGGTTCCTCCGTCTCGGTGGCTCATTGACGACAACCATCAGATGTCTTACGGTAATTCGAGATCTTACAGTAGCGCCGCAGACCGGAACAGATGAGAAGACCGGTCGCGAACAGTGAAAGAAAGAGGGGTCATGACCACCCAGACCGAGACCCGGACGGCAGCGCCCCCGGAGCGCCGCGAGGGCGAGGGCTCGCTCAGCGTGATGATCGCGGTCGCCCTTGCCAGCGTGCTGCTTCCCCTGGCCATCACCGCCCCCGCGGTGGCCATGCCCGATCTCACCACCGACCTCGACTCCACGGTGGCCGGCGGCCAGTGGGTGCAGAACGCGTACGGCGTGACGTTCGCGGCCTGCATGCTCGCGGCGGGCACCCTCGCCGACCAGTTCGGCCGGCGCCGCATCCTGGCGATCGGCACCGTCGTCTTCATGACGATGTCGGCCGTGGTCGCGCTGTCCACCGACATCCTGCTGCTGGACATCGCGCGCGCCCTGCAGGGCATCGGTGCGGCCGGCGTGCTCACCAGCGGCGCCGCGATCCTGGCCGCCTCCTTCACCGGACGCCGCCGCACCCAGGCCTTCGGCGTCCTCGGCACCGCCTTCGGCGCCGGTCTCGCGCTCGGGCCGGTGCTCGGCGGAGCCTGCGTCAGCCTGGCCGGATGGCGCGGGGTGTTCTGGCTGAACGTCGTGGTCGGCGCCGCCGCGCTGGCCCTGATGCCACGGATCAGGGAGTCGCGGGACCCGAATGCCACCCGCGTCGACTGGCCCGGACTCGCCACCTTCAGCGGCAGCCTCTTCCTGCTCGCGCTCGGTTTCGTCGAGGGCGGCGAGCGCGGCTGGGGACACCCGGCGACCATCGGCTCGCTGGTCGGCTTCGCCCTGTTCATGACCGCGTTCGTGGTGATCGAACAGCGCGTGGCACGGCCCATGTTCGATCTGTCGCTGTTCCGCAACCCCACCTTCGTGGTCGTGGTCTGTCAGCCGTTCACCATCACCTTCGGCTTCGTGGTGCTGCTGAACTTCCTGCCGCCGTACTTCAAGGGCGTCGGCGGCTACTCCAGCACCGAGTCCGGACTGCTGCTGATGCCGCTGATGGTGCCGATCTTCGTACTCCCGCTGCTGATCGGGCGGCTGGTCGCGGACCGGGTCTCGCCCCGGATGCTGCTGACGGTCAGTTCGCTGCTGATCGCCGTCGGCTCGCTGTGGATGGTCGTCCTGGAGCCGGGCCGGTCCTGGACCACGCTGGTCGCACCGCTGCTGATCTTCGGCCTTGGCGTCGGCTCCGCGTTCGGGGCGATGGACAACGCCGCCGTCAGCGTCGTACCCGTCGAACGGGCGGGCATGGCCTCCGGCATCTTCAACACCATGCGGATCGCGGGCGAGACCGTGGCCATCGCCGCGGCCGGCGGATTCCTGTACTCCTACACCCGCGGCGATCTGATCGACAGCGCACCGAAGTTCGCTTCCCAGGCGCCGCGCCTGGCCGGTGAGGCGACCCAGGGCCGGCTGGACGCCGCCCTGGCCGCGATCTCGCCGGCACGGCGGTCCGAGGCTCTCGACGCGGTGGCCCACAGCCTCACCTCCAGCCTGCACGTGGCGTGCATCGCGCTGGCCGTGCTCGCGGCGGCCGGGGCGATCACCACCTTCCTCGTCGTCAAGGACAAGGAACTCGCGGACGCGTCGAACTGACGCGCCGCCCCCAGGCCGGGGAGCACCCGGTCCATCCCCCGTCCCGGGTGCTCCCCTCCTCCCTCACCCCCATTTCCTCCGACTTACTTCCACTCCCATACCAACCCCCACTTCCTTCCGAAACAGAGCAATCTCAACCGAAAGCAGGAGAAGATGCGTTACCGCTACCTCGGCGACACCGGCCTGTCCGTCTCGGAGCTGTGCTTCGGCGCCATGACGTTCGGCGGCGGGGCCAGGTTCCTCGGGGCCCCGGACCGCAACTGGTCGGAGTTCGGCACCGTCGACGACCAGAGCGTGCTGCGGATGATGGACCAGGCCCTGGACTCCGGCATCAACTTCTTCGACACCGCCGACGTCTACAAGAACGGCATGGGCGAGGAGTTCTTCGGCCGTACCCTGCAGAAGGTCCGCGACCGCGTCATCATCGGGACCAAGGGCCGCTGGCGGATCACGGACGACCCGAACGACATCGGCGCCACCCGCCACCACCTGTACGCGGCCGTCGAGGGCAGCCTGCGCCGACTGAACACCGACTACATCGACATCTACCACATCCACGGCTTCGACCCGCGCACCTCGCTGGACGAGACCCTGCGCGTGCTCGACGACCTGGTCCGGGCCGGGAAGATCCGCTACATCGGTGTCTCCAACTTCGCGGGCTGGCAGCTGATGAAGGCACTGTCCGTCTCCGACCGGCGCAACTTCAGCCGCTTCGTCTGCTACCAGGGCTACTACAACATCGGCGCGCGCGACCTGGAGCACGAGATCATCCCGCTCGCCGTGGACCAGAAGGTCGGCATCACCGCCTGGTCGCCGCTGGCCGGCGGCTTCCTCACTGGCAAGTACCGCCGTGGCGAGGGCCGTCCGGAGGGCAGCCGCCTCTCTCAGCGCACCCCCGCCGAGTCCGCTCCGCTGACCGACGAGAACCAGGCGTACGACATCGTCGAGGAGATGGCACGGATCGCCGACGAGCGCGGTGCGACGGTCGCGCAGGTCGCGCTGAACTGGGTGCTCGCCAAGCCCGCCCTCACCTCCGCCGTCATCGGCGCGACCAAGCCGCACCAGCTGGAGGACAACCTCAAGGCCATGGAGTGGACGCTGACCGAGGACGAGCTGGCCCGCCTGGACAAGGTCAGCGAGACCGAGGCGCCGTACCCGTACTGGCACATCGGCACCGTCGGCGCCGACCGCAAGCTGCCGGGCGACGTCTACCCCGCCTGACCCGGCCCTGTACGCCTCACGCCGCGGAGGGACGACGTTCCCGCGTCGTCCCTCCGCGCGTCTGTCCGCCTACGACCACGAGCAGGAACCACCACCACCGCGACAGAAAGCCAGGCCATCCATGACCACCGCACCCGATGCCCCTTCCGCGGCGATACCGCCGCTGGACTACTCACGCACCGTGGACCGTCTGCTCGTCCACCGGGACGCCCTGGGCGAAGTGTTCCTGACGGACCTGCGGCGCATCGACGAGGACACCTACGCCGCGGGCGCCCAACTGCCCAGGTCGCACGCCTACTACGGGGACCACCTGCTGCGCCCGGGCTGCTACGACCCCCTGCTCATCCTGGAGGCATGCCGGCAGGCCACCCTGGCCGGCGCGCACCGCTTCTTCGGTGTGCCGTCCGACAACAAGTTCATCCTGACCCACCTCGACCTGCGGCTCGACCACCCCCGGATGGTCGTCGTGGGCACCTCGCCGTTCTCGCTTGCCTTCCGGGTCCGCATCGCCGACCGCAAGGAACGCGAGGGCCGGGTCACCGGCCTCGACTACGAGCTGGACCTGATCGCCGACGGCACCGTGATCGGCCAGGCGGCCATCGGGCTCCGCTTCAAGACGCCGATGGGCTATCTGACCCTGCGGCTCAACAACCGCGACGGCTTCGCCCTCCCGTCGTCCGCGACCTACCCGGTGAGCACCCCCGGCACGCCCGTCGCCCCGCATCTGGTCGGCCGCGCCAACCCGGAGAACGTCGTCCTGGTCGACGCGGCGGTCACCGACAACACCGCGCAGGCGCTGCTGCGCATCCCCGCCCGGCACGCGAGCCTGTTCGACCACCCGCAGGACCATCTGCCCGGCATGGTCATCGCCGAGGGCGCGCGGCAACTGGCGCTGCTCGCCGCGTTCGACGTCGAGGGGCTGTCCACCTTCAAGACCATCGTCACCGAGATGCACGTACGGTTCACGCGCTTCGGCGAGTTGGAGGACGACACGGTGCTGACCGCCTGGGTCGACCACCCGAGGGAGACCGCGGGCGCCGTGACGCTCTACACCCTCGGCGGCACACTCCCGCCGCAGGGCGAGACCGCGCCGCCGTCCCAGCTCCCGGTGCGCGTCGAGGCCACGCAGAAGGGCGAGCCGCTGTGCGTGTTCTCCTTCGTCCTCGCCCGGATGGCGTCGTGACCGGGGCAGCCGAGCGGAGCGCCGTCTTCAGCGACGTGGACGAGACGCTGATCCGCGTCAAGAGCATGTTCCGTTTCCTGGAGTTCTATCTGCGCACCCGGGGCGAACCCCCGGCCACGTACGACCGGCTGACGGGTGAGCTGCGGGCCGCGGCGCTGCGGGGGGTGCCGCGTGCGGAGATCAACCGCCGCTACTACCGGCTGTACCGGGGCGAGCGGACGCAGCGGCTCGCGCAGGCCGGCCGGCGCTGGTTCACCGCCGAATGGCAGGAGCGGACGGAAGGGCTGTACGTGCCCGAGGTCGAGGAGGCCCTCGGCGTGCACCAGAAGTCCGGGCAGCCCCTGATCCTGGTCTCCGGGTCGTTCTTCGCCTGCCTGGACCCCATCGCCGAGGACGTCCGTGCCGACCAGGTGCTCGGCACCCGCCCCGCCGTCCGGCGTGGCGAGCTCACCGGCGAGGTGCTGGCGCCCATGATCGGCGCCACCAAGGGCCGTGCGGTGCGGATCGCCGCGGCCGTCCGCGGCTTCGACCTGGCGGGCTCCTCCGCGTACGGCGACCACCTCAGCGACGTACCGATGCTCGAGGCGGTCGGCCGCCCAGTCGTGGTCGGCGACGACGAGGAGCTGACCGCGCACGCCCTGCGCGCGGGCTGGGCCCGGATGCTGACCGGGGCACCACGGTGAGGACGGCGCCTCGGGCGCCCGCCTCGCGCACGGCGGCCGGCGCGAGGCGACTGCCCGCGAGCCGTGTCGCCGTGCGCGAGGCGCTGCTGCTCGGGTGGCGCCCGGAAACATTCGCGGGTCGCCTCCGGCGGCCCGACCACAAGGGGGAGGTTCTCTCATGACGCGTATCGGAATTCTGGCCACCGGGTCCTACCTGCCCAGCACGGTCGTCACCAACGAGGAGATCGCGCGCGGGGCGGGTGTGACCGACGAGTGGATCCTGCGCAAGACCGGGATACGCGAGCGCCGTCGCGCCGACGACCGGGAGGCCACGTCGGATCTGGCGGCCGGGGCCGCCCGGGCCGCTCTGGAACAGGCCGGGGTCCGGCCGCAGGACGTGGCGTACATCGTGCTCGCCACCTCGACACCGGACCATCCGCAGCCCGCGACGGCCAGCATCGTCCAGCACCTGATCGGCGCGGTGAACGCGGCGGCCTTCGACATCAACGCCGTGTGCAGCGGGTTCGTGTACGCCACCACGGTCGCGGAGCGTCTGCTGCGGGCGGCCGACGAGGGGCGCTACGCGCTGGTCATCGGCGCCGACATCTACTCCCGCATCCTGGACTACTCCGATCCCAAGACGGCCATCCTGTTCGGCGACGGTGCCGGTGCGGTGCTGCTGGGCGGAGTGCCGGACGCCTGCGGGATCCAGGAGACCAGCCTGCTCACCCGGGGCGACCAGTACCGGCTGATCGGCGTTCCGGCGGGCGGCAGCCGCAGGCCCGCCGACCGGCGCACGGTGGAGGAGGGCGCGCACTTCTTCCGGATGGACGGGCGCGGAGTGCGCTCGTTCGTGCAGGAGAACCTCCCCGAGGCGCTGCACGAGTTGCTCGACCGGGCGGGCGTACGCCGTGAGCACGTCCGGCACTTCGTGCCGCACCAGGCCAACGGCGTGATGCTCGGTGAGGTCTGGCCCGCCCTCGGGCTGCCCTCGGCGACGATGCATCTGGCCCTGGAGCAGTACGGGAACACGGGCTCGGCCTCGGTGCCCGTCACGCTCGACATCGCGCACCGGCAGGGCGAGTTCGCGGACGGCGACACCGTGCTCATGGCCGGGTTCGGCGGTGGGATGACGGTGGGCGCGGTGCTGACGCGGTGGGCGCCGACGGCGTTCGCCCGGACCGGCGAGCAGGAACTGGTGGGCACGCGATGAGCGGCTCTGCGAGCGGGTCCGGCGGGTCGACCGTGCGCGATCCGGAACTGGAGGCGCTGATCCGCCGTCATGTGGCGGCCCGGCGGCGCGAGCACCTGCGCCAGGCGACGGAACGTTCACTCATGTCCTGGCTGCTGGGCCCCGCCCCGGCCGAGTCGGCGCCGGCACGGGTCCCCGCGCGGCGCGCCTGACGTCCGACGCACCGAAGCCGGTGTCCCCCCACTGCCTCGGGGGGACACCGGCTTCACGTGCTGTATGTGCTGCGCGGGCCGGTCAGTGGATGCCGAACATCCGGACGGGGCCGGAGAAGCCGCGATGCGGGTACGCGCTGCTGTGGGCGATCATCGAGGCCGGGGCGTCCGCCGGAGTCATCCAGCACCGGTCGGCGGGGCGCTCGTCCTCCAGCTGCTCTTCGGCCTGCGCCCGTGGCTCGGCACGATCGCCACCGCTTTGGCTCGACGTGCATGGTGCGGCAGCGCGCGGCACACGGCGGCATCGCGTTCGCCGTCGCCCTCACCCTCGCACTGATCACCTGCGGATTCATCGGCCGCATGCCGGCCGCGCGCCCCTCCGGCACCGGCACGGTCTCGGGGCCGCGCCAGCAACTCCCGTGCAGCCAGGCCCTGTTGCTCGCCTGCGGCATCCTCGGCGCGACCGTGATGCCGCACGCCGTGTACATGCACTCGGCGCCGATCCGGGACAGCGCCGGGCGCCGGGCGCCGGGCGGCCCGGGCCGGATACGGGGCCGTTGACGGATCACCGCGGGGGGGTGCCCCTATCTCTTTCGTCAAGCCGGGTGAGGATTGTCGGCATGACAGATCGGGATCGGTTGGGGCGGGCCGCGGTGCACTATGCGGCTGGGGGCGGAGACGTGGACGGCCTGAGGGTGCTGTTGGCTGAGGGTGCCGACCCGGGGGCTGTCGATGCCGAGGGTTGGACTCCGCTGCATTTTGCTGCTCAGGCGCAGGTGCCCGCTGCCGTCGAAGTCCTGCTGGCCGCGGGTGCGGCGGTCGATGTCGTGGACCGTCATGGCAATACGCCGTTGTGGAGGGCGGTGTTCTGTTCGCGGGGCGAAGGTGGGACGATTCGGCTTCTTCTGGAAGCAGGTGCTGACCCTGACCGGGACAACGTTCATGGCGTGAGCCCGAGGGTGCTGGCGGGGCGGATCGCCAACTATGACGTGGCTGTTCACCTTCCGGCTGGGGACGACACTTCCTCCTAGACGCCGTCTGCCGTGGCTGGCTGGGGTTCGTAGAAGGTGCCGTCGCGGAGCATGGCGAAGAGGACGTCGGCCCGGCGTCGGGCGAGGCAGAGCAGGGCCTGGGTGTGGTGCTTGCCCTGGGCGATCTTCTTGTCGTAGTAGGCCCGGGAGATCGGGTCGCCCAGAGCGGCGAACGCGGAGAGGAAGAAGGCCCGTTTGAGTTGCTTGTTTCCTCGCCTGGAGGGCTGTTCGCCGCGGATCGAGGAGCCCGAGCTGCGGGTTGCCGGGGCAAGACCCGCATAGGCGGCGAGATGGCCGGCGGTCGGGAAGGTGCTGCCGTCGCCGACCTCGATCAGGATGCGGGCTCCGGTCCTGACGCCGACCCCTGGCATCGACGTCAGGACCTTCGAAAGAGGGTGAGCCTCCAGCAGTTCCTCGATCCGCCCGGCCAGCAGCTTGCGCTGGTCAAGCACGGCCGTCAGTGAGGCGGCCAGGCTCGGGACGATCAGCGCGGCAGCCTCGGTCCCCGGAACGGTCACGGTCTGCTCGTCCAACGCGGCGAAGATCTCGTCGACAAGCCGCTCGGCCATCCTCGGCGCCTTTGGCCGCAGCAGGGTGACGAGCCGTCGACGGCCGGCCTTGCGGATCTGGGCCGGAGATCCGAACCGTTCCAGCAGCGTGAGGACGGCCGGGTGCTGCAACCGCGGCCCCAGCACCCGTTCCAGCGACGGGTGGATCTGGGTCAGCAGGCCGTGCAGCCGGTTGGCGACCCTGGTTGCCTCGCCGGCCAGGTCGTCGTCGAAGCCCACGATCATCTCCAGCTCGGCGATGGTCTCGTCCTCGCCGTCGATCGCCCGCAGCGTGTGAGGCATGGCGCGAGCGGCGTCGGCGATGATGAACGCGTCCCTCGCGTCGGTCTTGGCTTCGCCGGGGTAGAGGTCGGCGATCCGCCTCATCGTCAGCCCGGGCAGATAGGCGACCGGGCAGCCCATGTCCCTCGCCACCGCCAGCGGCAGAGCCCCGATCGAGGCCGGCTGGTCGACCACGACCAGCACCGTTCCGTGCTTTGCCTGAAGTTTCGCGAACTACTCGCGGAGCTTGGGTTCGGTGTTGGGCAGGCGTTTGTCGAATGCCTTCTTCCCGGCCGGGGTGACGGCGGTGGCGTGGTGTTCGCCCTTGCCGACGTCCAGGCCGAGGAAGACGTCGATGTCGCCGGTGTCGATCACGTGCAGGCCCCTCCATCACGCTTTCGTCCGGCCTGCCAGGGCACCGACCTGCCACATCCACGTTACGGAGAGCTCTTCCGGCGTGGGTGAAGCCGGTGCTCAAGCCCCTCATCAGCGGTCCGTCGATGCCTCCGGACCCGGTGACACCACCCCCCGGATCATGAACAACAAGGGGGGGAAGTCATGCCGGACCCGAAGGCCGGAGGCCCCATTGCGGAGCCACGAAGACGGTAACGGGGGGGGGTGGTCTTCGCGACGCCGGTCTCCGGAGCCGAAAACCTCTCCCTCCTGGTCACGGCGGTGACGGCAGGCGAGGCGAGCAGAAGGGGGCGGCGGGCAGATGCCCGCCGCCCCCTTCGGGCTGCCGTGGCCCCGGCTCACACCGTCGCTGTCTCGGTGACCGTATTGCCGCGCAGCAGCCAGGTGGGGCCCTCGGCCCAGCCCCCCACGGCCTCGAAGAACCGCGCGAAGTGCTCGCCCTCGCAGTGCCGGTCGAACGCGGCCTCGTCGTCATAGGCCTCGTACAGGAAGAAGCGGTTGGGGTCCGAGGCGTCGGCGATCAGGTCGAAGGCCCGGGTGCCGGGCTCGTCGGCGGTCGAACGCCGCCCGTCCTCCAGCGCGGCGGCGGCGAACTCGGCACGCCGGTCGGCGGGGACGGTGAAGGAGACGGCGACGGTGTACACGGAAAACCTCACTTCTGGGGCGGTGGCTCAAGCGGACGAGGGGGACCGGCCGTTCGGACCCGTCCTCCTGTGGTTCACACGGATCGTGCGGGGCCCGGGGCCGCGCTCAGGTGGCGGCCGGGCCCTCGACGGCGCCGGTGGCTTCGCGATGGCCGCGCGGATCTCGGCGGAGTCGGCGGAGGTCAGCTCCAGCGTCGAGGCGGCGATCCAGCCGTCCCCCTGCGCGGGGCTGCGGGCGCCGGCGCCGGTGGAGCCGCTGTGCCGCCGGGCGACCGGGAATCGCAGGCCTCTTCTTCTGACTCCGCTGCTGCTTCTGCTTCTTGGGGGGGTCAGGCGCGGGCCACGCCGTCGCGGCGGGCGGCCTCGGCGACGGCCGCCGCCACGGCCGGGGCGACACGGGCGTCGAAGGGGCTCGGCACGACGAGGTCGGGCCGCAGCTCGTCGCCGACGACGCCGGCGATGGCGTCGGCGGCCGCGAGCTTCATCCCTTCGGTGACCGTGGTGGCCCGCACGTCCAGCGCGCCGCGGAAGATGCCCGGGAACGCCAGCACGTTGTTGATCTGGTTGGGGTGGTCGCTGCGCCCGGTGGCCACCACGCGCGCGTGTCGTGCGGCGACCACCGGGTCGACCTCGGGGGTGGGGTTGGAGAGCGCGAAGACGATCGCCTCCGGAGCCATCGCGGCGAGGGCGCGCTCGTCGAGGGTGGCCCCGGACAGACCGATGAACACGTCGGCGCCGCGCAGCGCCTCCTCCACCGAGCCGGTGTGCCCGGCGAGGTTGCTCCGCCGGGCGAGCGCCGCCTTGTAGGGGTTCAGGTCCTCCCGGCCGGGATGCAGCATGCCCTTGCTGTCGGCGATCGCGAGGTCCCCGATGCCGGCCTCCAGCAGGATCCGGCTGACCGCGAGACCGGAGGCGCCCGCGCCGGCCACCACCGCCCGCAGGTCGCCGAGCGTACGCCCCGTCAGCCGGGCCGCGCCCCGCAGGGCGGCCAGCACGACCACGGCGGTGCCGTGCTGGTCGTCGTGGAACACCGGGATGTCCAGCGCGGCCCCGAGCCGGTCCTCGATCTCGAAGCACCGGGGAGCGCTGATGTCCTCCAGGTTGATGCCGCCGAAGCTGGGGGCCAGCCGTACGACGGTGTCCACCAGCTCGTCGACGTCGGTGGTGGCGAGGCAGACCGGTACGGCGTCGACGTCGGCGAACTCCTTGAACAGCAGCGCCTTGCCCTCCATCACTGGCAGGGCGGCCGCCGGCCCGATGTCGCCGAGGCCGAGCACGGCGGTGCCGTCGGAGACCACGGCGACCGTGTGCGACCGCCAGGTGTACAGGTCGGCCAGTTCGGGTTGTTCGGCGATGGCCGTGCAGACGCGGGCGACGCCCGGGGTGTAGGCCAGGGAGAGCTGATCGGCGTTGTCCACCGTGACGGTGGACCGCACGGCCAGCTTCCCGCCGCGGTGGAGCGCGAAGGCCGGGTCCTCGTTCATGGCTACCTCGGATCGGAGGAGAAAGTTCTCTGACATATATTCGATATACGTTCTATATAAGACATCTTATAGTCGGCTCACAAGGCGCCGATGTTTTGACTGCGACGGAACGGACCGACGTGAGCCGGCGGGTGTACGCCGGCGCTACTTCCCCTCCGTCGGCTTCCAGCCCGACAGCACCTTCGAGCAGCGGTCGAGCTGCGTCAGGAAGATCGCCGCCTCGCCCTGCTCGAAGCACGCGGACAGTACTTTCTCGACCTCCGCCACCGCGTCGTCGGCACGCCGGATCAGCGCGCCGCCGGTGCGGGTGAGGCGGGCCTCGAGGATGTGGCTGTGAATCGGGTGCGGCCGGCGTTCGACGAGGCCGCGGCCCTCCAGTGTCGACAGCACCGAGGACATGGTCTGCGGCGTGACCATGCCACGCCTGGCGAGCGCCGCGCCGGACAGTCCTGGCTCCAGCATGAGCGCGAGCAGCACGTTGTACTGCGGGACATTGATCTTGAAGGGGCGCAGCGCGGCGTGTTTGGCAGCGGTCAGCTCCTGCTCCACACGCTTGATGCGATGCCCCATACGCTCTTCCACCGACGACACCATGCCCTGAAGGGTACCCGCATATCTCTTATGGCTGTATGGCCTCTGCTCGTCCCGGCGCCAGGCGAGGAACAGGTCGTCGCCCCGCTTCGGCCGTACGGCCGGGAACAGCACGACGACCAGCACCGCCTCGCGCACCAGCGCCCCGCGTGTCTCGTGGTCGAACTCGTACTGCCACTGACGCAGGGCGTGCTTGAGCGACACGGGCACGCGGTAGCGCACGTCGTACCCCAGCCCGTCGAGCAGTTCCTGCGCCACCGCCATCCGCGCGAGCCTCTCCCGTGTCCACATCCGCTCCATGACGGCCCGCCCGACGCGCAGTTCGAGCGTGTCGGCGGGGACCGGGGGGCGGCAGCCCGACAGGCACGCATAGGCACCGGCCGACGCGGTCGGCGCCGTACGGTGCTCCAGCGGCTGTCCGCACCCGCCGCAGACGACGGTCCCGGCGAGGATCGCGCACGGCTCGACGCGGTCCTCGGCACACGCCTGCAAGAGCGCCGGCTCGTGCGGCTCGTCCGGGGGCATGCCCGCCTCCTTTCGGTCGGACCGGAGCCGGCCCGTGCGGCCGGCCGGGTCAGCTCCGGCGCCGGCGCAGGGACGCGTCCGCCAGGTGTGGGGGCGTGTAGTCGGCGTCCGAGGGGTTGAGGTCGGTGCCCGGCGGGACCAGTTCGTCGATCCGGTCCAGCACCGCGTCGTCCAGCGTGACGTCGGCGGCGGCCAGCAGGTCCGTCAGCTGTTCCTGCGTCCGCGGACCGATGATGGCGCTGTCCACCGCGGGATGGCTGAGGACGAACGCCAGCGCCAGATGGGTCAGGGACAGACCGGCTTCGTCGGCCAGCTTGACGAGTTCCTCGACGACCTCGTACTTGCGGACGTTGCCCGGCAGGGACTGGTCGAACTTGTGCGAGATGAGGTTCTGCCGGAACTCGTTCAGCTCCAGCGGGTTCTGCCTGCGGTACCGGCCCGTCAGCCAGCCGCTGGCCAGGGGGCTCCAGGTGAGGACACCGACGCCGTGGCGTTCGGCGGTGGGCAGGACCCCGCGCTCCACGCCGCGCATGAAGATCGAGTACGGCGGCTGCTCGGTGTGGAAGGGCACGTGCCCGCGCCGGTCGGCGGTCCAGCGGGCCTCGACGATCTGCTCGGCCGCGAAGTCGGAGCTGCCGATGGCCATGACCTTGCCCTCCCGCACCAGGTCCGAGAGGACGGAGAGGGTCTCGTCCAGGTCGGTGGCCGGGTCCGGGCGGTGGATCTGGTAGAGGTCGATGCGGTCGGTGCCGAGGCGGCGCAGGCTGTCCTCGACGGCCCGTCGGATCCAACGGCGGGAGTTTCCGCGCCGGTTGGCGTCCTCTCCCATCGGGAAGTGGACCTTGGTGGCCAGCACGACGTCGTCGCGGCGGTCCTTGAGCGCCTTGCCGACGATCTGCTCGGACTCACCCGCCGAGTACATGTCCGCCGTGTCGATGAAGTTGACGCCCGCGTCGAGCGCGGTGTGGATCAGACGTACGGCGTCCTCGTGGTCCCGGTTGCCCCAGGCTCCGAGCATCATCGTGCCGAGTGCCAGACGGCTGACCGTGATTCCGGTGCGGCCGAGAGTGGTGTGGCGCACGAGGGTTCCTTTCGGTTGGTGCGGTGTGCTTCCGCACCATGATCCGGCAGCAACGGCCGGGCATCCAGGCCCACTTCGACCAGGGGCGGCGTGATCCTGGTACTGCCGGTCCCAGGTTCGGCCGTCCTTGGGACACACCTGCATGGGAACCGACCGAAGGGGTAGGATGCTGATGACTATCCAATCTCTTATAGGCGTGAGGTTCCTGATATATGGCGTCCGACCTGGGAGACTTCCTGCGCAGCCGGCGAGCCGCCCTCGCACCGGCCGACCTCGGCTTCGCGGCGGGCGCACACCGGCGGCGCGTGCCGGGCCTGCGCCGCGAGGAGCTGGCCCTCCTCGCGGGCATCAGCGTCGACTACTACGTACGGCTGGAACAGGGACGCACCTCCAACGTGTCCGACACCGTCCTGGACGCCGTCGCCGACGCGCTGCGGCTGGACTCCGACGAGCGGTCGTACCTCCACCGGCTCGGCCGCCCGCCCCGCACCCGGCCGGGCGGACACGCGCCGCAGCACGTACGGCCGGGCCTGCTGCGGCTGTTGGAGGCCCTCGACCGGGTGCCCGCACTTGTCCTCGGCCGCCGCCTGGACATCCTGGCCTGGAACACACGGGCGGCCTGTGTCCTCGCCGACTTCGCCGCGCTGCCGCCCGACGCCCGCAACTTCGCCAAACTCGTCTTCTGTCCGGGCCCCGACGGCCACTCGTCGCACGCCGGCGGAACGCCACGCTTCGACGAGACGGACGCCGAAGAGGTGGTGGGCGCCCTGCGCGCCTACGCTGCCCGGCAGCCCGGTGACCCGGAGCTGGCCGCGCTGATCGACGAACTAGCCCGCCGCAGCGGCCACTTCCAGCGGCTCTGGGCCGGCCAGGCCGTGCGCAGACGGCCGTACGGCACCAGGACCCTGCACCATCCCGCGAACGGGACGACGGCCCGTTTCAGTCTGGAGACCCTGGTCCTGGCGGACGACCTCGACCAGATGGTGCTCACCTACACACCGGCGGACGCCGAGCGGGCGGTCGGTGCGAGGGGCGGTCCGCCGGTCCCGGGCCGGGTGGACGCTCCACCGGTGCGGCGTGACGACAGCGCGGAGCCGCACCTCGTACGGGGGGTCGACTGAGGCCCTCACGCGGACGGGAGCGGAGCCTGCGGCGGGGCGGGAAGCGTCCGGCCCAGCCGGGCGAGCGGGGACAGGGCCATCAGCGGGTGCAGGTCCCGTGACAGGAACAGCAGATGGACGGTCATGACCGCCGCGAGGAAGAACTGGAAGGCGGCCGACGCGATGGATCCGCCCGTAGGATCGGGCACGTCTGTCAATGGAATCGTTACGAGGAGGCCTCTGATGGCTCAGGTCACTGCCAAGGGAAACCCGGTTCAGGTCAACGGCTCACTGCCGCAGCCGGGCGACAAGGCCCCGGCATTCGCGCTGGTCGACGCGAAGCTGGCCGACACGTCGCTGTCGGACTTCGCCGGGCAGCGCAAGATCCTCAACATCTTCCCGAGCGTGGACACCCCCACGTGCGCGGCCTCCGTACGCACGTTCAACGCCCAGGCCGGCGACCTGGCCAACACCGTGGTGCTGTGCATCTCCGCCGACCTGCCCTTCGCCCAGGCCCGGTTCTGCGGCGCGGAGGGGCTGGAGAACGTGCGCACCCTGTCGACCCTGCGCGGACGTGACTTCCACGAGGACTACGGCGTGTCGATCGCCGACGGCCCGCTGGCCGGCCTGACCGCCCGCGCCGTGGTGGTGCTGGACGAGAACGACACGGTCCTGCACTCGGAGCTCGTCCAGGAGATCGGTGAGGAGCCCAACTACGAGCAGGCGCTCACGGCCCTGAAGTAGGCGCGACGTCATGAACGGTTCGGGCCGGCGGGGCCTTCTTCGGCTTCGCCGGCCTGTGCGGAGAGGGCAGGATTCGAACCTGCGTGGACCACGAGGGTCCGACTTCGGGCTGCTGCCCTGGTCCCCGATAAGCCGCTCCGGGCACCTCTCCTCGCTCCCGGCCTCCGCGGTGTCCCGCGGTGCCGTTCACGAGTACGACGATGCCAGGGCCGGCTGACACGCGTCTGACACGCCGCTGACCAGAACTCGCCGACGCCAGGGACGCCCGGCCGCACGTCCCGCTACCGCGTCAGAACGCCGTCGAGGACGGTCCGCCAGACCGCGCGAGTTCGGCCTCCAGGCCGAAGTCGGCCTCGGCGCGGGTCCAGCGGCAGAGGGAGCCGAGGTACGGCGTACGGCACCAGGACCCTGCGCCATCCCGCGAACGGGACGACGGCCCGCTTCAGTTGGAGACCCTGGTCCTGGCCGACGACCTCGACCAGATGGTGCTCACCTACACACCGGCGGACGCCGAGCGGGCGGTCGGTGCGAGGGGCGGTCCGCCGGTCCCGGGCCCGGTGCCACGCTCCACCGGTGCGGCGCGACGACAGCGCGGAGCCGCACGTCGTACGGGGGGTCGACCGAGGTCCTCACGCGGACGGGACCGGAGCCTGCGGCGGGGCGGGAAGCGTCCGGCCCAGGCGGGCGAGCGGGGACAGGGCCATCAGCGTCGGCGACAGCAGCATGCCCGCGGCCGTCACCAGCAGGCTGGCGCGCGTCCCCCACACGTCCGCGAGAAAGCCGCCGAGCAGCGAGCCGAGCGGGGTCATCCCCATGCCGGCACAGTTGATCGTCGCGGCCACGCGGCCCTGCATCCCGTCCGGAGTGACGGTCTGCCGGACGGCCATGACCGTGACGTTCACCAGCTGGCTGGAGGTCCCGAAGACGACGTTGACCGCGACGAGCGCGGGAACCGTCACCGTGGAGGAGCCGTGCAGTGCGGGCACTATCAGGAACACGCCGTCGCCGAGTGCCGCCGCGGACATGAGCACGGCGCCGTGTCCGAAGCGGCCCGGCAGGCGGGCGGCCAGCAGTGAACCCAGCAGCGCGCCCGGCCCCGTCGCCGCGAGTGCCGACCCGACGGCCGCGCCCGACAGGTGCAGGTCCCGTGGCAGGAACAGCAGATAGACAGTCATGACCGCCGCGAAGAAGAACTGGAAGGCGGCCGACGCGAGGCACACGGTCCGCAGCGAGGTGTCGCCCGCGACGAAGCGGAGGCCCTCATGGATCCGCCGCCGGACCCGAGGCGCGCGTTCCGGGCGCGCCGGGACGGACTCGTGGCGACCCGTCCGTCGCATCGACAGGATCAACACGGACGACAGGACGAAGCACACCGCGCCGGCGGCGGCGGCGATCGGCGCCGACAGCACGGACACCAGCACACCGCCGAGGGTGGGACCGCCGGTCTGCGCGGCGGACCGGCTGCCCTCCAGCGCGCTGTTGCCCCGCACCAGCTGATCGCGTCTCACCAGCCGTACCAGAGACGTCTGGTACGCCACGTCGAAGAACACGGACAGCGCCCCGACGGCGAAGGCCACCACGAGCAGCGCCGGCAGGCCGAGCCCACCGAGGAGGCCGGCCACGGCGGCGGCGCCCAGCGCCAGCGCCCGGCCGGCGTCGGCAGCACCATCAGCGTGCGGGTCCGCCACCGGTCCACCCACACGCCGACGAACAGGGACAGCAGCAGAACCGGCGCCTGCCCCACCGCACGCAGGGCGCCTAGCTGGCCGGCACCGGCCCCGAGCGTCAGGACGGCGAAGAGCGGCAGCACCACCAGACTTGCCTGTTCGCCCAGTTGGGAGGCCGTCTGCCCGATCCAGAGCCGGCGGAAGGCGGCGTCCCGCCACAAGGGTGACGGCGTGCGTCGAACGGCTATGTCCCCGCTCCTCGTGAGTCACTCGCTGCGCGCACGGTAGCTCCCGCTCGGCAGGGCGCGAAAGGCGATTTCCGATGCCCTGCTCGGACCGGGCTCGGGGCGTCGTCACCCTGATGGTCCGCGCCGACCGGCAGAACCGTCCGGGCGCGGTGAAGATGATCAGGACAAGAGGGGGGAAGCGAAAGGAGCTGTCTGTGTTCCGCTCGATTGCCACGGTATTGGCCGCTACTGCCCTCACCGGTTTCCTGAGCGCCGGCATCGCCGGTGCAGTTCCCAACCAGTCCCAGGCCTCGGCGGCCGTAGTCCAGCAAGCGAAGGCCGGCGGCGGCGACGGCGTCGGCGGCCTCGGCTCCGGCGGTAAAGACGTCGGCGTCGGCGTCGGTGGCGTGGACGCCAGCGGCACCGGCGGTGTCGGTGGCCTCGGTTCCAACGGCAACGAAGGCAACGGCGTCGGCGGTCTGTGAGGTCCTCACCGCCGTACCCCCCGGCCCCCGCCTCGTGCGGGGGCCGGGGGTTTGCGGCACGGGGGCAGGCACAGGTTCGTACGGCGCGGAAGGGATCGGCTGATGGGTACAACCGGACGTGTGGACCGCAGGGCCGTGCTGGCCGGCTCGCTCGCGGGCGCCGCGGCCGCCCTCACGGGGTGCGTATCGACGAGCGCCGCCACCCCCGCGGCCGGCGTTTCACCCGGCTCGCGCCCGACCACGCCCGCCGCGGCGTTCGCGAGACTGATGGACGGCAACGGGCGCTGGGTGAGCGGAAAGCTCCAGCACCCCGACCGGGACCCCGACCGGCGTCAGCTCGTGGCTCAGCAGCAGGAGCCCTTCGGCGCGATTCTCTCGTGCATCGATTCCCGGGTGCCGCCCGAGCTCCTCTTCGACACCGGGCTGGGCGACCTCTACGTGATGCGCACGGGAGGGCAGGCGGTCGGTCCCGTGGTCACCGGTTCCGTCGAGTACGGCCCGATGACGAGCGGCACCCCGCTCGTCGTCGTCCTCGGGCATCAACGCTGCGGTGCCGTCAAAGCGGCGTACCAGTCCCTGCGTGACGACGAACCCCTGCCCGGCAACCTCCAGGCGATCGTCGGGGCGCTGCGGCCGGCGTACGAGCAGGCGGTGCGGGAAGGCGGCGCCGACCCGGTCGAGACGATGGCCCGCGCCCAGGTGAAGCTGACCGCGAGCGCGCTCCGCTCCAACGCGGACCTCGCCCCGCTGGCGCGCAAGGGCTCCCTCGCGGTGGTCGGCGCGTACTACTCGCTCGACACCGGAACGGTGGAGGTCCTGTCCGGCAGGCCCTCCTGAACCGTTCGGCGTTGCGGAGAGGGCAGGATTCGAACCTGCGTGGACCTGGTGTGGGTCCGACTCCGGGCTGCTGCCCTGGTCCCCGATGAGCCGCTCCGGGCACCTCTCCTCGCTCCCGGCCTCCGCGGTGTCCCGCGGTGCCGTTCACGGGTACGACGGTGCCAGGGCCAACTGACGCGCCTCTGACCTGCGGCTGACGCGCCGGGCCGCGGTGGTTCAGACGGTGCCCGCGGTGTTGCCTGTGTCCGGGCCGGCGTCGGCCTCCGGCGCCGGCAGATAGCTCGCCAGGCCGCGCAGGATGATCTCCAGTCCGATGTCGAACCTCTCGTCGGAGGTGTCGGCCACCATCAGACCGGACAGCGCGCGCAGGTGGGGGAAGTCCCGCGCGGGCAGGGACGCGAAGTAGTTCTGCATCTCGTCGGCCATCTCGCGCCAGTCGGGACGGGCCGGCGAGGCGGCGCCGCCCTGCTGAGCGGCCCGGTCCTGCCACATGCCCTCCTCCAGGACGAACCCGTCGATGTAGGTGGAGATGAGGTCACCGGCCTCCGCCGCGATGCGGTCCGGCAGCCCGGCGGTGCGGAAGACGGCGAGCAACGCCTCGACATGCGGCAGCAGTTCGGCGGTGAAGGGGACGTGCGCCATGGAGATCCTGGCCATGTCCCGGTGGGACATCAGGCGCCGGCGCCAGGTACGGGCGAAGTCCCGCAGCTGCTCCTGCCAGCGCTCCGGATCGGCCGCGGGCATCGCGTAGCCGTCGAAGAGCCGTGTGTACATGAGCTCCAGGAGGTCGTCCTTGGAGCTGACGTGGGCGTAGAGGGCGGAGACCGCGACCCCCAGTTCGGCTGCCACCTGACGCATCGACAGGCCGTCGAACCCCTGCCGGTCCAGCACGGTGAAGGCGGCCTCGACGACCCGTTCGCGCGAGAGCGGCGCGCGTGGGGGCGTGCCGTGGGGGCGCGCGGGGCGCTCGCGCTGCCACGGGGACGGCGGAGGGGATGCGGGGGTGCCGGCGGCCGCGTCGCTCATGGTGACCAGTCTAAAGACCCGGAGAACAGTGTTCTGCCCAGGGTGAGGGCATCCCCTGTGTCCCTCCTTCTCGGCCAAGACGCGATATATCTTGTCTTGGCGGCGGTGGCGCTATATCGTAATGAACAACGTTCTCTTGATGAGCGCTGTTCTGTTACGGTGAACAGCGTTCTCCCACCCCTGCCATGCCCGCGCCGCCTCGGCGTGACGCGGCCTTCTGCGAGGAGTCTGCGATGTCCACCACCGGTGTCGCGTCCGTCGAGACGCCCACCGACACCCCAGCGCCCTACCGGTGGCGCTGGGCTGCGCTCTTCGTGATCCTGGCGGCCGAGGTGATGGACCTCCTCGACGCCGTCGTCACGAACATCGCCGGCCCCTCCATGCGGGCCGACCTCGGCGGCGGCGCCTCCACCCTCCAGTGGCTCGCCGCCGCGTACACCCTCTCGATGGCCGTGGGACTCGTCACCGGCGGGCGGCTGGGGGACATCCACGGGTGCCGCCGGATGTTCATGGTCGGAGCCGTCGGCTTCACCCTGGGCTCGCTGCTGTGCGCGGTCTCCGCGTCGCCCGAGATGCTGATAGCGGCGCGCGTCGTGCAGGGCCTGTTCGGCGCGGTGATGCTGCCCCAGGGCCTCGGCATGATCAAGGAGATGTTCCCGCCGAAGGAGTCGCAGAAGGCCTTCGGGATGTTCGGCCCGGTCATGGGGCTGTCGGCGGTGTGCGGGCCGATCCTGGCGGGCTGGCTCGTGGACGCCGACTACTTCGGCACCGGCTGGCGGATGATCTTCCTGATCAACCTGCCGCTGGGCGCCGCCGCCTTCCTCGGCGCACTGCGCTACCTGCCCAAGGGGCGGTCCGGCCACCGGCCGCGCCTCGACATCCCCGGCATGCTCCTGGTCTCGCTGGCCGCGCTGCTCATCATCTTCCCGCTGGTCCAGGGCCGTGAGTACGACTGGCCCGGGTGGACGTTCGCGATGATGGCCGCCTCGGTCGCCGTCTTCGCGGCCTTCGCCGTCTACGAGTCCCGGCGCAGCAGGACCGGCCGTGACCCGCTGGTCGTCCCCAGCCTCTTCCGCAAGCGCGGGTTCAGCGGAGGCATGACGCTCGGGCTGGTCTTCTTCTCGACCATGCAGGGCTTCATGCTGGTCTTCAACCTCTACACCCAGATCGGCCTCGGCTACTCGCCGCTGAAGGCGGGCCTGGTGATGGTGCCCTGGTCGGGCGGCATGATCGTCGGCTTCGGGGTCGCCCAGGGCGTCGCCCGCTTCGGCCGGGCCGTGCTCCAGGCGGGCACGGCGGTCATGGCGCTCGGCGTGTTCGGCGTGTGGCTGACCCTCGACACGGTGGGCAGCGGCGTCGGCCCCTGGCAGCTCGTGCCGGCCCTGCTCGTCACCGGCATCGGGATGGGCCTGCTCATGGCCCCCTTCTTCGACATCGTGCTCGCCAGCGTCGAACAGCACGAGACGGGCTCGGCGTCCGGCACGATGACCGCGATGCAGCAGCTCGGCGGCGCCTTCGGCGTGGCGCTCCTCGGCACCGTGTTCTTCGGCCTGCTGGGCGGCGGCATCGCCACCGCCGTCGACCACCATTCGGCCGGACTGCGGGGCGAGTTGAGCGCCGCGCACGTGGCACCGGTCGCCCAGGACCGCGTCGTGGCGGACCTGCGGCGCTGCGCCTCGGACCGTGCCGTCGCCAAGGACCCCGCCGCCACCCCGGCCTCCTGCGCCCGCCTGGACGAGGACACCCGGTCCGCCGTGACGTCGCCCCAGGCCGGCGCCCGCATACCCGGCGCGCTGGAGACCACCGCGAAGTCGGCCTTCCGCACCGGTTTCGGCTCCGTGATGAAGACGGTGCTGTGGATCGTCGACGGCATGCTCGTCCTGACGTTCCTGCTCTCCTTCCTCCTGCCGCGCCACGCGCGCCCCGAGGACTCCGCCGGCCACTGAGCCCCCGGCGGTCCACGAGGAGTTGCGGCTACGGCATACTGACGCCCCACCGATGCAACAAAATGTTGAAGGAGGGGAAGTTGGCAGCCTGTTTCAGGACGGTCACGGAGGTGGGAGAGGTCCATCTCGCCCAGGCGGAGGCCCTGGCGCGCGCCTTCCAGGAGGCGATCGCGCCGGCCACCGTCAACTACGACTTCGGCCACATCCGCGATGCCGCCGCCCGGCTGCCCGACAGCGACATCGTCAGGATGGTCCGCGGCTGGGGGCTCCAGGAGGAGGCGCCGGTCGTCGTGATGGCGCTCTCCCTCAAGGAGGCGGTCCGCCAGGCGCTCCCGCCCGAGGCCGCTCGGGCGTCGTTCTGGGACACCGTCGAGCGTGACCTCGTGGACGCCTTCACCGGTCTCGCCGCGCAGGAGGGCGCACCGGGACTGGCCTACTACGACGAGGGGCCGGACCACACCAGCTACTACCGCGACCTGTTCTTCACCCTCCAGGACGAGGACGCCGGCCCCTACCTGTACGCCGTCGCCTTCTGCGCCGACGTCACCGTCGGCCTCGGCAAGTCCCGGATGGGCGCCCTGGGCCTCGCCGACACCGCACCGTTCGCAGTCCGGCTCGACGCGATCGTCGTACGCCAGAAGCTCGCGAACACGACCTGATCCTCCGGACACCGCCGCACCTCTCAGAAGCCGGGCAGGCCGGTCGCCGTCACAGACCGGCCGGGCACAGCCGCTGGGCCCTGCCGCCGTCGACCGTAGCGTCGACACAGCCCGCGGGCAGGCCGTCGTGGGCGCGGTCCGAGAAGTTGGCCGTGACCGTCAGGGCGCCGTCGCCGAACGTCGTGCGCTGCACCAGCCGGTCGGGTGTCAGCCACCGGAAGCCGGTCATCGGCCGGGTCGCCGCGGCCTTGTGCAGGGGCTCGAAGTACTTCTGGAGCTGCGCGATCTGCCTGCCGTGCGCGTCCAGTTCCGCCTTGTCGAGGACGAGGTTCAGCGGGACGTTGTAGAGCATGGCCAGCAGTGCGCGGGTACGGCTCTGGTCGGGCAGCTTCGACCAGGACAGCTCCCAGCGCTCGGTGCTGACGACCGAGTCGTGCAGCACGGTCTGGTACAGCGGCACCCGGTACCTGGGGTCGTACATCGCCTTCGCGACGTCGGCCGGCAACCGGACGGGCCTGAAGAAGATCCCGGGCGCGCCGGCCGGCGCGTAACCGCCCCAGGTGGCGCGGTCCCGCTCCAGAGCCCAGAGCTGATCGGGTGCCGGGGTCCCGGAGCCGTGGCTGAAGGCGAGCACCCCGTTGGCCCAGGAACCGGCGCTCTCCGAGCCGACCACCAGCCTGCGGTCGCCGGACAGCCGGGCCATCCGCAGCAACCGGTTCTCCCGGTCCCGCGCCTGGGTCATCGGGTGCGCGGGGGAGTGGTCGGTGAACAGCTCGCCGGCGGCGTCCACGTCGAGGAAGTAGCTGTTCGCGCCGTTCGCCGTCATGTCCCGGGTGCGGTCGGCCAGATAGTGGTGGGCCGGCTCGGCGCGGCGCAGCGCCTCGGAGCTGACGTAGCAGCCGCGTCCGCCGAAACC
Source organism: Streptomyces sp. MUSC 14 (assembly GCF_001866675.1). Taxonomy (NCBI): domain Bacteria; kingdom Bacillati; phylum Actinomycetota; class Actinomycetes; order Kitasatosporales; family Streptomycetaceae; genus Streptomyces; species Streptomyces sp. MUSC 14. Next base: position 116,576 of record NZ_MLYN01000063.1, read on the forward strand.
GGTGACGATCCTGCCGTCGGCTCCCCGCACACAGGCGTCCTGCCACACGGGCGCGGGCCACTTGGACACCGAGGAGTCGGCCGAGGCGGGGTCCTGGGCGTTGGCCCAGGAGTCGTACGGTCCGACGAGGTATCCGGACCGCTCGGCCAGGCTCACCGCCGAGCGGTCCATGGGGGAGTCGTCGGCGTCGTAGCCGAGCCACATCCTGTCGATGCCCAACTCCCGCAGGCGCTGGATGCCTTGGGCGGTGCGGGCCTGGCCCCAGGTGTAGGCGTGGAAGGCGCCCACCAGCTTGCCGACCTCGGGGTTGCGGGCGATCTTCTGGCGCAGGGTCGTGATGCCGCCGTGGGCCTGGAGCCAGGCCCGGTAGTCACGGGCGGCGGCCACCGGCGAGCCGTCGGTGAGGGCGAAGGTCAGCGTGTAGCCGAGCGTGTCCTGCGCGGGGGAGAACGCATGCTCGGTCTCCGTGTGCAGCCGGCCGCCGGCGGAGACGAACTTCAGCGTGGTGGCGATGTCGGACTCGGCGATGTAGCTCGCGCCGTGCCCACCGCGCAGGCTGGTGCCCCAGAACGGCATGGTCAGACCGTCGGACAGGCCCGCCGCGGAGCCCGCGAGCCCGGCCCCCGCGGAGTTCCACCAGCGGTCGGCGACCGGCACCGACAGGCCCTCGCCGCGCGGGAACTGCACCTCGCTCGTGTTCGGGTCGGTGGCCGTCACCGGCCAGGTCAGCGTGCCCTTCCGGGCGGAGTGCACGGTCACCGCCAGCCGTCCGTCGCGCGCGGCCGCGGTGACCGTGAGGCCCTTCGCCGGGTACCTCCAGGTCGCCCTGTCCCCGTGCACCGAGATCCGCGCGGCGGGGCCGAGGGTGTCGGCCGCCGGAGCCGACAGCTGCCAGGCCCGTCCGTCGTCCGCCTGACCGCGCACGGCCAGCGAGGCGGCGTCCACCACGACACGCCCGCCGGCGACGGGCACGGTGACCCGGCTGCCGCGCACCTGGACCCGCCCGTCCCGCCCGTCCGGCACGCCCACACCGAACGCGGCAGCCGTGCCGACCACCCCGATCACCGTGAGCGCGGCACACAGCGCGACGATCCTCTTCCTGCTCTTCCTGATCTTCCTCGCCTTCATGGGGCGCCACTGTCACGGGAAGTTCTAAGAACAATGTGAGAGCGCTCGTCGGGCCTTCGGCCGTGCTCAGGCGTCCTTGGGGACGTCGTGGCGGCTCGCCTGGCCGAACTCGTCCTCCAGGCGGCCCAGAAGGCGGCCGAGCAGCGCGTTGAGTTCCTCGATGGCCGCGGGGGAGAGGGCGTCGGCGAACAGGTCGTGTTCCCGGGCGGTGCGTTGCCGTGTGGCGGCACGCCAGCGGTCCCGGCCGCGCCGGGTGAGCCGGACGGGCTTGCTGCGGCCGTCGGCCGCGGCGACGGACTCGATCAGGCCCGCCTGGGCGAGGCGGGCCAGACGCACGCTCATCGTGCCCGAGGTGATGCCCAGTTGGTGGGCGAGCGTGGTGGGGGCGGCCTGGTAGGGCGGGCCGGAGCGCCGCAGGGCCGAAAGCGCCGCCCAGTCGCCCGCGGTGAGCTCGTGGTCGGTGGCCACCTGGGTGAGCAGCCGCTCGAACAGCCTGGCCATGCGCCCGATGCGCTGGCGGGCGGCCTCGGTCCCGGGGTCGACGCCGGGCAGGTCGGCCATCCACCGCGACAGTTCGGCCGCCACGGAGTCCTGCGGCGTGGGCGGCTGCTCGGATGCGGACACCTTTGACGCTCCCTTGAGTCTCAAGATAATTTGCCTTGAGGCTCAAGATACCCGCACTGCCGCCTTCCGCCCCCACCACGTAGGAGCGCCCCGATGTCTTCGCAGCATGCCGACCCCGCGGCCGCCAAGGTGTGGTTCATCACCGGCACCAGCACCGGGCTGGGCCGCGCGCTCGCCCACGAGGTCATCGCCGACGGCGACCGCCTCGTCGCCACCGCACGCGATCCCCGGACCCTCGACGACCTGGTCGCCCTCGCGCCCGGCCGGGTCCGCGCACTGCCCCTCGACGTGACCGACCCCGGCGCGGTCCGCCGCGCCGTGGACACCGCGCTCAAGGAGTTCGGCCGTATCGACGTCCTGGTCAACAACGCCGGGTACGCCCTGCGCGGCGCCCTCGAGGAGGTCTCCGACGCCGAACTGCGCCGCCAGTTCGACACCAACGTCTTCGGAGCGCTGGACGTGACACGCGCGGTCCTGCCCACCCTGCGCGCCCGGCGCTCCGGCTGCATCGTGCAGATGTCCTCGGTCGGAGGCGTCCTGGCCACCCTGGGCGGAACCGCCTACGCCGGAACCAAGTTCGCCCTCGAAGGACTCTCCGAAGGACTGGCCGCGGAAGTCGCCCACCTCGGCATCCATGTCCTCATCGTGGAACCCGGCCCCTTCCGCACCGACTTCACCGGCCGTTCCGTCCGCTGGGCCGACCCGATCGACGACTACCGATCCGCTCTCGGCCCGGCCAGGGAACAGTTCCTCGCGATGCACGGCACCCAGCCGGGCGACCCGGCCCGCGCGGCCCGCGCTGTCATCACCGCCACCCGCATGGAGAAGCCCCCGCTGCGCCTGCCGCTGGGCGCGGGCGCCGTCGACCGGATCCGCGAACGGCTCCTACTGCGTCTGCAGGAAGTGGACGCGACCGAACCCCTCGGCCGCCCGACCGACTTCGACTGACCAGGCTCTTGTCGGGTACGGCGTCGAGTGGAACCGCGCACGACACGACGATCGCTCTTTCGAGAGGAGTGGCAGGGTGGCGGACAGTGCGAACGAGGAGGGGCCCGGTATGCGTCCCGCGGTGCGGGAGGCGTACGGTCCGGCCGATCTGAGCGGGATGCCGATCTTCGCCGGGGGGTTCATCAACTTCGGTTACTGGCAGGCGATCGAGCTGGACCGCCCGCTCGACGAAACGGCCCGGATCCGCAGTCAGGAGGACCTGTACGGGCGTGTCCTGGAGGCCGCCGGACTGCCGGGCGCGCGTGAGCTCCTGGAAGTCGGCTGCGGACTGGGCATGGGGTGCGCGTCGGCCCTGCGGGAGTACGGCCACGTCAAGGTCACCGGCATGGACATTCATCCGGACCAGCTGCGCCGGGCGCGTGACGCGCACGCCGATCTGCTCCGCAAGGAGCCGGAACGGCTGCGCTTCGTCCAGGGAGCCGCCGAGCGGATGCCGTTGGCGGACGGCGAGTTCGACGCCGTCATCAGCGTCGAGGCGGCTCAGCACTTCCCGGACCTCGACGCCTTCGCGGCGCAGACGGCGCGGGTGCTGCGGCCGGGCGGCCGTCGCGAGCTTCTTCACCGTCGACGACGCACCCGGCCGGCCCGGCGAACTCGCCGCTCTGCTGGACACGTTCGCGAACGGCCTGGACATCGCACGGCCCCTGCGGGCACTCACCGACGCGATGACGGCGGCCGGGCTCACGGACGTACGCGCCGAGTCGATCGGACGGCACGTGTGGCCGGGCTGGGACCGCTGGCTCAGCCGGTGGTGGGCCCCGGACACCTGGCCACGGAACTTCCTGCACGCCTACGAACAGCGCATCCTCGACTACTACGTCGTCACGGCGGAGCGGCCGCGCTAGAGACGAGGACGTGTGCGCCGCGTTGCCTGGCCGGGGTTCTCGGCGTTTGTCTGCCGTAGACCTCTATCCAAGGAAGTCCGGATATGCACCCTGAGAAGCAGTCCGCCCATATCGCCATGGTCGGCACGCCTTTGATCGGCCATGTGCTGCCCAGCCTGGAGATCATCCGTGAGCTGGTGACCCGCGGCCATCGCGTGACGTACGCCAATGCCGGCCCCGTCGCCGACCTGGTCACCGCCACCGGCGCCGAGCTGGTCGGCATCACGTCCACCCTGCCGGGCGCCGGCCGCGACTGGCCGCAGGATCCCATCGCCTGCGCCTCCCTCTTCCTCGACGAGGCGGAGGCCGTTCTGCCGCAGCTGCACGCCGTGTACGACGACGATCCCGCCGACCTGTACCTCTACGACGCCGGCGCGTACGCGGGCCGCGCGCTGGCCGAGGCACAGGACCGCGGTCTCGTCCAGCTGTCCGCGGCGCAGGTGGCCTGGGCTGGCGCCCAGGAGGAGATCGGTGCGGCGTACGAGCGGTTGCCCGGAGGCCCCGCACACCGGGCGCGGTTCGCGGACTGGCTGGCCGGGTGCGGTGCGGTGACCGGGAACGTGGAGGAGTTCACCGGCCACCCGCGGCGCGCGCTGGCCATGATCCCGCGCGCCATGCAGCCGCACGCGGACCGTGTCGACACCGAGGCGGTGACGTTCGTCGGCCCGTGCCTCGGCGCCGACCCGAAGCAGGTCGGCTGGACGCGGCCGGAGGGTGCGCAGAAGGTGCTGCTGGTGTCGCTGGCCGGCTCGGCCTCGCACGAGCCGCAGGAGATCCACCACCAGTGCGTGGCGGCGTTCGCCGATCTCCCGGGATGGCATGTGGTGCTGCAGACGGACGGCGGCGGCGATCTCGCCGAGCGCGTTCCCCGCACCTTCGAAGTGTGGCCGTGGGCGCCGCCGTTGACGATGCTGGAGCAGGCGGACGTATGGGTGACGCACACCGGAATGGCCAGCAGCGGTGCGGGCCTGTACGCCGGCGTGCCGATGATCGCGGTACCCCACGGGCCCGACCAGTCCCTCCACGCGGACCGGCTCGTCGAACTGGGTGTCGCCCGCCGGCTCGACCCCGCGGACGTCACGGCGGCGGCGCTGCGTACCGCCCTGATGGAACTCATCGGCGATCCACAGGTCGCCACGCGCTCGGCATGGCTGTGGTCCGAGGTACGCGCCGAGGGCGGCGCCTGCCGGGCCGCGGATCTGATCGAGGAGCAGCTGGTGGCAGAGCCGGTGGGCTGAAACACGGGGGCGGTCTCCGCTGCCGTGCCTGCGCGGCGAAAAGGATTCGACGGGAGGGTGACCGGGCTTGTAGCTTCGAGCCGACCGTGACACCGCCCGAGGAGGTGAGACCCATGAACGCTGTATCGACGTGGGTGCTCTCCCTTCCGGTCACGGCCGGCGACTGACGTAGGTGTCGCCGGGAGCGCCTCGACAACAAGGCACTCCCGAAAGGCAACACCTGTGCATTCTCTGCAGTTCACCACCGAGTCCTCGTCGAACGGCATGGTCGAGCGCGACTTCACCGTGGGCGACGTCCCCGGAGTTCTCTGGTCGCCGGCCTCCGGCGCCGAGCGGGCGCCCCTGGTCCTGATGGGCCACGGCGGCGGCGCCCACAAGAAGCACCGGGCGATGGCGGGCCGGGCACGGCGTCTCGTGACCGGCTGCGGCTTCCATGTCGCCGTCATCGACGCCCCCGGTCACGGCGACCGGCCGCGCACCGCGCACGACGAGCGGGAGATCGCCGAGCTGCGCGCCGCGCAGGCGGCGGGCGAGCCGGAAGGGCCGATCGTGGTCCGTTACAACGCCCGCCTGGCGGAGCTCGCCGTGCCCGAGTGGCAGGCGACCCTGGACGCCCTTCAGGAGCTTGCGGAGATCGGCTCCGGCGGGCCGGTGGGCTACGTCGGCATCGGCCTGGGCACCGCGATCGGGGTGCCGCTGGTGGCGGTCGAGCCCAGGATCACGGCCGCGGTCTTCGTCTGCACCTGGCCCGATGCCCTGGTCGAGAAGGCGAAGCAGATCACCGTCCCGATCGAGTTCGACCTGCAGTGGGACGACGAGCGCATCCCGCGCGAGGCCGGCCTCGCGCTGTTCGACGCCTTCGCCTCGGAGGAGAAGACGCTGCACGCCAACGCGGGCAGGCATCTGGAGATGCCCCGGTTCGAGGCCGACAGCGCGGTCCGGTTCTTCGCCCGGCACCTCGACCGGCCGGTCACCTCACCGGCGGGAAGGTGAGCGGCAGCGGCGTCCGGTCTGCCGATCGGGCGCCGCTGCCGCGGTCCGGGCCGCTTCGGTCAGGACGCGTGGGTGGTGACGAAGTCCGCGATGGCGTCCTGCATCTGCTGGAGGCCGGGCTCTTCGAGGGGGTAGTGGCCGGCGTTGTCGAGCATGACGGTGTCGACCGGGACCTTGGTGATGCGGGACAGCACGGGCACGCTCAGGTGGTGCGGGGTCCAGCGGTCCTCGGCGGGCTGGGTCAGCAGGACGGGGCAGGCGTCGAAGTCCTCCGGCTCCGCCGCGGGGGCGTAGTTCAGGTAGCGGTCGAGGAAGCGGACGCTGACCCAGTTGGCGGCGGAGGTCCGGTCCTTCCTGAGGACCTTCATGGCACCGGGGTCGTTGGCCAGAGCCGACATCTTGGAGGCCAGGCTCATCGGGTACTTCATCGAGGCGGCCGGTGTCCTGGCGAGCAGGCCCATGAGCGGGGCGCCCATACGGGCGGTGAACAGGTCGTGGGAGGTCTCGTCGCGGACCCGCTGGTCGCGCTGGTCGAGGAAGGTCATGCCGACGATGCCGGCCAGGGTGGCGCGGGGGGCCTTGGCGGCGACGTGGTAGGTGAGCATGCCGCCCGCGCTGAGGCCGTACAGCACGATCGGGCGGTCGTCCCGGGAGCGTTCGTGGGCGAGGAAGTCGACGACGAGATCGACCCAGTCGTCGTAGGAGGGAGTCGTGCCCGGCCTGACCTGGGTGAGGCCGTAGCCGAGGTTGTCCAGGGCGACCGTCTCGAAACCGCGCTCCGCCAGCGGGGCGCCCAGAATCAGCGACATCTGGCGGCCGTTGGTGCCCACCCCGTGGTGCAGTACGACCTTCGCCTTCGCGGCGGGGTCGCGGTAGCGGTCGAGGTGGACGCGGTGTCCGCGCCAGTCCCAGAACTCCTCCTCGGGCGCGGTCTCGTCGGTCAGGCGGAGTCGGGCGGGCAGGAACCGCTGGAGCTCGCGCCAGGCCCGCTGGTCGCGGTAAAGGGTGGTGGCGGGGTCGGCGGGGGCGGTGCGCATGGGGAGGTGCCTTTCGGCGCGGCCTGACCGTGGGTCAGGCGGGGGGTGGTGCGGGGCGGCTCAGCGCTCCTCGGGTGATCATCCGGACGCCGGCTCTCAGGTCCCGGCGGGCCGTCTCTGGGTCGCGCAGGTCGTCCTCCAGGCCCCGGGTGAACGTGAGCAGCACTCCGGCCGCCTGGTCCGCGGTGTCGGGGACGAGCGCGGCCAGGGGGCCGGTGACCAGCTCCGTCAGGCGGTCCATGTAGGCGGTGACCAGCTCGGGGGTGTGCGCGGAGGCGGCGGACAGCAGCTCGTAGGCGTGCGCGGGGCTGTCCCGCCAGAGCCGGATGGCGACCTCCAGCTTCACCGTGAGCACACCGAGCACCTTCTCCTCGGCCGTGCCCCCGGCCGCTGCCGCCGCCTCGGCGGCAGCACCGGCCGGCTCCAGCTTCGCCCGGATGACCTTGGCGAACGCCTCGTCCTTGGTCCCGGCGTACTTGTAGACGGTCGGGCGCGACAGCTGCGCCTCCTCGACGATGTCGGAGATCGTCGTGCGGCGGAACCCGTTGCGGCAGAAGCAACGGTAGGCGCTGTCGAGCACGATCTGGGAGGACGGGACCTTCGGCATGGCTACAGATTTAACACTCGACTCGAAGAATGTAAATCGGCAGGGGATGGTCGCCCGTGTTCACACCGGTGCCTCCGTCAGGAAGCGCGTGATGTGGTCGGCGAGGCGGGGCAGCCAGTCGGGTCGTGCGTTGCCGAGGAGGTGGTCGCCGTGCGGGACGGACAGATAGGTGCCGCGCGGTGCCAGCCGGGCCAGGGGCTCGCCGTTCGTCACCCCGGGAATGACGTCCAGGCCACCGTCCACGACCAGGAGGGGGGCCGCGACGCGGGGTGCCAGGGCGGCGAGGTCCACGTGGCGGGCGAACTCGCGGGCGGCGTCGGCTCCTTTGGCGCGTCGGGCCATGATGTCCCGCACCCGCGGGGGCACTTTCTCCCAGTCGAGGCGGAAGGGGCCGCTGACGGTGGCGGCCACCGCCACGCGCGTCTCCATGGCCGCGGTCCGGGCCGCGAAGTAGCCGCCCAGGCTCAGGCCGACGAGTCCGATGCGCGCGACGCCCAGTGCGTCGACGACCCGGCCCACGACCTGCTCGTAGTCCGGCCTGAGGGTCGTCGAGCCCGCGAGCACGCCCTGCCCGGGACCGTCCATGGCGAACACGGCCAGTCCCCTGGCCAGCAGTGCGGAGACCAGATCGAGGAACTCCTCCTTGGCCGAGTCCAGGCCGGGGACGACGACCACGGTGCCGGGCGCGTCGGCGGGGCCGCGCAGCCAGCCGGTGAACCCCTCGCCGCTCACGCGCCGCGCACCGGGCTCCAGCGCGGTGAGCGCCCTGCTCAGGGCGTGGTCCGCCGCTGCGGCGGCCGAGCCCGACTCCGGGTACGGCGCGAGCGTGGCGAGGTGGAACCACCGGGCCGCCGTCAGCAGGTGCTCACCGGCCGAGAGGAGCGATCCGGCGCTCTCCGTACGCTCCAGGTAGGCGTGTCCGGTGCGCACGAAGGAGGGCTCCCAGTCGGCGACGGAGGCCAGGCCGGCGGTGACGCGCCGGTATTCGTGCGGGTCGACGCCCGCGCCGACGGCGCGTGTCCACTGGGCGTCGGCGAAGTCGGAGACGTTCATCGTGCTTCCGTGGGAATCAGTCTGTGCATGCCGAGGATGCAACCTCTCCGGCCGCCCCGTGCTCCAACAACGGACAGGCGCCGTCGACAACTTCCGGTTGTCGCCTGTGGTGGGCCCGCCGGCGGAGCCGCTTCAGGCCGGCATGTCAGAGGCCGCCAGTAGCCTCGGGCGCCATGGGAATTCAGGTCGACGTAGTGGCGAGTTACCCGGTCAACGACGAGATGGAGCGGGTGCTCGGGTTGGCCGAGGCGGTCGGCGAGCCCGTCACCGTCACGTTCGTGTGGGACGGGGAAGACGCGGAACGCGCGGTACTGGTGCCCGCGGCCACGCTGGCCCGCTGGGAGCACTGGGCCCCCACCGCCCACCCGGCCGGTGGCGCCGGAGCGGAGGACCGGGCCGCGGCGGAGGAGCCGGAACTGGCCCACCCGGCGGAATGCGGCGCGTTCACGCTGTACCGCCGCCGCGTGGGAGGGCGTACGGCAGTCGCTCGCCACGGGGTGGTGGTCGCCGAGCTGCTGGACCCCGACGAGGCGCACTGGCTCCAGAAGCAGGCCCGCAGCGTCCGCCAGGGCTTCATGGACCCGAAGCAGAGGGTGGCGTTCGAGGAGTTCCTCGCCCGGCAGGCATCCCTCGACGATCGGTGACACGCCGGCTCACGCTGTACGGCGAGACAGTTGGTCTACGGTCGCACGGGCTGCCCCGGCCCGGTCTCAGCTCCTGGTCCGCGCGTCGATCCCGTCCAGAAGCAGTTCCAGCCCGACGGTGAAGCTGGTGTCCCAGTCGACGTCGGAGATGTAGTCGTTCGCGGCGACGGTCGGATACTGGTCGCGTCGGCTCTCCAGGTACTCCTGCCCCAGCCGGGCCTCCTCGGCGGAGAGCTGGAGGCTGGACTGGGTCGCCGTGGCACCCATCACGTGGTTGTAGAGCGCCCACGTCGCGGCGTTGAGCCGCTTGCCGGTCAGCCCCGCGCGCACCAGCGCGGACTGGAGGAACTCCATCCAGGCCAGGAAGTTGGGGCCCATCAGCGGCCGTTGCCGCGCGGGCAGAGTGGCCGCCCAGGGATGCCGCAGCATCGCCTGGCGCCAAGTGGTGACCAGGGCCACGATGTCGTCCCGCGGATGCTCGGCGCGTTGGCCGGGGAGCCGGGTCTCCCCGAAGATCGCGTCGACCGCCAGGTCGATGACGTCACCCTTGGTCGCCACGTGCCAGTACAGGGTCGTGGCACCCACCTGAAGCCGTTCGGCGAGGTGGCGCATCGTGAGCCGGTCCATCCCCTGCTCGTCCAGCAGGGCGACGGCGGCTTGGACGATGCGCTCCCGCGTCAGTGGTGGTTCCCCCTTGTTGCCCCGCGAGACACGGAGCCAGACGCTGCCGACTCCCGCACCGCCCTGTCCCCTCGCGCGTTCCTTGCCCGCGATGACGTTCACCTCCGGATTCATGCGGCTCACCCCCGAGGGTGCACATCGCGACGCTGAGCATCGCCGGTCGAGTCTTGCACGCCCCGGCCCGTGCTTCGCGCGCGACTGCCGGCAACCGCGCCGCCAGCGTCGCCCATCGCACTCAACTCCCGTTGTTTTCAGGCCACTTAGAGGGTCATTACAGGACTCCTTGAGCGTGTGCGTCATGACACCGCCGCACGGGGCTGCAGTAGGGTCACGGCCCACCGGACCAACGTTCGAGTCCCTCGACCATAGTGCGAGTACACGTGACTTACATCCAGCAAGAAGCCCCCTCGTCTGCGCGGTCCACGACACGCTGGTGGACCCTTCCCGTCGTGAGCCTTGCTCAGCTGATGGTCGTTCTGGACGCGACCATCGTGAACATCGCCCTCCCCTCGGCCCAGAAGAGCCTGGGCATGACAGACGCAGACCGCCACTGGGTGATCACGGCCTACGCCCTCGCCTTCGGCGGCCTCCTGCTCCTGGGCGGGCGCGTGTGCAGTGCGATCGGCCACCGGCGGGCCTTCGCCGTCGGCCTCGTCGGCTTCGGCCTGACCTCGGGGCTCGGCGGTGCGGCGGGCAATGCCGGCACCCTCGTCGCCGCACGCGCCGGCCAGGGCCTGTTCGCCGCGCTCCTCGCGCCGGCTGCGCTCTCCCTGCTCATCCTGACCTTCACCGACGGGCGCGAACGCGGAAAGGCCTTCCGTGTCTTCGCCGGCGTCGGCGCGGGCGGTGCGGCACTCGGCGTCGTCGCGGGCGGGCTCCTCACCAAGTACGCCGACTGGCGCTGGTGCCTCTACGCCAACATCCCCATGTCCGCGATCGCCCTGATCGGCATCCCGCTCATCCTGCGCGACCGCCCGGGCGGCAACCTGCGCAACCTGGACCTGCCCGGAGTGCTGCTCAGCGCCGCGAGCCTCGTCTCACTGGTCTACGGCTTCACCCAGGCGGAACCGCACGGCTGGGGCGATGCGAAGGTGCTCGCCCTGCTCGTCGGCGGCGTGCTCCTGCTGACCCTGTTCGTCCTGGTCGAGAGCAGGACGCGGAACCCGCTGCTGCCCCTGCGTATCCTGGTCCACCGGGTCCGCGGCACCGCGTTCGTGTCCGTGTGCCTGATGTTCGCCGCGATGTTCGGCTTCTACCTCTTCGTGAGCTACTACACGCAGACGATCCTCGGCTACTCGCCGGTCAAGGCCGGCATGACACTGCTGGTGAACGCCGTGAGCACCACCGTCGGCGCGATGCTCATCGCCGGCCGGCTGAGCCGCAGGGTCGCGCCGAGCACCCTGATCGCGGGCAGTCTGCTGTCGTCCGCCGCCGGCATGCTGATCCTCACGCAGCTGAAGGTGGACAGCACTCATGTGTTCCCGGTGTACCTGACCCCGGCCATGATCCTGACCGGTATCGGTCTCGGCTGTCTGCTGGCAACGGCGACGAACACGGCGACGATCGAGCTGGACCCGGCCGAGGCGGGTGTCGCGTCGGCGGCCTACAACACGGTGCAGCAGGTGGGCGCCGCGTTCGGCACCGCGCTGCTCAACTCCATCGCCGCCGGCGTCACCACGTCGTACCTGAAGGACCACGGGAACCGTCCGGAAGCCGTCAACACCGGGACGGTGCACGGCTACACCGTGGCGCTCTGGGTGGCCTTCGGCCTCCTCGTGGGCGGCGCCCTGGTCGTCAGCCTGCTCTCCCGAGGCGGTCGCCGCCCCTCCCGACCGACCGGGGTGGCCGAAGTCTCCGGCTGAGGCCGGGCGTCCGCAGGACGCGGGAGGCGTCGTCGCCGTCGTGCCGTCCGGCCGACGACGATTCGGTGATCGTGAGGTGCGGATTCCGGTGCGGGGCGGACACGCTGGCCGATTGTCGCGGGAAGTGACGGCGTGTCGTCACGTCGGCTGACATCATCGACTCCACTCGCGGCAGCTTCGCAAGACGGGCGGGCGGCGAGTGGGCTGAGCGTTGGTGTGACACGTGCCGAGAGGGTGGCCTTTTGGCGTTCGCATGCTGACGGCGGTTGAGCCTGTCCGTGGAACGTCTTGGGGGCGCCGTCGATGAGTTGGCTTCACCACAGCTGGGTGGCTGTCTATGTGTTACCCGCCGGCGTGAGTGCGGGCATCGCGTGGGTGGGGCTGGTGCGCGAGTTCTCCGGCAAGGGGCGGTTGCTGGGCAGCTGGGCGTCGTCGTCCCTGATGTTGCTCGTGCTGGCGCTGATGGGTCTGGTGGCCGCCGGTGCGGTGGTCCTGCTGCCGCATGCGGCGTCGATTCCCCCGGTGCTCGCGGGTGCGGCGACGGGCGCCACGGCGTTGCCCAGGCGCAGGCAGGACGAGACGGTGCAGCCGTACGTCAAATTCATGACACTGGGGATCGCTCTGGTCAGGGAGCGGCTGGTGCAGCGTGTGCATCTGGACGCGTGCAGCTGGTCGGACCGCTTTCTCCAGGGCATCGAGACGTCCGCCCAGCTCAGGGTGTTCGTCCACGATCTCAAGCTGTACCTGCTGGAGCGGCATCCGCTCACCGCCGAGACCAAGACGATCTGCGCGGTCTACGCGGATGTGCAGACGGCGATCGACGACGCGCTGGACGTGCAGACGGGGATCGACGAGGCGTGCCGCCAGGCCGGGCGTGAGGCGACGGGGGATGAACTCGTCGCCCGACGCCAGGCGTTCGGCACCGCGCTCGCCCACTGCGGACACCTGCTGCGCTTCGCGTACGTGCACGGCCGCCGCAGCGAGAGCGAGGAGCTCAGGGCCCTGCGTGCGAAGGCGATGTCCAACGACGCGTTCCACAGTCCGGCCGTGCCGTCGCCGCGCCGCTGGTTCGACCGCTGGCTCACCCGCTGAACACGCATGCCGGATGTGAGACGTCGGACGTGAGCGTGCGGCTCAGTGACGGGCCGGGAGTCCGCTGCTGTGGAGGGGGGACGTGTCCGTGCCGCTGCGGGCTCTGGCGTCCGTCGGCTGTGCGCGGGGGCGGAAGGTGATCTGCACGTCGGCGTCCAGCGCTTCCGCCACGGCGGCGAGCGTGCGCACGGTCAGGTTCGCGTCTTCGGACATGATCTGGCTGACACGGCCCGGGCTGACACCCATGGCCGCCGCCAGGTCGGAGCGCGTCTTGCCCTGGCCGGCCAGCAGGCCGGCCAGGGAGGCCGTCGCCTGTCGCCCTATCCGGGAAGCCGCTAGCGTGGTCCGGCTCTCGTCACGGGCAAAAATGCCCATGATTCACCCCCAACTCATGGAGAGACAACGCTTGTTGCCACTCCATCAGCATGCCACCTTTAGCTAGGGCTAAAAACTCGGTTGGTGAAAACGCTACGCCCTTCACCCCCTCCAACGGCGCTGACCTGCGGCAGGCCACCGTGAAACTGGCGCAAAGTCATTCTTCTGGGTCAGTGCGAGCCGGTGAGCATCCGGCCGGACCAGACGTCGATCACCACCTGGCGGTGATGCGGGCGCATCGCCGACGCGCCGGCGGCGTAGTTCTTGTCGACCTGCGCCGCCTCGGCCGCGTCCGGCTTGGCGTTCGTGCAGGACGTGCCGGGGCCGTGGCCGGACATGAGCTCCGAGCACGGGCCGCTGTAGTCGTCGGGCAGCCCGAGGATGTGCCCGGTCTCGTGGGCCGTGATGCGGGTCGCGTCGTACCCCTCGTCCACCGCCTGCTGGCCCAGCTGCACGTCACCGCTGCCGCCGGGGAAGATCGGCCCCAGCGTGGTCTGCGGCCAGCCGCTGGTCGCCTCGTAGACGTAGTCGGCCGAGCCGGGGCTGCTCGCCGGCTCCAGGCGCACGTTGTGCACCGCGTCGTTCCAGTTCTGCACGGCCTGCTGGACCGCGCCCGCCCACTGCCCGGCGTTGCTGGCGTCGTAGGTCAGGGTGACCACTGCAGGGGTCGCGTGCGGCGCGGGGTGCGCCGAAGCGACGCCGACCGTCGTGCCCAACACGGCCGGGAGAAGTGCCGCCAGGGCGGCTATTCGCTTGATCATGGGACGGGTGCGCCTCCTTGGGTCTCGGCTGCTGCCCGCAGTAAACGAGTTCGTCGCGAACACGACAACCTCTCCTCCGGTAATCGGGTCCCGGTCGCCGTCAAGTTGGCTCAAAGCGCACAGGAGGCAGCGGCGCCGCGGCGCCGGCGGTCAGGACGCGCCCGCCGCCTTGAGGATGAGGTCGGCGACGGCGTCGGGGCGGGCGACGAGCGAGACGTGGCAGGTGTCGATCTCGACGGTGTGGGAGTGGGCGCGCCTGGCCTCGAAGCGTTCCTGTTCCGGGGTGACGGTCTTGTCCTGCCGGCCCACCAGGGCCCACGAGGGGATGTTCTTCCACGCGGCGGCGTCGGCCTTTTCGGAGAACGCGGTGGTGGCGGCGGGCCGTTGGGCGATGCCGAGCAGGTTCGCCTGGGCGGCGGGCAGGCAGGCGGCGAAGACCGTGTGGACCTTGTCCTGCTTGAGGTAGAGGTCGGTGCCGGTCGTGCCACCGGTGCGGTAGGGCACGGAGCGGGTGGCGGTTGCCAGGGCGCTCGGGAAGCGGGCCGACAGGGACATGCCGCTCTCGCCGACGTCGGGCATCAGTGCGTTGACGTACACCAGTGCCTTCACGTGGGGGTTGCCGGCCGCGGCCGTGCTGATGACGGCACCGCCGTAGGAGTGACCGGCCAGCACGACGGGGCCCTTGACCGACCTCAGCACCGAGGTGATGTACGCGGCGTCGCTGTGCAGGCCGCGCAGCGGGTTGGCCGGGGCCATGACGGTGTAGCCGTGACGCTCCAGCCGCTGGATCACCCCGTTCCAGCTGGAGCCGTCCGCGAACGCGCCGTGCACCAGGACGACGGTCGGCTTGGCGCCGTGCGCCGTGCCCCTGGCGTCGGCCGGGGCGGTGGGCACCGCGCACAGTGCGGCGATCGCACACCCGGCCGCCGTGCTGCGCCGGCGCCGGCGTCGCCGCGGAGTGTCCGGCAGTGGTCCGCGTATGCCAGATACCGTCATGCCGATCTCGCTCTCTCCCGGGGGACTACGGCCCATACGCTCACGATTCGGCGTGGACGGACTCGGCGTGTTCGCCCGAGCGGGTGACCGGGGTGTGGCAGGGGAGTGACGTGCGCGGTGCGCAGCCCGGCGAGCCGCGAACGTCCGGCCGAAGCGAGCCGAGGGCGCCGGACAGCGCGCCGAGGGCGGGCCGGCAGGCGTGTCCGGGTGGCGCCGCGACGCCGCTGGGCAGGCCTGCCGGCCCGCCCTCGGCCGTCGATGCGGAGTGGGGACGGGCCACGGAGGGCGAGCCCCCGCCCGGCGCTGAGGGAGAGGACCTCGTCCTCGGGGCCGGGCGGCGCGGAGGGCCCGGCGGCACCGGCCGCCGCGCTCCTGGCCATGTGCGTGGTGGCCTGGAGCGGGACCGCCGAACACGTCACGGGCGTCGCCGGCACCGTCATGGTCCCCTTCCACCGGCTCACGCCCGGCCTCGCCGCGTTCCGTCCGCGCACGCTCGTCGCCCACGTGGTCCGGACCGCCGCCCTGCCGGCACCCTGGCGCTGAGCGCTCCCAGGCCCGGGGAGGCAGGCGGATCAGCGCAGTCCGGCGAAGAGGTCGTTCTCGGGTACGGCCGTGCCGGTGGTGTCCTGGACGCGTACGAAGGTCTCGACGCCCATCAGCTCGGTGAACCTCTTCTGGCCCATCTTGAGGAAGAAGATGTTCTCGCCCTGGCTGGCGTGCGCGGCCAGCGCGTCGAACTTCTGACCGCCGAACGCGCTGGTGTCCACCCAGGTGGTGATCTCCTCCTCGGGAAGCCCGATCTCGGCCATCGCGGCGGCCTCGGCGGGATCCGGCTCCTGCCAGTCCCCACCGAACTCGCGCATGACCTCCCCGAACCGCTGCATCATCGAACGGGGCGCCGTCGTCCAGTACACCTTCGGCGTCGGCGCGGTCATCGCCAATGCGGCCATCGTGATGCGGTTGGCCTGGATGTGGTCGGGGTGGCCGTAGAAGCCGTTCTCGTCATAGGTGACGACCACATCGGGCTGGTAGCGGCGGAAGAGTTCCGCGAGCCGGGCGGCGCCCTCCTCCACGGGGGTCTGCCAGAAGGATCCGGGGGCGTCGTTGCTCGGCCAGCCCATCATTCCGGAGTCGGTGTAGTCCAGCGTCTCCAGATGGCTGATCTTCAGGATGGCGCAGCTCGCCTCCAGTTCCTGACGCCGCATCAGGGCGACGGCCGCCGGATCGTGCCCGGCGTCACCCGGCTTGACGCCCCCCGGTCCGTCACCGCAACTGCCGTCGGTACACGTCACGAGGACCGTACGGATGCCCTCCGCCGCGTACCGCGCGAGGACACCTCCCGTTCCGGTGGCCTCGTCGTCGGGGTGGGCGTGCACCGCCATGAGGGTCAGGGGCCGGTCGTTCATGAAATCAGTCCTCCTGTGTGAAAAAGCCTCGGTCCGAGTCCGCGGCAGGCGAGTCGGCGGTCGCCCCGTCATCGGGTGACCAGCCGGTCCAACAGCGCGGGCCGGACCGGCTGTTCCCGCCGTGCACGGCCGGTTCGGTCCCGGACACCGTGAGGTCAGGCCGTGGCCTCGACCAGCCGCTTCATGCCGGGCTGGTCGGTCACACAGCCGACCAGCCCGAGCGTCCGGGCCAGCGTCAGGTCGCGCTCGTCGTTGACGGTCCAGGCCATCACGTCGATGCCGGCGGCGCCGCACTTCTCCACCACGGCCCGGTTCAGCTGGCGCAGTTCCACGCTGACCAGGGTGGCACCGACCTTCTGAGCGCGGCCGACGAAGGTGTCGCGGTGCGCGCTGGGGCCCGCCACCAGCACGGTGCGGGCCTGCGGCAGCAGCTGGTGGATCTCGATCAGCGCCACGTCGTGGAACGACAGCACCGACACCCGGTCCAGCAGGTCGCGGTCGGTGAGCACCCGGGCCAGCGACCGGGCGGCGGCCACGTCCTTGATCTCCGCCTGGATCGGCAGCGTCGGACCGACGGCGTCCAGCACCTCCTCGAAGGTGGGGATGCGCTCGCCGAGCCCGGCGTCGAGCTTCCTGAGCGTCTGCAACTCCTGGTCGGCGATCGGCCCGGAGCCGTCCGTCGTACGGTCCAGGGTCTCGTCGTGCATGACGACCAGCTCGCCGTCCTTGCTCAGGTGCAGGTCCAGCTCGATGCCGTCCAGGCCCTCGCGTTCGGCCCGCAGGAAGGAGCGCAGGGTGTTCTCCGGCTCGGCGGCCATGACACCGCGGTGGCCGATGGTGAAGAAAGACACTCGGTTGCCGTCCTTGGGTGTGGTGGTCCGGGGGCAGCCGCACGAGCGCCGTACCCTCCGCCGGGCGGCGAGCCACCGCCTGCCGGAGTGCCCAAGCCTAACGGGCCCGTCCGGCCGCACGCCCTCCCCGCCCGGACCGCGCCGACACGCTGCTCGGCGCCGCGCCGAGGGGCGGTCAGGAGGCCGGCCGCATCCATGCCGAGTCTGCCGCGGCCGAGCTGGAACGGCAGGAGGGGGCGATCGCCCGCAGGCGGGCCGGGGCCGAACCGGTTCCGGCTCCGGGCGGCAGCACCGCCCTCCCACGCGCGGATCGTGCCCAGCTCGGTCAAGGGCCGCTGACCTGCCAAAAGATGGCCGCAGAGCCTGGTAGGCGGCGCCCCGGCGTGGGGCGGGCTACCGTCGCCGTACGGTGACGGACACGAAGGACGAAGGCGCGAAGGGCAAGGGTGGGGTGGGATGGGTGAGCACGGTCGGTGGCGGCGTCATCGTACGGTGGACCGGGTCGTGTGGATCCTGGAGGCTGCCGCGCGTGCGCCGGGCGGGGTGAGGGTGGCCGAGTTGGCGCGGACGGTCGGGGCGCCGGCGAGTTCGGTGCAGGATCTGGTCAACGGTCTTGTCGTGACGGGTTTTCTGCTGGAGCAGCAGGGGCGCTTCCGGCGCGGGCCGTCAGGCCGGACCGGATCTTCATGTCGAGCGGGTTCACGGAGGCGGCCCGCACCCGGATCCGGACCGGTCAGTCGATGCCCTCGACGATGCGGAAGTCGCGCTCGACGCCGTCGGAGAGGGCGACCAGCGCCTCCTGGTAGGCCGCACTCTCGCGCGCCGCGACGGCCTGCTCGAAGCTGTCGAACTCGATCAGGACGGTGCGCTCGGCGATTCCGGCGTCATGCGCCACGACCCGACCGCCGCGGACGAGGACCCGACCGCCCCCGGCCTTGACGGCCGGACCGGCCAGCTTGTTGTAAGCAGCCGGCTTCTCAGGGTCCGAAATGGTGCGGTAGACGCTGACCCAGTAGCCCTTGGGCATGGAACCTCCAGTGTTGGGATGAGCGCATCTGAACTTGATGAGTGCATCTGAACTCACGGGTTGGTCTCGGACGGGCGTCGGCGGGCGAGAGCGAGGCTTGTCAGCGTCGTGATCGCCATGGCGCCGGTGCCGACCAGCGCCGCGGTGGTGTAGGCGCTGTCGTCGGGGAACAGGTCGCCGGGGCCGGTGCCCGCGGCGAGGATCAGGCCGCCGATGGCGCTGCCCAGGGAGTACCCGACGCTGCGGACGACGTAGTTGAAGCTCATGGCGCTCGACGTCTCGCTCTTGGGGGTGACGGCCAGGATGACGCCGGGCATCGCGGCCGAGAAGCCGCCGACGCCGAAGCCGAGCACGCCCATCGCCGCGAACAGTTCGGCCAGGTCCGACCGGGCCGCCGCGAACAGGGTGAACCCGCCGCCGACCATGACGGCGCTGCCGGCCAGGAGCAGGGGGTCGGCGATCCGCGTCCGGACCCGCGGCGTGAGCTTGCCGGCGACGAACCCCAGCACCGAGAACGGGATGAGGACCAGCCCGGCGACGAAGGTCGTCAGCCCGAAGCCGTAGCCGGCGCCGTGCGGCGTCTGCGCGTACCGGGTGATGAGCGTGAGCAGGAGGTACATGCCGATCCCGCCGACGAACATGGCGAGGTTCGCCCCGGCGACCGCCGGGTGCCGCACCGCCCGCACATCGACCAGGGGCGTCGTGCTGCGCAGCTCGATGACGGCCCAGACGCAGAGCAGCAGCACCGCGACGACGGCGAGGCCCGCCGCCACGGCGAGGTGCCGGCTCCACAGATTCTGTTCGCCGGCGAGGAACAGCACCAGGAGCAGCGCAGCGGCCAGGACGACCGCGCCTGCCACGTCCACGTGGGCGGAGCGGCCTTCGGGGGCTTCGGGCATGGAGCGCCACGCGGTCAGGAGGGCGGCGGCGGTGACGACCAGGCCGAGGCCGTAGGCGGCCCGCAGTCCGCCGAGCTCGGCGAGCAGTGCGGCCAGCGGGTAGCCGACGCCGGCCCCGATGATCGAGACCACCGAGATCAGGGCGATCACGGCCGCGCTGCGCTCCTCGGGGAGGTGGTCCCGGGCCACGCCCATCATCAGCGCCGTCAGCCCGAGCCCGATGCCCTGGGCCGCCCTGCCGGCCAGCAGCCACGCGAACGGCAGCGGCAGCACGGTGAGCGCGCTGCCGGCGACGACGACCGCCAGCGTGACGAGGATCGTGGCCCGCCGGTGCCGGCCGGCCCCGAGCCGGCCCAGGACCGGCGTGGCGACGGCGCCGCTGAGCAGCGCGACGGTCAGCGTCCACTGCGCGCTGCCGAGCGAGACGTGGAACGAGGTCGCCACACCGGTGATGAGCGGCGTCCCGAGGCTGGCGACCGCCGCCACGACCAGAGCGATGAACATCAGGGCGGGGACCAGCAGCCGCGCCTCGGAACGCGCCACCGGGAACGCCTTCACCGCGACCCCGTCGACCGGCTGCCCGGTCACTGCTTTGGCCCTTCGCGGTCCTGGCTTTCGAGCTCTGCCAGATGCTTCAGCGCCGGAAGGGCCGCCACCAGCGCCTCGACCTCGTCGCCGGTGAGCTCGCCGATCAACCGCTCGAACGCGTGGACGCCCGCCTGGCGCCGCGTCCGGACATAGGAGGCGCCGGCCTCGGTCAGGCACACCAGCGTGACCCGCTTGTCGGACGCGTCGCCCCGCCGCTCGACCAGGCCGGACTCCTCCATCACCCGGACCAGGGCGGTCATCGCGGGCTGGGTGACGCCCTCGACCGCGGCCAGATCGGTGATGCGCCGCGGGCCGGTCCGGTCCAGGGTGGCCAGGGTGGCGGCGGACGTCAGGCTCATGTCCCGGGGCAGGCGTCTCGTGGCCCTGGTGGCCAGGCCGTAGAGGGCTGCCCCGATGGCGGCGGACGCGCCAGGAGCGGTGTCTTGACGACTCATGCTCGAAGCATAGCATTTTTATATTCATAATCTATGTAAATGGTCGACTGGCGTGGGCGGCACGCCCCTTGAGCAGGCCGCCCCGCCGGATCCGCGTCAGTGCCAGGCCCAGCAGCCGGTCGGCGCGGTCGCCCCCGGCGAGCCGGTCACGGAAGTCGGACAGCACGCTGTGCTGGAAGCCGGGGTCTTCCAGCTCCAGGCACGAGGGCGTACGTGAAGTCGATGCGGCAGCGCACCGCCTCGGCGGCCTGGCGGTCCGACAGGTTCAGCGCGTACTGCAAGCCCGCAGGCGGTGGCCGGCTGCGCGGGCGAGAGCCCGGGGCGGCCGTCGCGCGGGTACCAGGCGGTGAAGTCCTCGTCGCTGAACAGGCCGTCGAGGCGGTCGCGGATCCACGTCGCGGTGGTGCCGTGGGGGCGGGGTTCGTGACGGTTCTTGTGGGCCCTCGCCGTGTTTCAGAGGGACACCCGCGCTGTTCTGCCAGCGGCAGAGCACCGGCCGGACCGGGCTCGACGATCACTACAGTCCGGTCTCATGACGGCGATTACGACGCGCACGGTCGAGTATCCGGCCGACGGATTGACGATGATCGGACACCTCGCGCTCCCGGCCGGTGTCGACCGCCGGCCCGCGGTGCTGCTCGGACCAGAGGGCACCGGGCTCAGCGACGTCGAGCGCCGCCGGGCCGATGCTCTCGCCGAACTGGGATATGTAGCGCTGGCCTTCGACCTTCATGGCGGGCGCTATCTCGGCGACCCCGAGGAGATGCTGGCCCGTTGCCTGCCGCTGCTCGCTGATCCCGACCGGATGCGGGGCATCGGCCATGCGGCGCTCGACGTGTTGCGCGCCGAACCGCGGACCGACCCCGACCGGATCGCCGCCGTCGGCTACGGCACCGGGGGCGCCGTCGGGCTGGAACTCGGGCGCGACGGCGCCGACCTGCGCGCAATTGCGACAGTCAACGCACTGACCACGGGCCGACCGGGCGAGGCGGCGCGCATTCGCTGCCCGGTGTGGGCCGGAGTCGGGTCGGAGGACCTGATCATGCCGCCCGCACAACGGGACGCGTTCACCGCCGAACTGCAGGCCGCGGGCGTCGACTGGCGCCTCGCGGTCTACGGCGGAGCGCTGCACGCCTTCCACCACCCACCGGTCGACCACACCGTGCGCCCCGGCGTCGGCTACCACCCACGGCACGCGCAGCGAGCCTGGCGCGACGTCGTCGGCCTGCTCGCCGAGTGCCTGCCCGTGACGGCGGATCCGGGGCATGACCCAGGTGAGCATGCTGGCCCCGGGCACTGACAGTCCACTCCCCTCAGGTGCGGGCGGCGGCGAGGCCGAGGAAGGCGAGAAAGCGCGAGCCCTCTCTCGTACCGGACGGTGAGGCGGCGGCAGCCGAACGGCCGGGCGATCGGCCGTTCGATCTTCCAGCGGTGCCGGCCGAGCCGCTCGCTCGATTCGATCCCGGGACGTGACGACGGTCAAGGACATCGCCGCCGCGGCCGGTGTGACCGAGCGCACCTTCTTCCGCTACTTCCCGTCGAAGGAGGACCTGGTCTTCGCCGAACTCCTCGACTTCGTACCGCTGCTCAAGCAGGAGATCGCCCGCCGCCCGGCGGACGAGCCCCCGTACACCGCCGTGCTGGGCGGGCTGCTCGCCGCCGCCGGGCGACTCGACGGCGGCCTCGGCATCCTCTTCGTCGGCGTGCCGCCCCGCGCCATGTCCACCGGCGCGCGCCGCAGCGGTGTGCTGACCGAGTTCGAGGACGGCATCGCCGAGGCACTCGGCGGCCGCCTCCCGCACCGGTCGCCGGACGAACCGGCCCGGACCCGCGCCCTGCGCGCCTCCGTCCTCGCCCGCGCCTCGGTCGCTGCCGTGCGCGCCGCCCTCATCGCGTTCACGACCCGCGACGACGCACCGGTCGAGGACTTCGCGGGGCTTCTGCACGAGGCGTTCGCCGTGCTGCGCAGTGGCGGGGAGTGACGCGCGCCGAGCCGCTCATCGGACGGCGCTCGCCGGCGGTGCCAGGGGGTGGGCGGAGGGGGCCGGCTCCTTGCGCACGAAGGCCGAGCGCAGGGCGTGGTACGGGGCTTCGGGGTCGAAGAAGACGGTGTGCATGCGCGCGAGTTCCGCGCGCCGGTAGGACGTGAGCGGCTGTACCTCCTCGGCCGCGCGGCGTGCCGCGGCCTTGGCGGCGATACGGTGCCGCAGGCCCGGTGCGGCGGCGAGATCGGCGGCCAGCCGCTCGACCTCGGTCGCGAACTCGCCCGGCGCGGTGGTCAGGAGCCGGTCCACCAGTTCCAGCCGTGCGGCCGACGCGGAGCTCAGGGGCAGGGCCTCCCGCATGATTCGGCGGGCGGTGTCGGCCCCGGCGCGGCGCGGGAGCGTGTACGTCCAGAACTCGGAGCCGTGCAGGCCCATCCGCCGGTAGTGCGGATTGAGCACGGCGCCCGTACGGCACCACACCTGGTCGGCGGCGAGCGCGAGCATGGCGCCTCCGGCGGCGGCGTTCCCGGCGAGCGCGGCGACCACCAGCCGGTCGGTGGTGCGCAGCACCGCCTCGACGAGGTCGTCCATGGCGTTGATGTTCCGCCAGGACTCCTCGGCGGGGTCGGCGGCCGCCTCGATGACGTTCAGGTGGATGCCGTTGGAGAAGAAGTCACGGTCGGAGCCGAGCACCAGCACGGAGGTGGGGCGGGCCAGCGCGTGTTCGTAGGCGGTGAGGAGTCTGCGGCACTGGTCGGTGCTCATCGCACCGCCCGGGAAGGCGAAGGTCAGGAAGCCGACCTCGCCGCGCTGCCGGTACCGGATGTCCGTCCAGGTGCGGCGGTGCGCGGGCAGTTCGAACGGGACGGCGGCTTCCGTGAGGTCGAGCTTGTGCGGTCCGGCGAAGGAGTCGAGGACGGACGTGGCGGGCCGCCGGAAGGGTGCCGGGTCGCCGGAGCCCTTGCGCGGGCGCAGTTCCGGGATCCACACGGCACCGTCGCGGGTGGCGCGGCAGACCGCGCCCGCCCGGGTCGCGAGCAGCTCGCCGGGGCGGCCGCGCAGCCGGTCCTCGGGGTGGCCGCCGTGCAGGAACACCTCGCGGCCCAGGAGTTCGTCCAGGACACCCGGCTGCGAGTCGGCGCCGCGCAGCTTGCGCAGTACGGCCTCGGTGCTGTCGCCCGACCAGTCGATGCGGCGCTGCTCCTGCCGGAAGAAGTCGCGCCGGACGATGGGCAGGGGGTCGCCGGAGTCGTGGGTCTGCGGGCGGGGCTCGTACCCGCCGGCGGCGTAGCGGTGCACGGCCAGCAGGACGGCGGACACGGCGGCGTCGGAGACCTCGTTCCGGTACAGGTCGCTCTTGCCGACGGGCGGCACGGCGAACGGCTCCGCCGCCCAGATGTCCCCGGCGTCCATGGCGGCCTCGGCCTGGAACACCGTGACGCCCCACCGCGGGGCCCGCTCGGCGATCGCCCAGTCGAGCGAGGAGGGACCACGGTCGCCGGGTGGCCCGGGGTGCACGACGAGGCAGGTGTGTTCCCGCCACACGTCCTCGGGCAGGGCCGTCCTCAGCATCGGAGCGATGATCAGCTCCGGGCGCCGTTCGCGTACGGCGGCCCGGACCGGGTCGTCGCCGTGCGTGGCGAGGACGATGTCCACCCGGTGGCCCTGGTCCGAGAGTTCCGCGTACACCCGCTGGGAGAGGCTGTTGAACGCGCTCACGACGAGCAGGATTTCCATGGTGCAGCATGGTCGCGCTTCTCGGGTGTGCCGTGAAGAACCACGACGGCGTTTCGTTCGCCTCGGCGACAAGCGCCGCTCGGGGGTGCCGACTTCCTGATCAGCCGCCGGCTGGGACATGCCGGTCCGTGCCCGCCCGGACGCGGGGCCCGTGCTGCCGGCTCACCGCCTCGACGAGCGGTTCGGGCAGGTGCGGCAGGCGCAGTGCCTCGGGCAGGGCCGCCGCCGTGGGGACCGTGGACCGGGCGGCCCGCGCGGCTTGTGCGTGACATCCTCCGCTCCTCGCCCGGCGCCCGGCCCCGGAAGCGGGACCGGCGGTGACGCCACCCTGAGGACGACCGCTCACCGCACGCTCACCGCGGCCGCACCGGGCCGGTCCGGCGTCCCGGATCCGGTGGCGACGCGGCCGGGGCGTCGCGGCGGTGACCGCACCCGCCCCGCCGGCCCTGGCCGATCCCTTCTCACCTACATGGGCGAATCGTCTGATTCCGCGCATACCGCTGCCGCCGCTGGGGATCGTGACCCTGCACGGTGCAGTCACCGTGCGTCACTTTTCCGGGGGGCCTTCCATATGCGTCAACTCGCCGTCGCTGCTGCCCTGTTCGCCGCGCTCCTGCCCGGCACCGCCTCGGCCCGTCCGGTCGCGGCGGACAGTGCGTCGATCGGCGCCGTGCCGACAGGACATGTGTACTTCTGGCCCGAACCCGGCCAGATGGGCGGAGCATGGGACTACGCCCCGCCCGGGTTCAAGGCGGCCGAGCCGCCGGTGAAGCGATCCGCGGGATCCTTCGACTCGCACGCGTCCGTCACCGTGTACGCGATCAGTGACCAGCCCGGCGGACGGTGTCTGTACCGGGCGATCTACCCGGACGACTACTCCGACAACTGGGACTGGGCGGGGAAGTTCGACGGCGTCAGCGACACCACGATGGGATGCCAGGCAGGCTGAGGCACACCCGGTCGACGATCTCCTCCGCCACGATGCCTCCGCGTACGACGGCCCTCGCCGTCCTCGTCCTGCCGCTACTGGTGAGCGGCTGCGCCCCCGCACCCGTTCACCGCCTCTCCTCCGACGACCTCGTCAAGGCCGCCACCCGCGTCCTCACCGACGACTGCCTCAGTCGCCGGGGCCTCACCGCGCCCCGGCCGGACCGCAGCCCGCCGTCGCCCGCCGAGCAACAGCGCGTGTCCGACGCCCTGTTCGGGACCGGACCGGCCCAGCTCTCCGTCCGACTGCCCACCGGGTTCGTCGTACGCGCCCACAGCGACGGCTGCCTCGCCGAGGCCCAGCAGCGGCTGTACGGGGACCAGCGGCGCTGGTTCCGGACATCCACGATCGTCAACAACCTCGGACCCGAGGCCACACACGCCCGCCTCCCGCTCGCCACGATCCGCGAGCGGCACAGCGCCGACCTCGCCGACTGGCGTCGTATGCGCTCCCATGCCGTCACGGCCGCCGTCACCCTGCTCCGCGTCAACTCACCTACCACGTAAGGAACATCGCCCTGATGAACATGATGAAGCCGCGTTCGACCACCGCCCGGCGCGCCGCCTCCCTCCTCGCCGCCTCCCTCCTCTGCGCCGGCGCCGTGCTCGCCACCTCCGCCTCCGCGCAGGCGGCGGAGTGCGGCAGCGGGAACTTCTGCGTCTGGACCGACGCGAACTTCACCGGCCTGAAGATCGAGCACAGCGGCGACGACCACTGGTGGGAGGGCGACATGGCGTGGCAGGACTCGTCCTGGGCCAACCACGGCATCTCCGGCCCCGGTGTCAAGGACCACGTCAAGGTCTACTCCGGCCGCGAACTCCTCGGCCATGTCACCATCTGCCTCGCCCCGGGCCAGGAGGTCGGCTACAACGCCGCCGCCAACGACCAGGGCGCCTCCCACACCTGGACGACGGGCTGTTGAGGTTCCCTGAGACCCCGCCGGTCAGCGGCGGGGTCACCGTGTGAGGAGCACGGTGCCGTCCGTGGCCGGGGGCCGCTCCGCGAGCGCCTCCGGCAGCAGGTGTCCGAGCCGGGCGGCGGCGAGGCTGCCGGGAGTGACGTCGCCGATCGTGATGCAGGTGGCGTCCGCACCGTCGGCCCGACAACCGCCCACGTGAGGGGGAACAGTCCGGCACGCCCGCGCCAAGGGCACGGCGACTCGCGCGGTCGCGTCGTACGGACAGTCGCTCACCAGCCCCGTCGCCACCAGGCCGGCGGCGTCCGCCCGTCCTGTCCGGCCACGTCGAACGCGACCGGATACCGCTGCCCGTGGTGACAGGCGGCCGCGATGGCGAACAGCGGCGCCCTGTACCGGCAGCAGGTGTCTCAGCGTGAGCAACGCACCGGGCGGAGCGCAGCCGAGGAGAAGGCTTGCCCGGCCGGTTCTCACCCGACCTGTTCGGCACCGCCGGCACACTTCGCCGACCGGCGCCGGGTACCGCACGGAGGCGGCGCGCACCGCTGGGCCATCCCGGTCACTGGCCCCGGCTGTCCGAAGGACCCGGCCGGTGTGGTGAGCGGCCGGGCGGATGTTCCTGTCTACGGTGCGCGGTAGGCGGCCTCGACGGGGCCCATGAGTGCACGAGGAGCACGATGTCTCTGCGCGGAGCCCTGGCAGCCCGGACCCGAGTAGCGCTCACCGCGGCCACGGCGGTCGTGGCGATGACGGCAGCGGCCGGGCTGGTCGGCGCGGTCCCCGCCGAGGCGGCCCCGGCGAGCCGGGTCCCCTCGTCCGGTCCGGACGGCAGCCCCTTCAATCCGGTGTTCGGGCTGCTCGGGAGCGCGCCGATCGTCGGGGTGCTCCTCGGAGGACCGCATGGAGGATGACGTACGGAGCAACCTCGACGGCAGCGAGCTCGAATTCGTCAGCCGGGAGTTCAAGCCCACGGTTCAGGCCTGGAACTCGGTGAGATCGATGGCGTGAACCCGCAGCGGGTAGCCGTACACCGGGTGTGCCGTCTCCCGCTCGGGCTCCATGCCGAGCTTGCGGATGACGTTCTCGGAGGCGTTGTCCCCCACCCGGTTGATGCTGATGACGCGGTCCAGGCCGCGGTCCTGGAGAGCGAACTCCAGCGTGGCGTGGGCGGCTTCGGACGCGTATCCCTGGCCCCAGAACTGTGAGCCGAGCCGCCAGCTGATCGCCACGGCGGGCATCACCTCCGGCAGGAACCCGGGCACGGACAGTCCCGTGAAGCCGATCAGTTCGCCCGAGGCCAGCAGTTCGACGGCGAAGAGCCCGAAGCCCTCCTCGTCCCACTCCTCCTCCCACTGCTCGATGTCCTCGGCCGTGCGGTCCAGGTCGCGCACCGAACCGTCGTCGGTCCAGCGCATGACCCGGGGGTCCGCGTTGATCTCCGCCATCGGCGCGAGGTCGTCGTCGTGCCAGCCACGGAGGAGGAGGCGGGGTGTGCGGATCTCGGTCATGTGCCCATCCTGCCGAAGGCGGGCGCCTCATCGGTAATCGGGCGCTGGTCCGCCGTGCGGGCTCACCGGCCCAGCAGCAGACCCGTCCCCGACACATCGACCCGGATTCCGTCCTTGTCCACCGTCACGTCCCGCAGACGTACGGCGCCCGAGGGCGGCTCGGGGAGGCGGAAGGCGAAGGAGAAGCGGTCGGCGATCTCGGGGCGGGTGAGCTTGGTCAGCGCGGTCAGCAGGGACAGGTCGAGGCCGAGCCGCTGCAAGAGCGCGGGGTGGGCGAGTGCCGCGTCCACGAGGTTCACCTGCGTCAGTTCGTGCAGGAAGCGCGGTGCGCCGGTGAGCCGGTGCAGCTTGTCCTCGTCGTGCAGCGCGGCGCGCACCGCACCGTCGGGGACACCCAGGCGGTGCACGATCTCCGGCACCGACAGCATGGCCCTGATCTTCTCCGCCTCCTGGGTGAGCCGGCGCGCCGAGGCATCGGTGAGGTGGAGACCCTCGGCGGGCCCGGTGCCGGGCCGGTACGTCGCCAGGTCGCCGATGCCGACCTGCATGCTGTCCACGGAGGTGGCGATGCCGCGCTCCCCGTCGCGCCGGATGCTGGCGTCGGCCTGTACGCGCAGGTCGCGGCCGGCGATGCGGAGCGAGCCGTGGGCCTGGACCCGGCCGGGGCCACGCGCGCTGAAGGCCACCTGCGAGGCACCGAGTTCCCGGTTCATGTCGTCGAAGGACAGCAGGACCCGGCCGTGCATCTGCCGAACGAGCGCACCGCGCACCGTGGTCGGGCCGTCGCCGTCGATGCGGATGTCGTTCGCGGTGGCGGTGACCTGGGTGAGCGTGACCCGCTGGGCCGGGATGTCCGCGACGGTGACCTGGACCGAGTCCAGCCGCTGGTCGGCCAGCTGCGTCAGGAACGGAAAGCCGCCGATCCGTACCTCGGGGGCGGCGGCGAGATGCAGCTCTTCCTTGATCCGTTCGGCGGCCTTGTGCTCGGCGTAGAGCAGCGCCCAGCGGTCGGCGAGGGTGACCAGGCAGGCGAGCGTGAGCGTCCAGGCGAGCAGCCTGACCATGGTGGGCAGCCCGGTGGCGCGATTGCGGCGGCGGCTGCCGCGCCGGTGGTTGGGCGGGGCCCAGGGCTCCTCGGAGTCCTCGTCCCGCGACGCCGGCATGTCGTCCTCGGTGAGGAAGTCCTCCAGCGGATTGTCCGCCAGCGCCGCCAGTTCGTCGTACGGATTACGGCCGCGCGGAACCTGTCCGGTGCCGGGCCCGTCGGACTGAGCAGGATGATGCGTCGGTGTGTGGGGGGTACGCATCAGTTTATTTGATCATATAGTCCCACTCAGTGGGCAAGCTTGGTCTGAACTGAGGTGCGAATCCGGTCACTTGGCTTCTCGCCCACCCTCGACTGCCGATCCTCGACTGCCGCACCCGACCGGAGCGGGCACAGGTTGTCGGGTGCGGCAGGCTCGGTCGGTCCTAACGTCGGTGATCGAAAGGGAAGGAGGCCGGGGTTGCTGGATCGGCTGAACCAGGCCATGGAGCACATCGAGGGTCACCTCGACCAGCAGATCGAGGTGTCCGCGCTGGCCCGGATCACGGTCACGTCCGAGTACCACTTCCGGCGGCTGTTCTCGTCGTTGGCGGGGATGCCGCTGTCGGAGTACGTCCGGCGCCGGCGGCTCACCGTCGCGGGGGCCGAAGTGCTGGCCGGGGAACCGACCTTGCTGGAGATCGCGATCCGCTACGGCTACACCTCGGGGGAGGCCTTCGCCCGCGCGTTCCGCGCCGTGCACGGCGTCGGTCCCGGCGAGGCCAGGCGTACCGGCGCGGCTCTGAACTCGCAGCCCCGGCTGTCCTTCCGCCTCATCGTCGAAGGGAACAGCACCATGCGGTACCGCATCGTGGAGAAGGAAGCATTCCGGGTCGTCGGCAGGAAGGCCCGTGTCCCGCTGATCCACCGGGGCGTCAACCCGCACATCGCCGAGCACATCCAGGGCATCCCGCCGGAGACGATGCTGCGGATCGTCGGCCTCTCGGACCAGGACCCGGAGGGTGTGGTGTCGGCGACCGTGCGCCTGTCGGACGGCTTCGAGGAGGGCAGCGAACTCGACTACTACCACGCCGTGGTGACCACGGCCGCCGAGTTGCCCGAGGATCTCGACGTGCTGGACTGCCCGGCGGGCACCTGGGCCGTGTTCGAGGACACCGGGCCGTTCCCGCAGGCGCTGCAGCAGATGTGGGCCGACGTGGCCGCCCAGTGGATCCCGTCCAACCCCTACGAGTACCGTCCGGGGCCGGAGATCCTGCGCACCCGCCCGGTGCGGGACGACCCGGCGCAGCACGACGCGCAGCTGTGGATCCCGGTGACCCGCACCACGGCCTGAGCCGGGCACCACGTGACGTTCCGGGGTCGGCGCGCCCGGCTCCGGAACACCCGGATCCACGGCCACCGCCCCGGCCCGGATCGTGGTGCGCCCGAGCTCACTTGGCCGGGGTGTCCCCGCGCAGGGTGACGGCGGTGAGGTGGTAGAAACTCTGCCAGAGCCGCGACCAAGGCTGCCGCGGGCCCTCGCAGAGCCAGATGACCTGACCCCGGTTCGCGTTGGACACGTGCAGGTGGTTGTCGACGGTGCCCGCCTTGCGGACGGTGTCGAAGTACCGGTCCAGGTACGGCTTGTCCGCGCCGACGTAGACGACGGTCGTGACGCTGTCCGCCGGGCGCCCGAAGTACCAGTAGCCCCGGTGGCCGCTGTACACCGGCGGGAGGTGGCGTGCGGGACCGTAGCGGTCCAGGGCGCTCGCCTGGCCGTAGCCGTCGGTGATCACGACCGTGTTGCGGCGGGTGCCGTCCGGCAGGGCGTGGTAGACGCCGGCCACGGTGTCCGCCATGTCCGGCCAGCCGAACGTGTCCTTCGAGACCCCGTCCGGGCTGTGGTTCAGCGCGGACGCGGGATACATCGGCAGCATGATCGGAACGAGGGCGAGGGAGAGCAGGGCGATTGGAACGGACAGCCACTTCCACAGCGGGCGCCCGGCCTTGCCCTCGAACGCGACCGCCGCGGCGGCCAGCGGCACGACCAGGTATCCGGCCAGGTAGTACGCCCGGCCGTCGCTGATGGCGTAGACGAGCGCGATGCCCAGGATGCTCCAGGCGAGGGAGCGGTACTCGCGGTAGGCGGACGACCTGATGAGCCTGACCATGCCGTACACGAAGAAGACCGCCCCCGCGAAACCGCAGAGGGACAGGACCGCGCCGATGAAGCCGAAACCGCCCGCTCCGGCATCCCTGACCTCCTGGGCGATCACCTTGGTCATCTCGATCTGCGGCCAGCCGTGCCGCGCCTGCCACACGAGACCCGGCAGCGCCGAGACGGTCACGACGGCCGCGCCGATCCAGAGCCGGGGACGGCGCAGGATGCTGCGGGGGCCGAGGATCAGCGCACAGATCATGAAGACGGCCCAGAAGCTCACACTGACGTACTTGACCTGCACCTCCACCGCGGTGATGACGCCGATCCACAGCAGCAGACGGTCGTCGCGCACCCGGATCCAGCGCAGGAGCAGGAACGCGGTGCCGGTGGCCAGGTTGATGTCGAGGCCGCCGGTGGCCAGGACGTGACCGGTCATCAGGACGAACGGGGCCAGCCCGTAGACGAGAGCCGCGAGGAGTTGGGCGAGACGCCCGCCGCCGAGTTCGCGGGCAGCGAGTGCCGCGAACACGACACCGGTGCCCGCCCCGAGGGCCGGGATCGTGCGCAGGGCCACCAGCGATCCGCCGGTGAGGTGTTCGATTCCCTGGGCCAGCAGCGGCACCAGCGGGGGCTGGTCGACGTATCCCCAGGCCGGATGCTTTCCGGCGGCTATGAAATACAGCTCGTCGCTGAAGAAGCCGAATCTGTTGCTCACCAGCAGAAGGACGACGACGACCGTTCCGGCGACGACGAGGACCGGTCTGCGGGCTAACGCAGCGAGCTCAGAAGGCGCCGCATGGCCGATCTGCCGGTCTCTCACCGGCATGCTCTGCACAGGAGATGCGTTGCCTTGGGGGGAACTGGTGAGATTCACAATTCTCCTCGAGAGGCAGCGCACAGCTCCGGCATCCGCGAAATGTCCGCTGCCTGGAATCCGAAACCGATACCGAGCAGTATGTGAGACGGTGCGGCAGGATTTCGCATATTTCCCGGGTGCCCTAAGGGAATTGCTAGGGGTTTTCGTTCCTGGGAATTTCCGCACGTGCCGGCGTGGCCGCCGTACCGCCGCGCGGGAACATCTTGGCCAGGGTCCCGGTACGGAACAGCGTGATCTGGGTGATGACCTGGAGCACCAGCCAGGTCGCCGCGTACAGCACGCCGTCCAGGGCCGGAACGGCGTCGACGGGCAACGCGAACGCGATGAAGACCCGCACCAGCGCGTCCACCAGCAGCCCCAGACCCCAGAGCACGGTCAGGCCGTGCCAGACCCGCCGGAACCCCCGGTCCGTCTCCCACAGCCGGTCCAGGAGCGCGGTCCGGCCCGGCAGCAGCGACTTGAGCGCCCGGAACGTGAAGGGCTGGGCCGTCGCGAGGCTGACGAGCAGCCAGATCCCGGCGCACGCGGTGACCAGACCACTGCGGGCCAGGACGATGCGCGGACTCGCGGTGATCAGCGAGGCGGCCGTGCCCCCGATCAGGAGCGCGATGACGAACACGCCGATGGCGTCCAGCTTTCGGTGCCGTACGGCGGAGTACAGCGTGTGCACGGTGGGGGCGGCGCCGCTCAGCAGGAGCGAGGGGATCTCGCTCAGCCCGGCGCCGCGCAGGATGTAGTAGAGCGCGGCGGGAATGACCACGTCGAAGGCGACGGTCACCACGAAACCCCGGCCGGCCGAGGACGTGTCGGGCGGGGGAGCGGCGCTCTCGCGGTCGGCGGGGGCGATGGCCGGCTGCTCGGGCGGCGTTGGGAAAGTCATGGTGCAGGGCTCCTGGCGTGGGGCGGCTCGGGGCCGGCGCGGGTGGTCGCATGCGTTGCGTGCGGCGGTTGCACGCCACGGCGAGTTCCTGCCCGTACCGGGCCGGCTTCACCGGAATTCTCCGGGGATCCACCGCGCCGACTGCCGGTGTACGACATCGAGTTCCGGCCTCGGCCGGCCGTGGACCCGCCACCGGCCGAGGCTGCCCGCACAGCGACGGGGCGGCGGCAGCGGCACGCGATGCAGGTCCCTACGGCCTCGCGGCGGTCCGCCGCAGCCCGGCGACGAGCACCAGTCCCGTCACCAGATGCAGGCACATGAGCACCACCTTGGCGCCCGTCGTGACACCGAGGCCGAACGGGCCGGACAGGGACAGGACCAGGACCGTGAGGGCGAGGACCGGCCAGGTGCGATGCGCCCGCGCGGGCGCCCACCGCTCCAGGGCGGCGAGGGAACCCCACGCGGCGAGGCCCGCCACCACCGACGCCCCCAGCACCGCCCCTGCTCCGACGCGCTGTTCGTGGTGGTCCGAACCCGTGCGGACGTCGAGGTGGACGCCCGCCAACTGCGCGGCCACCAGCCACACGACGAGGGCCGCCACGGCACCCGCCAGGACCGCCAGGATCCGCGCTCGTCGGATTCCCGAGGCCCCGGACTCGCCGCCGCGGGACGGATTCGCGGTCACCATGGAGTGCCACTCCCCTCTCAGTACGACGTCCAGCGGGCGGCACCGGGTGGCGAACAGCTCCGCAGGCCGGTCGCCGGAAGACTAGGGCGGCGTCTCGCCCGCGGCCACCGGACAGGTCGCCCGCACGCCAAGATCGGGGGAAACAACCAGACTTCGGCGTACGGGCGTCTACACGGCGGCGTCCGTCCGCAGGAGCACGCAGGACGCCTGGTCGACGAGGTCGCGCAGGACGGTGAGGTACTCCTCGGTGCCGCCGGGCTCGTCCAGGATCGGTGCGCTCGGTGCTGGAGTTCCTTGCAGTCCTGTGCGTAGGCGGCGAGGACTGCGGGCGCGAGCAGTTCGCGGGTCAGGGCGGACCGGGCGGGTGCGGAGTTCCCCGCGGCGGAGTGCAGGTCCGTCAGACGCTGTGCCGAGTCAGGAGTCGCCTGTTCGAGACAGCAGGCGAGCAGATAGGTCACCGTGCCCTTCCGCAGGTCCTCGAACCGGCCCGAAAGGATGTCCTCCTGGTCGTTGAAGAGCTGCCAGACCAGCCCGAAGACCTCGCCGAAGGCACGCCGGCGTGCCACGCGCTGCTCGCCGCACCGGCCAGGCGGGCGGCCATGGCCGTGATCACGGCGAAGGGCGCACCGGACTTGCCCAGACAGGTCTTTCGCACCGAAGACCGCGTGGCCGTCACCGCCTCCCCTCCGATGTCTCGCAGCTGCCCCTCCGCCGCATCGACCCAGCATCGGACGACTTCGGCGGCGAGGGCGGCGCGGACCGGCTCGGGCACGCGCAGCTTCTGAACGATCGGCAGCGGAAGAGGCGTTCCCGCTGCGACGACCGCCAGCAGCGTCTGGTCGACCTCGGGATCCGCCGTCTCCTGCCCGTCCGGTGAGTCGGCCAAGTCGTCCAGGCAGCAGGCCGTCGTCCACCACGGATCGTGAACGACGGCCAGCGGGAGCGCCGGTGCGGGACTGCCGGTCGCACTGAGCAGGGCGCGTACGGATGCCCGCTCGGCATGGCCGGTACTGACCAGGATCATTTGCGCCACGGCATCGCCCGTGCGAGACATCGGGGCCCCGGTCACGGAAACGCCGTGACCGGAGCCCGGGATCGGCTACCGCGGGAGGCGCCGAGCGCCTAGTTCCGGTACCGGAACACGATCCGGCCGCGCGTCAGGTCGTACGGCGGGAGCTCCACCAGCACGCGGTCCTCCAGGTAGATCTTGATGTAGTGCTTGCGCATCTTCCCGCTGATGTGCGCGAGCACCTGGTGGCCGTTCTCGAGCTCCACGGTGAACATGGCGCTGCGCAGACACTCGACGACCTTGCCCTCGACCTCGATGACGTTCTTGTCCTTCGTCATCGCACCAGCTCCAGGTTGCTGCTCACCGGCCGGGCGCCGATGCCCTGGAACAGCGCCGTGGCCGCCCGGTTGGACTCGTGGACCTCGGCCCAGGCCGCGGCGAACCCGGAGCGGTGCAGCGTCCCCAGCGCGTGGGCCAGCAGCGTCCGCGCGATGCCGCGGCGCTGCTCGCCGGCCCGGACCGCGATCAGCCCGATGCGCGGCCGGTTCACCGTCACCACCCGGATCAGCCCCAGGTAGCGGTCCGGCGCCGCGGCCACCGCGTACTTCGACGGGTCGACGACGGTGTCGCCTTCGGCGCGGGGAATCACCTCCGCGGGCATCGACTGCCACCAGCCGACGGCCGCCTCGACCTCGTCACGGATCGCGCGGTCCACCGCCCGCAGCAGACTCTCGTCCGCCCGGCCGGGGGGCACGACCGACACGCCCGACGGCGGCAGGACGTCGTCGAGCCCTGTGACCCGCGGGTCGGTCGGCACGACGTACTCCCACTCGCGGCGCCCGATCGTGAAACCGGCCCGCCGCCAGCCGGCCGTCAGCTCGACGTCGGCCTCGTCGACCACCGTGAACAGCGGTGCCGGCAGCTGCGCCAGCATCGCCTCGGCGAGCCGGTCGAAGGTGGCGTCGTGCCAGGCGTCGATGCCGACGAACAAGCGTCCGTCGGCCCGGTGTTCCGCGTACCCGCGGCCGACCACCAGGTCGTCATCCAGTGCATGCCACTGCCTGTCCGCGACGCGCGTGATCGTCACCGCGTTCTCGCTCAGGCCAGATGGGAAAGGCTTCGTGCTCATCGGAGTCTCCCTCCAGGAGTGCCTCGATCTCAGGCGCTCCCGGCGACACCGAACGTCAGCCGCCGGACCGTGACGGGTTGAGGGAGCACCCATGGGTAACTGTGTTCACGGGTCTCACCTCCCTACGACGACTTCACGATCCACCACGACGCTAGCGGCTGGGCGCCGCCCCGCTCAACTCCTTTTCCGTGGACGACGTGACGGGGGTGTTCTGTGCGCGGTTACCCAGAAACCCTAACCGGATAGCTCATCCGGTTGTGTGCTACCGTCCGGGCTAAGCGGATGAACTATCCGATTGCCTGCCGGGCGGAGGAGCTCATGACGAAGACAGCTGTGGTCACGGCCGGAACGGGCGGCATCGGCCTGGAGACGGCGCTGGGGCTGGCAGCCGCCGGGTTCGCGGTCACCGTGGTCGGACGTGACGCCGGGCGGGGAGCCAGGGCGGTCGAGCGGATCGACGCGACGGACCCGGCGCACCCGGGCCGGTTCCTCTCCGCCGACCTCGGCTCGCTCGACCAGGTGCGCGCGCTCGCCGCCCGGATCGCCGCCGGCCACGCCGCCTCGGGCGAGCCGCTGACCGTGCTGGTCAACAACGTCGGGGCGATGTTCGCCGAGCGACGGACCCTGGACGGCGTCGAGGCCTCGTTCGTCGTCAACCACCTCTCGCCGTACCTGCTGACGGAACTGCTCCTGCCCACGCTGACGGCCGGTGCGCCGAGCAGGATCGTGAACGTGACATCGGGTGCGGTCGGCGTCGCCAAGCGGGTGTTCGACGCCGTCGAGCCGCCCGGCGGCTACTACGGCTTCCACTGGTACGGCCGCGCCAAGCTCGCCAACCTGGCCTACACGCTCGACCTGGCCGCCCGGCTGGACGGCACGGGCGTCTCGGTCTTCGCCGCCGACCCCGGAGGCGCGGCGACCGACATGACCGACGGCACCCTGACCGACCCGAAGATCGTCTCGCCCGCGTTGCGACTGCTGTGGCCCCTGGTGCGCCGTAAGTTCGCACGCTCGACGTCCGGTCCGGCGTCCGTGGCCGCCAGGCCCTCGATCGTCGCCGCCACCGACGAGGCGCTGACCGGCCGGACCGGCGTCGTCGTCGGCCCCCGGGCACAGCCCGTCGCCCCGTTCCGTGCGGCGGCCGACCACCGGCTCGCCGAGGCCGTGCGCCGCCTCAGCGAAGCCCACGCACCCATGGCGGGCACCGTGGGCGCGTGAGCCCCGGCCGGGGAGCGGCGCCCCGGCTCCCGCTCTCACGACCGACGCCCGCGCGCACCGGCCGGTCCCTCGGGAAAGACACCGGTCCGCAGTCCGCCGCACATCGCCACCCGTTCGCAGGTTCGCCAGACAGAGGACACCCCCATGACCGACGCGGTCCCGATCACCTACGCCCACCACGTCCACGGTTCCGGCCCCGGTCTTCTCCTCGCCCATGGCGCGGGCGGTGGCATCGAGGCCAACTACGGGCCGATCATGGACGGGCTCGCCGCGCGGCACACCGTCGTCGGCGTCGACTACCCGGGCTCCGGGCGGACCCCCACGGCGTCCGCGCCCCTGGAACTCGAGGCACTGGCGGACCAACTCGTCGCCGCGGCGGACGCCGAAGGGCTCGACACGTTCGCCGTCTGCGGATACTCGCTGGGCGGCCCGGTCGCGATCCGCGCCGCGGTCCGCCGTCCGGCGCGGGTCACCTCGCTCGTGCTGAGCGCGACCTTCGCCCGCGTGGACACCGTACCGAGCTGGCCGCCTCGATCTGGCAGGAGCTCTACGAATCCGGACAGCACCTCCTGCTCGGCCGGTACCTGGCCCAGCTGGCCCTGAGCGCGCCCGTGCTGAACTCCCTCACGCCCGCCCAGGTGCGCGCGGCCGCCGAGCAGACCGCCTCGGCCCTGCCGACCGGCACCGGCGCCCAGGTCGACCTGGGCCGCCGCACCGATGTCCGCGCCGACCTCGCCGCGATCGTCGTCCCCACCCTCGTCGTCGTCACCACCGCCGACGCCCTGGTACCGGCCGCCCTCCAGCGCGAACTGGCCACGGCCGTTCCCGGCGCGAAGACCGCCGCGCTCGCCACCGGGCACCTGCCCTTCCTGGAGCAGCCGCACCAGTGGCTGGAGACCATCACCGGCTTCCTCGCCCAGGTGCACGACCGGCGCTGACGGCCGCGGTGGGCGGGCCGGGAGGCCCCGCGTACGATCGGACGCCGGACCCCCGTGACGAGACAAGCGACCTGGACTGCCCCCATGACGACCGCACCGCTGCGCAAGGACGCCGCCCGCAACTGGGACCGGATCGTCGCCGTCGCCCGCGACCTGGTCGACCAGGGCACCGGATTGCAGCTCAACGACGTCGCCCGCCGGGCGGGACTCGGGGTCGGTACGGTCTACCGGCACTTCGCCACCCCCGAGGCGCTGCTGGAGACCGTCGCGACCCCCTGCCTGGAAGACCTTGCCGCACACGGCCGCGACGCACTGGCCGACGCCGACTCCTGGTCCGCGCTGAAGAGCTTCCTGTCGTGCATCGTCGAAGCGCAGATCACCGACGCCGCCCTGGCCCCGGTCGCCGCCGCGGCCACGGACGCCCTCCCGCGCACCACGGAACTCAAGGAGTCGCTCGCGGCGGTCGGCACCGAACTCCTCGGCCGGGCCCGGGAGGCCGCCACCGTCCGCCCCGGCCTCGCCGCCGCCGACCTCGTCCCGCTCATGTGCGGCGTCGCCCACGCGGTGAACGTGCACGGGGGCACCACGGCCGACCGGATCGACACCGCGCACCGCTACCTCGCCACCCTCCTCGAAGGCATGCACGCCCCGTCCCCGAACGCGTAGGCGCGACGCGGCCCGCACCCTTGCGCGCCCTTACCGAGATATCTTAACGTTCATTATCTTCATATTCGTATAGTGGGAGGGGGAGGACGCGGATGATGAGCACAGACGTGATCGTGGCCGGTGGCGGCCCGGTGGGGCTGCTGACGGCCGCGCTGCTGGACGCGGCCGGGGTCGGCGTCGAGGTGTACGAACGCGACCGGGAATTCGACCGTCACACCAAGGGGATAACCGTGCATCCCCGCACTCTCGAAGTGCTCACCACGCTGGAGGGCGGCGACGGCCGACGGCTCGGAGACGTCCTGGTGGCGCGGGGCATGCGGGTCAGGTCGGCGCACTACGCCGCGCTGCCGGCCAGGCTCGACTACAGCGGCCTGGACACGCCGTTCCCGTTCGGGCTGATGGTCCCGCAGTGGCAGACCCGGGAGATGCTCGCGGAGCACCTGCGTGACCGCGGGGTTCGCGTGCACTACGGCGTCGAGGTCACCGACGTCGTGCAGAGCGGGGAGGAGGTGCGGATCCGGGCCGGTGACGTCCCTCGCACGGCGCGGTATCTGGTCGGCGCGGACGGCGCGCGCAGCATCGTGCGCGCCGCCGCCGGCATCGACTTCCCCGGCAGCAACCCCACCATGATCGGCTTCGTCGCCGATGTGGAGGCGACCGACCCACTGGACGGTGTGGAGTACTTCTGGAACGACGCCGGTTACGTCGGCTACATGCGACTGGGCGAGACCTCGATCCGCGTCTTCGGCGCAAAGTCGGCCGATACCGGACTGACGTCGCAGGAGGTGCGGCGCAGGCAGGCCGAGCCGTTCACCCTGGCGGAACTGAGCACGGCGCTGACCCGGATCTGCGGCCGTGACTTCGGCGTGCACAGTCCGTCCTGGCTGTCCAGGTCGGGCAACAGCAGCCGGCACGCCGAGCGCTATCGCGCGGGTCGGATACTGCTCGCCGGCGACGCCGCGCACATCCACATGCCCGCCGCCGGCCAGGGCCTCAACGTCGGCCTGCAGGACGCGGCCAACCTGGCCTGGAAACTGGCGGCCGAGGTGCACGGATGGGCGCCGGAGGCGTTGGTCACGGGGGAGTTCGGCTACGACAGCGAACGGCGGCCCGTGGCCGACCGGCTCATCGCGGACACGCTGGCGCAGGACGCGCTGTTCAACACCTTCGGCCGTGCCGCCGCGGCGCTGCGCGCGACGTTCAGCAGGTTCATCGAACGGGGCGGTGAGGTGGCCGCGGAACTGACGGGCTGGGTGTCCGGCCTCGGCGTCGGCTACCCGCGTCCGGCCGGCGCCCACCCGCTGGTGGGCACCCGGGTGCCGGACCTGACGCTGACCTCAGGCTCCCTGTTGCGCACGCTGCGCGCCGACCGGTTCCTGCTCGTCGACCTCACCGGTGACCGCGGCGCAGGGGCCGCCCTGGCCGGCCTGGGCGGGGCGCGGACGCAGGTGGTGACCGCGCGCCCGGTCGACGCGCAGGACGCCGTACGCGGCGCCGCGTGGCACGGTGTGCGCGCCGCGCTGATCCGGCCGGACGGCCACGTCGCCCACGTCACCACATCCGCCGGTCGTCTCTCCGAGACCGGAGCCGAGACCGGAGCCGAGGTCGAAGCCGTGGGCGGGGGCGAGGTCCGAGCCTTGGCCGGAGCCGTGGCCGCCTGGACCGAACCGGACCGGCGCACCGCCCCCTCGGGAGACCTGTGACGCCGCCGGCGGTGCGCGCGCCGGCCGTCGGCGCGTCCGGTGCCGGCGCGACCGGGTTCGCGATCACGGGCGTGTCGCCCGCGGTCGCACACAGCACCGCACGCATGTGTCCGGCCGCACGGTCGGCTGCCCCGACGTCGGCCACCGACGCGCGAACGTGAAGATTCTCAACGCTCTCGATTAGGATGGGACGATGGTGACGCGCCCCGGGCAACAGGACTACGTGGACATACTGACCGAGGTCGTCGCCGATCAGCTCGATCCGGAGACTCTGCGAGCCAAGGCACTCGCCTACCGGGTGCGCAGGCTGGCCCACCGGCTGGAGACCGAGATCAAGCGCGAACTCGCGCCCCACGACATCGAACTGTGGGAGCTGGAACTCCTCGCCTGCCTGATGAGAACCGAGCCCCGACACCAGCTGACCGCGGGCCAGTTGATGACCCAGCTGCAACTCACCTCGGGCGCCGTCACCAACCGGGTCAGCCGGCTGGAGCGCAGCGGCTGGGTCACCCGGGAACTCGACCCCGACGACCGTCGTTCGGTGCTGGTCACCCTCACCCCGGCGGGCTCGGAACGCGCGACGGAGGTGTTCGCCGTGAAGACCCAGGCGGAACAGTCGCTGCTGGCCGCGCTGTCCCCGACCGCCCAGAGCCGCCTCAACGACGACCTCCGCACCGTCCTGCTCGCCCTGGAGGGCCCGGCCTGATCCGGCCGGCCACCTGAACCTATGCTGACGGTCGTGCAGGTACTGGGCACGAGCAGCGAGGACGAGATGATCGCCTGCTTCCTGAGCGGCGAGCTGTCCAGCCGGAGGTTCGGCCGGAACCTCCGGTCCCACCTGGCGGCCTGCGGGCGGGCCGAGCGGCTGCTGACGCGGCCGGACCTCTCCGACGCCGGAGCGAACCGCGCGCGTCGCGCTCTGCTCGCCGCGACGCGCG
The DNA here is from genome assembly GCF_001866675.1 of Streptomyces sp. MUSC 14. NCBI lineage: Bacteria > Bacillati > Actinomycetota > Actinomycetes > Kitasatosporales > Streptomycetaceae > Streptomyces > Streptomyces sp. MUSC 14. The sequence goes on from NZ_MLYN01000063.1 coordinate 157,150, forward strand.
GGTACGGCGAGAACCGCGACCTGTTCGAGAACTTCCCCACGCATGTCACGTGGACCAGGGCGCTCCTGTCCGCCGACGAGGCGGCCCGCGTGCGCTACGTCGACTATTCCTACTGGGTCGAACTGTCGGGTGGCAGCCGCCGCCCGACCGACGCCGCCGCACGCGTCAAGGCAGGGCGACGGGCATTCGACGTACCCAACGAACCGTTCCTCGACGCGGCTCGCGCGCTCATCGGTGGCGAGCGGTTTCCGGCGCTCATCCTTGTCGGCGAGAGACAGGACGAACTGGTCTGCCTCGAAGGCCACCTGCGCCTGACCGCCCACGCCCTCGCCGGCTTCCCGGCCGGCATCGAATGCCTCGTCGGCACCGCGCCGACCATGGGACGCTGGGCGCGGTAGTCTGACGGGTTGTCAGGCCGCTCCGTAGCGGAGCCCGTCGAGGAGCAGGTCGAGGAGGCGGTCGGCCCGGTCGCGCTGGGCCGGAGTGCTGGTGACCAGTGCGACGCCGTTGAGGCTGAGGCCGACATCGATGGGTTCGAGGTCCGAGCGCAGGAGTCCGGCTTCGGCTCCGGCGTGCAGCAGCGTTCCGATCGCGGCGCTGAGCCTGTCGAGGCTCTCGGCGAAGGGGTCCGCGCCGGAGGCCACCGCGGCCCGCAGGGCTTCTGCCATGCCCTGCTTTGCGGCCAGGTAGTCGATGAACCTGTCCATCCACAGGCGCATCGCCCGGTCCGGCGGGAAGTCGGCCAGCAGCTCGACGGCGCTGTCGCAGACCCGGGCCAGCTCGTTGCGGTAGGCCGCCTCGACCAGTGCCTCGCGTGTGGGGAAGTGCCGGTAGAGCGTGGCCGAGCCGACGCCCGCGGCCTTGGCGATCGTGTCGATCGGAGCGTCCGCGCCCTTCTCGGAGAAGGCGCGTACGGCCGCTTCGAGGATGCGCTCGCGGTTGCGGCGGGCATCGGCCCGCAGTGGGCCCGGCTGGGTGGTCAAGGCGGCTCCCTTCGTCTGGAAGCCAGTCTAACTGGACAACCGGGGAGTTCCCCGGTTAGCGTTGCGATTAACCGGGGAACTCCCCGGTTACTGTCGACGCCGCTTCCCACCGACGGGCAAGGAGACCTTGATGACCTCCCCGAAGACGGTTCTGATCACTGGTACGTCCTCCGGCATCGGCCTGGCCGCCGCCCTCGGCGCCGCCCGGTCGGGCTGGACGACCATCGCGACCATGCGCGACACCGGCAAGGCCCAGACCCTGCTCAAGGCCGCCGCCGAGAACGGCGTCGCCGACCGGATCCAGGTCAAGCGCCTGGACGTGGTCGACCCCGCGAGCATCGCCGCCTGCCTGGACGAGGTGATCGCCGAGCACGGCCGCCTCGACGCACTGGTCAACAACGCCGGCGCCGCCACGGTCGGCACCATCGAGCAGATGGACCTCGACGACGTCCGCTCCGCCATGGAGGTCAACTTCTTCGGCGTGGTGGCCACCACGCGCGCCGCCCTGCCCCACCTGCGCGCAGCCCAGGGCCGCGTGATCACCGTCACGAGCGTCGGCGGTGTCCTCGGCCAGCCCTTCAACGAGGCCTACTGCGCCGCCAAGTTCGCCGTCGAGGGCTTCATGGAGTCCCTCGCCCCCGTCGCCGCCACCGTCGGCGTCGACGTCACCGTGGTCGAACCGGGCGCGGTGGCGAGCGAGTTCGTCACCAACCTCGGCCTGGACGTCCCCGCCCTGCTCGCCGCCGCGGGACCCTACGCTCCGGCCCTTGAGGCGTACATCGCCCGCACCCAGCAGGCCTTCGGCGCCGCCCAGTCCCCGGCCGAGGCCGCCGCCCCGATCATCGACGCCCTGACCGCCGACCACCCGGCCTTCCGGATCCAGACCTCGGCATGGGCCCGCGACTTCGTCGCCACCACACTCGCGGACCTCGACGGCTCGGCCGTCCAGGACCTCACCGGCACCTGGGTCCGCTGAACCACCGCGCAACGAGCAGATCGAGGCACAGGGCCGTCGTACCACCGGGGAGGGCGTGAGGTCACAGGTGTGACGCCAGGGCGGCGTACACCCTCCGCCAGGCGTCGGCGCCGGCCTGCGGGTCGTAGTCCTCCGGGCGGTCGGCGCAGGCGAAGCCGTGGCGGGCACCCGGGTAGCTGACCAGTTCGTGCGGCACCTCGGCCTTGGCGAGGTGCTGCTCGGCCTGCTGCCATTCCTCGGCCGGGATGATGTGGTCCAGTTCGCCGCGGAAGCCCAGCACAAAGGCGCCGCCCGCGGCGATCCGTTCACTGGTCTCCAGCGGGGGCACGGGCCCGACCAGCGGGAAGCCGCTGTTCAGCAGCCAGCCAGGGTAGAAGACCGCGGCCAACTCGAAGCTCAGCTCGGTCGCCGCCCGCACCGCGATGTGACCGCCCATGCTCAGACCGAGGAACGCCACGCCCCGCCCCCGGCCTCGGCCCGCGCCGTCGCCAGCGCCGCGGAAGCGTCAGCCACCAGCTCGTCCCGGTCCAGCGCGCGCATCAGCACCAGACCGTCCTCGCGCTCCTCGGCGGAGTAACCGAGCGCGGTGCGACGAGCGTTGCGCCAGTAGTAGTCGGGCGCCAGCGCGACGTAGCCGGCCGCCGCCAGCTCCGCGCAGGTCTCGCGGACGTAGGCGTTGACTCCGTACAGCTCGGAGCAGACCACCACCGCGCCGCGCACCTCACCGGCCGGGCGGTGCACGTACGCCTCGATGCCTCCGGCTTCGCCGAGTGACTCCCACTGACCAGTCATCATTGCCCCCGTGTGTCGTCCGTCGGCCCAACTCTAATGCGGTGGCGCCGCGTTGCTGATCCGAACGACACCCTTCAGGGCCGGAGCACGATCTTGCCGTGGGTGTGCTGCTGTTCCAGCTCGCGGAAGGCGTCTCGCACCTGTTCCAGCGGGTAGGTGTGGGCGACCGGCACCTCCAACTGCCCGCGCGCGGCAAGCCGGGCGAGCTCGCCGAGCACGACCGCGGACGCCGCCGCACCTTCTCCGTAGGTCCGCGCGCCGACCTCGGCCGCGGCCTGCCAGTCGCGGATCGTGTTGATTCGCTCGGGCCGCACACCCAGCTCCACCGCCAGGGCCACATAGCCGTCGCCGAAGGTGTCGATGAACGCGTCGACCCTGCCGCCCGACGCCCGACGGATCCGCTCGGCCACACCTGGCCCGTACGCGACCGGGACGACACCGTGCCCCGTCAACCAGGCATGGTTCCGCTCGCTCGCCAGCCCGATCACCGTGGCCCCGCGCCGCCGCGCGAGCTGCACGGCGAGCGACCCGACGCCGCCCGCAGCACCGGAGACGACGACCGTGTCGTCCGGGCCGGGGTCCACCGCGAACACGGTGGCGTAGGCGGTCGTGCCGGCCACGTACAGCGCCCCGGCCACCTCCCAGGCCAACCCCGCCGGACGGGAGACCAGGTTCACGTCGTCGACCACGACGAACTGCGCGTGGCTGGCCCGCCGGTGAGTGAAGCCCAGAACCTCGTCGCCCACCGCGAAGCCCCGGACGTGCGGGCCGGCCTCCACCACGACGCCGGCCAGATCGCTGCCCTGCCCGGAAGGAAACGCCGCCGGCCAGCGTTCGTGCAGCCCGCCCGTGCGGATGTGCGCCTCGCCGGGCTGGATCCCGGCCGCGCGGACCTCGACCAGCACCTGCCCAGCACCGGGCACCGGCCGCTCCACCTCCTCCACCCGCAGCACATCGATCCCGCCGTACTCGTGAAACCGCACCGCCTGCATCGCGTGATCACCGCACTCTCTCGTCCGGACAAGCCTTGCCCGGCCGCGCGCCAGAGGGCCGGCGCCGACCGTGCCACCGCGTTCAAAGATCAAGCGCGGATCCGTATTCCCTCCGTTCACCGCCCCCAGGGCCGCCACGAGGACCACCTGTGGCGGCACAATGCCCCCCGTGGATCCGATCAGCCAGATCATCGTCGCCCTGGACTGCGACAGTCGCGCAACCGCCGATGCCGTCGTCGCGCGGCTGGGTGACGAGTGCCGTTTCTACAAAGTCGGCCTTGAACTGCTCACCGCAGCGGGGCCGGACGTCGTCAGGGGCCTGGTCGCCCGGGGCAAGGAGGTCTTCCTGGACCTCAAGCTCTTCGAGATCCCGAACTCGGTTGCCGGTGCGGTTCGGGCCGCGGGAGCACTGGGCGTGTCCATGGTCACCGTGCACGGCATGGGCGGCAGCGGCATCATGTCCGCCGCGGTCAAGGCCGCCCGCGACTTCCCCCAACTGCGCGTCCTCGCCTTGACCGTGGTCACCAGCATGACCGACGCGGATCTCGCCGACATCGGTGTCAGCGCTGCGGTGGACCAGCAGGTGCTCCGGCTGGCCCGGCTGGCGCAGCGGGCCGGCTGCCATGGCGTGATCGCCTCGCCGCGGGACGTCGCGGCATTGCGCAACACCCTGGGCCCCGGTGCCCTGATCGTCACTCCGGGCGTCGCGCTCCCGGGCGAATCCCCGGCCGAGCACACCCGCGCCGGGACACCGCATGCGGCGATCACCGCTGGGGCCTCGCACGTCGTCGTCGGCAGGACGGTGACACGCGCCACGGACCCGGCGGCCGCATTGCGTCTCGTCCGAGCCGGTCTCACCCCGTAGCGGACGCTTTCCGCCTGTGGCGAAGGGAGTACACGACGGGCGAGGTGCTGGGGGCGCCTGTGGTGGAGGCGGAAGAGGTCCGCGGCTTGGCGGGCTACGACCTCGTCGGCTTCGGATCGGGGATCTTCCTGCAGAAGTGCCACCCGCGTCCGCGCGAGTTCGTCTCCAGTTCCGGGTCGTCGCTGAGGAACGCGTCTCCGTTCACGCGCACCACCTCCCGAAGCCCGGGCACCAGGAAGACCAGGCCCACGCCCGGATGGCGGGTCAGGTTCTCGGCGGTGTCGGCGAGCTTGTTGCCGGGACGGTCCGGCAGGACCAGTGTCCACGGGTCCAACACCCTTACGGCGCCCGGCGGACCACCCTTGGGGCTGATGTCGAGCTGCCCGGCCTCGTCGGACGTGGCGAGGCAGAAGAACGTACTGTGCGCGATGAAACGCATCGCGAACTCGCCGAGACGGCTGTCCTTCTTGTCGGCGATGAACGGCGCGGGGAACCCGATGATCTCCCGTACGCGGTCCATGAGATGCAAGTCACCGCACTGAAGGCGGAGTTGGCCCGGATCGACCGCTGACGGCGACGCAGAGCCCGGTCGTCACCCTGCTCAGCACCCTGCTCGCCTTCTACGGCCTTGCGACGAACCTCGTGGCGGCGCTGGGGGCGGCGTGCCCGGCGGACGGGATCAGTAGTCATGTCCGACTAACGACCGTCGCGGCAGGACGTGGATGTGCCCGGCGAGCCGACCGGTACAGAGGGGACCAGTGATTAAGAATTGTCACGAAGTGTACGTATACGCTCATTTCTCTCAGATCAAGGGCCTCGCGCCCGGATCGGAAAGGGTCCCATCATGCGCAGGATTCAGCGTGCCGTCGTCGTGGCCGGAGCCGTCGTCGGGTTGTGCGCCGTCGGTGCCGGCGTCGGCTTCGCCGACGGCTACGGCGGCGTTCCGCAGATCACCGCGGTGGCCAACTCGCAGGCCCGTGCCGTGGCCTCGGGAGGCGGCACCGCGGTGGCCAACTCGCAGGCCACCGCCGTGGCGACGTTGGGCGACTACGCGTACAACCAGCCCCAGTACCCGCCGCAGGCCGCTCCGTACCCCGCACCTCAGTACGGCCAGTGAAATCCGGGCAGCGGCCCAGGACGCACCCACGGGCATGATGGGCAGATGCCCGAGCTGATCGATCCGACCGCCAGGCTGCGCACGTCGTTCCTGGCGGCGGTGGCCGAGTTCCGCGAGGACAGCGACTACCCGGTTCCGTGGTTCGTCACCGATGTCGACCCGCCCGCTCTGACCGACGCCACAGCCTTCGACGCCTACATCACCCGCCTCCTGGGCGAGCGGGACGAAGCCGCGCCGCGCCGGGACGGGTTCGTGCCGATGACGACGCTGTGGTGGGGCGAAGGTGGCCAGATGCTCGGCCGACTCGCCATCCGCCACCGGCTGACCCCGGCCCTGGAACAGGCCGGCGGGCACATAGGTTACGACGTGCGGCCCAGCGCACGCCGACAGGGCCACGCCACCGCGATGCTCGCCGCAGCCCTGCCGATCGCCGCCTCGCTCGGCATCACACGGGCACTGTTGACCTGCGACGAGACGAACACCGCTTCCCGGCGTGTGATCGACACGAACGGAGGCCGGTTCGTCGGCACGGCCGGTCGCAAGCGTCTGTACCGGGTGCCGACTTGCACCACCAGGTCATCGGTGTTCTTGCCGGAATGACCAGGTGGTGAGCTGGGAGGCGCAGGTCCAGGTCCTGGTCAGTGGCCGCCGCTCGGGGGCTCGCAGCCGGTGCCGTCGGGGTAGCCGCCGAAGGCGTCCGCCCTGGTGGAGTCACTGCTCATCGTGCCCTCCACGCACCAGGGAGAGGCGCCGATGTCGATGAGGAAGCCGACCCCGGTCGGGCCGTTCTGGTACGCCTGCACCTTCCCGGCGGAGTAGCCGAGGCCGGTGAGCGCGCGGCGGACGCTGTCCGGGGCGAAGTCGCCGCGCCGGCGCAGCGGGTCGAGTGCGGTCTCGACGTGTCTGACGGCGGTGAGTCCGTCGCAGCGGTTCCGGCCGTGGAGCGGGATGGGAACTCTGAAGCCGTGGTTCTCGGCGTAGTGGTCGGTCGGCGGCACGGTCGAGCCGGGGGTGGAGGCGGCGCTGGGCGGCTTCGTTCCGGGGCTCTCACCCGGGCAGGGGAAGTCTGTTGGCGTACTCGGCGTTCTCGGCGTCGATATGCCGGTCGGTGTCGGATGCGAGCGCCGGTACGCGTCGGCGGCATCCCCTGCCCTCTGCGTTCCGCACCCCGCCGTCAGCAGGACCGCCACCACCAACGGCAGCATCCCGAGCCTGGCCCTCGTCTTCCTCAGCGTCGTCATCCCCAGATCTTCCCCCGCAGTTCAGCGGGCGTCATGAGTCCTTCTACTCATTGCGCACGACGCTCGTCGCCCCCCTGCCACGTCGCACGGACCACGGGAATTGGCCCACCGTTCATCTCGCCCCGCGTTTGGACAGGCGTCCTGGGGCAGGCGCGCAGCAGTTCCGCACCTGCTCGTTCTCGCAAGGGAGTGCCTGTTCGCATGACGGCCGTACACGACGCACCCCGGCCACCCCGTCGGTTCGACGACGTTCCCGGGTGGTTCCCCGTACTGGACCAGATGCTCTTCGACTGGCTCCTGGCCCACCAGAAGTCCGCAGGCATGCGGGGCGATCTCCTGGAGGTCGGGGTGTATATGGGGAAGAGCGCGATCTTCCTCGGCAGCCGCCTCCGGGACGGTGAGCGGTACACGGTGTGTGACCTCTTCGAGGGTGATGCGCCGGACGATGCCAACCGGGCGGAGTCGACGAAGTCGTACGGCGCGCTCAGCCGACGGGCGTTCGAGGAGAACTACCTCTCGTTCCACGGCGAGTTGCCCCGCGTCCTGCAGGGGCCCAGCTCCCTGGTGCCGGAAGAGGTCGAGCCCCGCTCCTGCCGGTTCGTCCACGTCGACGCCTCGCATCTGTACGAGCACGTGTACGCCGACATCGGCGCGGCGCACGACCTGCTGCTGCCCGGCGGAGTCGTCGTCCTGGACGACTTCCGTTCGGAGCACACCCCCGGCGTCTCCGTGGCCGCCTGGGAGGCCGTGCTCAACAGGGGCCTGCGCCCGATCTGTCTGAGCACACAGAAGCTGTACGGCACCTGGGGCGATCCCGCCCCGGTGCAGGAGGAACTGCTGGCGATGGCACGTGGACGTGAGGACTGCCACCTCAGCGTCCAGGAGGCGGCCGGACACCGCATCATCCGGCTCAAGTCCAAGGGCATGCGGGCGCCGTCCGTCCCGCCCTCCCGGCACGCCGCAGAGCCCGAACCCGCGCCGGTCGCTGAACGCACGACCGTCCGGCCTTCCGCACCCGCCGTCCCGGGCCGCAGCCTCCCCCGCCGCATCGCGGCCGACCTGCTGCCGCCCCTCCTCACCCGCGCGATCCGCAGCTCCCGCGCGGCCAGACGCTCGGCGCGCGGCTGACCCACGGCCCGCATCGGCCGCCGCGTCCGCCGCGTCCGCATCGGCCGCCGTGCCCGCCGCGTCCGCGGAACGAAAGGCCCCGGCTCGGACCGTTTCCGAGCCGGGGCCGTCCGCTGCCGGCTCCGAGACCAGGCCTCAGGCCGGAGTTGATCAGGACAGGCCGGTGTCGCGACGGGTGGTCAGCACCAGCTTCCGTCCGTGCCGTTGCCGAGGTGGGAGAACGACTTCCAGGCGGCCTTGGTCTTGGTCCCGGCGATGCCGTCGACACCGCCGGTGTCGTAGCCGAGGTAGTTGAGGAAGCGCTGGAGTGCGCGGACGGTGTTGGGGCCGACCTCGCCGTCGACGGTTCCGGCGTTGTATTTGAGGGCGTTGAGGAAACGCTGCCAGGCTGCCCAACTGGCGGAGCCGAGCTGGCCGTCGATCGTGCCGGGGCTGTATCCGGCACCGCGGACGTAGCACTGCACGCTCTTGCCTTCGCTGGTGCTGAGGCCGAGGTTGTCGACGGCTTGGACAGTGACGGTTCGGGTGTGTACCTGGTGGGTGGGTACGGCAGTGGCCGTGGTTGCGCCGGCGAGCGTGCCGGTCAGACCGAGGACCAGGCCGGCGGCCGTGAGGCCGACAGCGGACTTTGTGCGAGTGAGCATGAATGTTCCCCCTCTTCCGATCGGGCGACTGCCTGGGTTCGACCCCATGCAGGCAGGGATCTATCAGCACCGCTGAAGACGGGTCGAGCGTCGTGCGGAGGGTTGCCCATGAATCAGGACTGCCGAGAACGTGGCCGAAAGCCACACCTGTCGTGGGGCCAAGAAGCGACATTCTGCTGGTTGTGACTCGGGGCCCGTGTTTCCATGCCGAAGTGAGTATCGAGAACTCAGGGGCTGCTGTGGAGAGGCCGGTCCGGCGGGTCCGGCGGCGGACCGATGGCGATGTCGAGAAATGTGTGCGGGTTCTTGAGGAAGTCCATCGACGTGACGGATACCCGGTCAACTGGCCCGGCCAGCCCGATCAGTGGCTGTCGCAGGCCTCGCTGTTGGGGGCCTGGGTCGCTGAACTCGGCGGCCGTCTCGTCGGCCATGTCAGCTTGTCCCGCGGCGGTGAAGGAGATCTGGCCCCCGGATTGTGGAGCGAACGGAACGGGACGAGCAGGGACCTGACTGCCGTGGTCAGCCGACTGTTCGTCGCCCCGCGGACCAGGGGGCATGGGATCGGCGCACTGCTGATCGGCCGAGCCGTGGCGCAAGCACGACGTCATGGCCTGCACCCGGTGCTCGACGTAGTGGCGTCCGATACCGCCGCAGCGGCCCTGTACGAGCGGCTGGGCTGGGAACTGTTGGCCACGGTCGAGCAACGATGGGGCCCGTCCCAGACGGTGACCGTGCACTGTTACGCGGCGCCATCGTGAGGTGACGGGTCACTCGACGAGCACGATGGACACGGGCATCTGCCGCTGTTCGACGGCACGGTGCAGCGTGGTGGGCAGGCGCGTGCCGGGGCATCCCGTGCCTTTCCGGCTCACTGTGCACTGCGGCACCGGAATCCCCTCTTCACCGTGCGACAAGACACCTCACACCATCGGCTGCCGGCCCTAGATTCCCGATGCGAATCATTCGAGGGCGGACATTCCGTCCGACTCCCTGATTCCCGTGCCCGACGCCACCCGTCGGACCACGGGCACGAGCATTCCAGAGCCTGAACGGACAGACGGTCGACAGGAAAGGGAACTCGCTCATGCGCACCCTCTACAGCGCCTGCCTCTCGGGCGCCAACTACATATCCGGGGCAGCTCGGACGGCGACGGAGTGGATCTGCAACCACCAGTCCTCGGCGAACGACTCCGTGATCTGGATCGCCGTTCCCGGGAACCATCCGGTGCAGTTCTTCGCCCGCTCCGGCTCGAACCGGTCCTACGGCACCGACCCGGTGTGTCCGAGCTGATCCGGTACGGACGCGCACTCACCGAAGAGTGCTGTCATCGCCGACGTGGGGCCGTTGCGGAGGGGGCAGGTGCAGTGGCGGGGTCGTTCGGGGCGGGGGCGCCGGATCCGGGCAAGGCCGCGGACCTGGCGGGGTTCATCGATCAGCTGGGCGCGCTGCGGGCGTGGGGCGGACAACCGTCGTACCGGGTGCTGGCGAGGCGGGTGGGACCGCTGCTGCGGCCGCCGCGCGAGGTGTCCCCGTCCACACTGGTCGACGTGTTCAAGTCCGGCCGGCGCCGGCTGGACCTGGAGCTGGTGGAGGGGATCGTACGAGCACTGGGCGCGGGCGAGGACGTCCTCCGCTGGCGGGAGGCGTACGGCAGGGTGTGCACCAGGGCCAGGACCGGCGGGGCGGCCGGGGCGCTGCGCTAACTGCCCGCGGACCTGACCACGTTCACCGGGCGCGACCAGGAGCTCAAGGTCCTGCTGACGGTGGCGCAGAGGGCAGCCGAGACACCCGGGAGCGGTGGTACGGCCACCGTGGTGATCTCCGCGATCGAAGGCATGGCCGGGGTCGGCAAGACGTAGCTTGCCCTTCGCGCGGCCCACGAGCTGGTGCGCCGCGGCCGGTTCCGCGACGTGCAGTTGTACGTGAGCCTGCGGGGTTTCGACCCCCAGCTGCCGCCGGCTGACCCGGCGGCGGTTCTGGACACCTTTCCGCAGCAGATGGAGGTTCCCGCCCGGCAGATCCCGGACGGCCTGGAGGCGCGCGCGGCCCTGTTCCGCGACCGTGTCGCCGGCAAGGACGCGCTGATCATCCTCGACGACGCCGCCGACGAACAGCAGGTGCTGCCGCTGATGCCCGCCTCCCCGACCTGCCTGGTGCTGGTCACCAGCCGCCGCAGCCTGATCGGACTCGACGCCGCCGCCGTGACCCAGCTCGACGTCTTCGATCCCGGCGAGGCGGTCGCGCCGCTCGCACGGATCGCGGGTGGCGGCGGAGCCGGAGGCGGCCGCGGCGGTGGCGGCGGCCTGCGGGTACCTGCCGCTGGCGGTCGCCCCGGTCGCCGCTCGCCTGCGTGCGCGGCCCTCGTGGAGCATGGCCTACCTGCTGAGCCGGCTGCACGAGTACGGCGTGGAATCGGGTCGGCGTCCGTGGGCAGTCGCTGCAGAACGTCTTCGACCTGTCCTACGAGGGCCTGGACGCCCGGACCCGGCGGCTGTTCCGGCTGCTGGCGGTGGTTCCGGGCCAGGACTTCACACCAGCGGCGGTCGCTGCGTCGAGCGGGTTCGACGAGGCGCAGGCCGAGCTGCTGCTGGAGGAGCTGCAGGACGAGCACCTGGTCCAGCAGCGGACCGAGGGCCGCTACGCCCTGCACGACCTGCTGCGCGCCCACGCCGCCGGATACGCCGCGCGGGACAGGGCCGAGGAGCGCGCGGCCACCGTCCGCGTCCTGAGCTGGTACCAGGCCACGGCCGACGGCGCTGCCGGGCGGCTCTTCCCGTCGCGCTACGCCTGGCCGTCGGCTCAGGACCCGTCGGCGGCTGTGCCGGCCGAGTTCGCCGACGGCGCCGAGGCGATGGCCTGGTACGAGCGCGAGCACCAGAACCTGCTGGCCGCCGTGGAACGGGCCGCGACCGCCGTGCCGGACACCGACCTCGCCTGGCGCCTGGCGACCACGCTGTTCTCCTACCTGTTCGTGCGCTGCCAGTGGCAGGCAGGGCGGCGCGTCCACGAGCTGGGGCTGGCGACCGCCCTCGGCGCCGGCGATGGTGCCGCCGAGGCCTGGGTGCGCAACAACCTGGGGATCTTCCTGACCGCGCTCGGCCGTCCCGGCGAGGCCGCTCCGCAGCTGACCCGCGCCCTGGAAGTGCGGCGGGAACTGGGCGACGTCAGCGGCGAGGCCGCCACACTGAGCAATCTGACCCGGGTCTTCTTCGAGTCGGGGCAGCTGGACACCGCCCTGGCCTATGCGTTGCAGGCCCTCGCCACGGCGCAGCGCGCCGCCGACCGCAAGCGCGAGTCCTCGGCGCTGAACACCGTCGCCATCTGCCTGCACGAACCCGGCCGGCCTCAGGAGTCCCTCGCTTACCTGAGGCGGAAGCTGGCGATGCACCGCGCGGACGGGGACCTGTTCGGCCTGGGGCTCGCCCTGCACAACATCGCCGAACTTCACGAGGACCAGGGGCAGCACGAACAGGTCCGGGCCGTCCTGCGGGAAGCCCTGGGCGTGGCGCGCGCTGCCGGCGACCGGCACGCGGGGGCCGGAGCGCTGTTCGGCATCGCCAGGTCCCTGCACGCCGCCGGGGAACCCGACGCGGCCCGCCCGCACCTCTCGGCCGCGCTGCCGCTCTTCGAGGAGCTGGGGGCGCCGGAACTCGCCGAAGCACGCGCGCTGCTCGGACGGCTCGGCGGGGTGTACGGGAACGTACGGGAAACCGGCTGACCGTTGTCGCCCTTCCGCGCACGGTGCGAGGGTGATCGACGTAGCACCCCGGTACGGCAGAGAGCAGATGCCGCAAGGGAGTTGCCGTTCGGGCCGTGGCCGTCCCAGGCCTCGGCCGATCCAGTTCGTCTCATCGTTCACCAGGGGGTACAGGCACATGCGTAAGTTGATGGGCATGGTCGCGGGCAGCGCGGCCGTCGCCGGCTCGCTCCTCTTCATGGGAACCGGTACGGCCTCGGCCATGCCGATCCCGCCCGGCGGCGGGGGCACCGTGTCCCTGCACAACGAGGCGACGGGCAAGTGCGTCGACGACAGCAGCTACGGCCTGCGCGACTTCGGCTGCCAGAACCCGACCGGCCCCTACGCCGGCTTCCAGCAGTTCGCGCTGTCCCAGCAGTCCGACGGCACGTGGGTGTTCCAGAACGTCGCCACGGGCAAGTGCGTGGACGACAGCAACTACGGTCTGCGTGACTTCGGTTGCCAGGACCAGAGCGGTCCCTACGCCGGCTTCCAGCGGTTCCGGTTCAGCTAGCGCGGAGCGGTCAGGACCGCCACCCGTGGTGAGGCCGCCCATCGTGCGCATCCCGCGCAGATGGGCGGCCTCGCCCATGAGGGCGGCGGGGGATCAGGAGCCGGGGGACGGCTCAGCCGTTGGTGGCGTCCATTCAGGGATACGGCGGGCAGGGCGGATCGCGGCGTGCCCGCAGCCTCACCCGCACCCATCCGGCCGAGGTGTCCCTCCAGGACGCGCTGAACGCGGTCGCCGATCCCGTGCGCCGCACGATCATCCGGGAGCCGGCCGACGCCTCCGACGGGTCCCGTGCCTGTGGCACCTTCGACCTGCCCGTCAGCAGGACCGCCCGCAGCCGCCCACTTCACCGTGCTGCGCGACGCGGGGCTGATCGAACAGCGCGATGTCGACCCACGACGACTCAGTCGGCTGCGCGCCGCTGACATCTGCGGTCGTCCCCTCCCGCCGGGCCGGCGTTCTCGGCACCTCAGGCCGGTCGTCGGTCACACAGTCGTTGACGCATGCCGATATAGGCATACGATAGTGGCATGGCACGAGCGGCGACGACCTCGGACGCGTTCAACGCGATCGCCGAGCCGCAGCGGCGGGAGATCCTGTTGCTGCTGCGGGGCGGCGAGCGGCCCGTGACCGAGCTGGCGCGGGAGCTGGGAATGAGCCAGCCGCAGGCGTCCAAGCACCTGCGGGTGCTTCGCGAGGTCGGGCTGGTGCGGGTCCGCGGGGCGGGCAAGCAGCGGCTGTACGGCCTGGACGCCCGCGGGCTGCGGCCGGTCCACGAGTGGGTGGGCGGCTTCGAACGGTTCTGGAACGAGACCTTCGACCGGCTGGACGACTACGTGCGCGATCTGAAACAGGCTAGGCAGGAGGAACCACCGGATGACGACGATCAGTAGCGGCGGCGAGCCCGACCCCACGACCGCGGACCGCGCGATCGTGGTCTCCCGGGCCATCGGCGCCCCACGGGAGCTGGTGTTCGAGGCGTTCACGCAGGTCCGGCACCTGTCGCGGTGGTGGGGACCGGACGGGTTCACCACCACGACGCGGTCCTTCGAGTTCCGCGTCGGCGGGGCCTGGGCCTTCGTGATGCACGGGCCGGACGGGACCGACTACCAGGAGTGGATCACCTGGACCGAGATCGTCCCGCCGGAGCGGATCGCGATGCTGCACGGCGAGTCCCGCGACGACCCCAACGCCTTCGAGTCGGTCCTGACCTTCGAGGCGGCCGGCGAGGAGACCCGGATCGTGATGCGCGCGGTGTTCCCCACCAAGGCGCTGCGCGACGAGGCGGTGGAGAAGTACCACGCGATCGAGGGCGGCGAGCAGACGCTGAGCAACCTGGCGGCCTACGTCGCCGAACTCACCCGGAACGAGACCGGCCGGAACGAGACCACGCCGAAGGGAGCGGAAGGCTGATGGCCGGCAAGGTGTTCTTCAGCGTGACGATGTCGCTCGACGGCTTCATGGCCCCGGAGGCCGTGCCCGTCGAGGACGTCTTCTCGCCCGAAGGCCAGAACGACCCCAGGGTCCAGCGCTGGATGGCGAAGTGGTCGGAGCTTCAGGCGTGGCTGTTCCCGCAGCGGTGGTTCCGGGAGAGCCTCAGGCTCGGCGAGGGTGGCGAGGAAGGAGTCGACAACGACATCGCCCGGGCGACGTACGAGCGCACCGGCGCGAGCGTCATGGGCAAGCGCATGTTCGACGCCGGCGAGCTGGCATGGCCCGAGGAGGCTCCGTTCCACACCCCGGTGTTCGTCGTCACCCACACCAGGCGTGACCCGTGGGAGCGGCCGGGCGGCACGACCTTCCACTTCGTCAACGACGGCATCTCCAGCGCACTGGACCAGGCCCGCGAGGCCGCCGGCGACCGCGACGTCCGCATCGCCGGTGGCGCCGAGACGATCCAGGAGTACCTGGACGGTGGCCTGATCGACGAGTTCTCGATCACTCTCGCGCCCGTCCTGTTCGGCACCGGCATCCGCCTGTTCGACCGCGTGGACCCGGCCCACCTCGCCCTCGACCAGGGCCGCACGGACGCATCGTCCCGGGTGACCCACCTGACCTACACCGTCGGGAAGCGGTAGCCCGCGCTCGGTCCGGTGTCACGGGCCCGCAGCGTTCTCAGCTGCCACCGTCCTCGACGCCTCCTCGCAGGCCCCACTCATCCAGACCGGAGTAGATCAACGCGGTGCGACCCCGCGGGAAGGACAGGGCCTCGGCCTCTCCTGAACAGATCGCCACCAGCGAGTCGGCCCCTCGCCACCAGGTGTCGGCCAGGCCCAGCACCTCGCGCACCGGCTCGTACTCGTCCAGCACGATGCCGTCGACCTCGTCGCCAGTGACCTTGACGATCTTCTTCGCCCACCTGGACGCGTGGTGGGTCAGTGCGAGCGACTCCACCCAGCCCTCCACAGCGGCATGGAGGGGCGCCCACTGACCTGCGTGGATGCCGAATTCACCAGATGGCCCGATCATGAACGAGTAAGGAACCGCTGTCCGCTGCACGCCCGCTTCGAACCACCACCCCTCGGACGCGGAGCCTTCGGGAGAGTCCGCCGCGAAGTACCTCGGGCCGCCGTCGTACGTGGATGCGGGTGGCAGGACCAGGCCACCCCATCGCTGTTGATATGCCGCCATCCGGTCGATGACCGTCGCGGGGATGTCTCGCTCAAGCCACCACTGTCTGTGTTCCTCGACGGAAGGGACATCGGCCTTGACGCCGTGTGCGCGGACGAACGAGCGGGCTCGTTGAGTCAGGCCGTCAGGCACATCGTCGAAGAGGTTCAGATTCACCGGCGTGACGCTACTGCCAAGTCTCAGCCTCGACCGTTCGGAGAGGCCGGAACCTGGCTGATCCGTTCGGCCAGAGCGACGATGATTCCTGAGGGGCCGCGGAGGTTGCAGAGTCGGTAGGCGTTCTCGTACTGCGCCACCTCGCCGACGAGTTCGGCACCATGGCGGCGCAGGCGGTTGATCGTGTCGTCGATGTCGTCGACGGCGAACATGACACGGTGCAGGCCCAGAGTGTTGGGTGCCGGGTCGGGCGGTCCGGCAGTGATCGCCGCGGGGCTGTGGAACTTCGTCAGCTCCAGCTTGCCGTGGCCGTCCGGGGTGCGCATCATCGCGATGGCGCTGCGGACCCCGTCGAGCCCGAGCATCTGGTCCGGGCAGACTCCCTCGATCTGCGCTTCGCCTTCCAGCTCCATGCCGAGCTCGGTGAAGAAGGCGACGGCAGCCTCCAGGTCGTCGACGACGATGCCTACGTTGTCCATCCGCTGAATCGTCACGGGGTGCTCCTTCCTCCTCGCGCAGTCCGTCCCGGCCACGCCTACCCCTGGGACGGAGCCGGCGC
This sequence comes from Streptomyces sp. MUSC 14, assembly GCF_001866675.1. Lineage (NCBI taxonomy): Bacteria > Bacillati > Actinomycetota > Actinomycetes > Kitasatosporales > Streptomycetaceae > Streptomyces > Streptomyces sp. MUSC 14. Next base: position 173,482 of record NZ_MLYN01000063.1, read on the forward strand.
CGCATTCTCGACCCCCGGAAGCGCCGATCCGGATCCGACGCCGACGAGGGAGTCGGAACCTGGGGGCATGGACCCTGGGACGTGTTTGAGATGTACTCACAGCGTCTGTCGTATGAGGGTGAGTCGGACGGTCGCCTCGTAGCGAGCCGCGAGCTTGTCGTACGTTTCGCGGTCGAATCCGGGAGGGCGTCCACCGGCCGAGCCACGTCGCGGGCGGTGCCGGGTCCGGTCTCGCTTCTCCGGGATGATGTGCGGGATCTTGCGTCTGCGGAGGTAGGCGGATGTGGTCAATGAGCTGTTGGAACACGGGTGCGTCCCCACGCCGGTCTGCCGTGACGACCAGCGCGAGGACGTGGAAGGAGGCGTCTACGGCAAGGTGAATCTTGGTGGTCAGGCCGCCGCTCGAACGCCCAAGGCCATGGTCGTCCGGCTCCGCCTCCAGGCCGTCCGGACGCTTCCGGCCCAGATCATCAGCCCCTTTTGCGAGCCCCGGCGGCATGCGGGTGGGCTCGGCAGACAGGGGAGTCGACCGAGACCTCCCAACCGGTGATCCCGTCGGTATCCGCTTTGGCCTGCAGCTTTTAAGATGCCGGCCCAGGTTCCATCGATCTGCCACCGTCGGAAGACCGTGTATGCCGTCTGCCACGGCCCGTACCGTTCGGACGCGTCCCGCCATGGTGAGCCGGTGCGGGCCCGCCACCAGATTCCGTCGAAGACCTGCCGCCGGCCCCGAGTCGGCCTGCCCATTTTCGGTATTGGAGGCAACAGCGGTCCCAGCCGCGTCCCCTGCGTACCCGTCAGGTCCCTGCGAGCCATAGCAAGATCGTCCCATGGCCTTGGGCCGGCAGGGGCGTCGCTCAGGGCTCGGCCCGGTTTCCTGCCCGTGGCGGCCCTGTTGGGCTCGGATGCTGTCAGGACGCCGGCAATGGGTCCTGGCCGAGCATGCGCCGTCCGTTGTCGGCCGAGGCACGCACCGCATCGAATCCATATCCCGTCATCACGGATTCGTATTCGGCGAGCGTGTCGATGATCGGCTGGCCGCGGACTGCCTTCCCCAGTGCGGCGGCGAGCAGGCTGGCGTCGCGCAGGGCGGTGTTCGCGCCGATCCCGCCTGCTGGGCTCATCGCGTGGACAGCGTCCCCGAGCAGAGTGATGCGGCTTGGGTGCCATGCGGGGATGGGCACGCTGGTGCGCAGGGTCAGGGGGAAGATGCTTTCGGGAAGCCAGTGTTCGATGATCCGGCGGACCTGGGGGTGCCACCCTTCGATCAGCTTGAGGGTTGCCCTCTGCAGTTCAGCTCCGGTCATTGTCTGCAACTGGGCGTCGTTGTACGGGAGATGTTCGCGGCGGGAGCCGAAGGAGACCGTCATGTAGTCCGCGCTGTGGTCCAGGGCTGCCGCAGGCGCGAGTCGGCCGGCGGCCCGTCCCGGCGGCTCGGGAAATTCGACCGGGGCGACGCCGACGAACTGCTTTCCCGGTCCGATGACCGGCGTGAACACGGCAAACATCTCCTCCCGGAAGAGGGACCTGGTCGCCTTCGTGAGGGGTACCTTCCCGTATAGCTGGCGCAGCCCCGTGTCCACCACCCGTGCATGGGGAAGATGCTGGCGGCGTACCGGGGAGTTCACCCCGTCTGCGGCCACGAGCACATCGCCGCTCGCCTCGGTCCCGTCGCCGAAGCAGGCCACAACCCGGCCGTCCGCCCCGGTGCGGTAGTGGGTGAACCTCTTGCCGAACGTGACGGCATCCTCCAGCCCCGTCAGCAGTATCCGGCGTAGCGTCAGCCGGTCGACCGCGAGATGAGTGCCTCCGTCTCCCTCCAGTATGGCCAACTGCCTTAGCTGACTGTCGAATACCGGGGTGCACGTCAGTGGCACCCCGGCCGTGGCCCGGAACAGCCGGTACAACTCCGACGGCAGGGTGTCTGCCAGGGAGCTGTCCCCGTGGGTGTCGATGTGGATGCGATAGCCCTGTTGGCGGGACACCAGGGCAGCGTCCCGTTCGTACACCGAGAAGCCGATATTTCTTTGGCGCAGGCCCTGTGCCAGACACAGTCCGCCCAGCCCCGCGCCGATAACGATCACATGTGGATACGGCATGCCAGCCGTCCCTTCCTCGCTCAACGACAGAGAAAGGGACACACAGGTCACACCTGGCAGCGGCAGTCCCGTACACAGAGGCTGCCGGCGAAGTGAGGTGTTCGGCGCCCTGTGGCGCTGCCCGGACTAACCCGTACCGGACCGTGTCTTCGCGTGTCCTCGACCCTCACGCTAACAAACCCAGCGCCTGAATCTCCAGGCCCGCAGGGATGCCAGGCATCCTGACCACATCTCAAACACGGCCCAGGGCGCGCTGTGTGCCCGCCGGGATGGTGTGTCAGAGGATGGCGAGGCGGTCCACCAGGAGTTCCACTCTCTGTTCGGTGTACTCCGGGGGGAGTCGTTGGGCTCGGGTCAGG
>NZ_MLYN01000064.1:0-52454 GCF_001866675.1 Streptomyces sp. MUSC 14
GCTTGTCCGGGCGAGGCGCTCGATCCCGGTGATCGTCTCGGCCAGGGCGTCCCGGGTCCAGGCATCCATGTGACCGAGGTTCGTGAGGTACGAGGTGGCGCAGGCGTCGAGGCGGGCGTGCAGGTCGGTCAGCTGCCGTACCTGGTCGTCATGGCAGAAGCGCTCGTCGGGGAAGGGGGAACGCCGGAACTCCGTGTGGCGGTTCGCGACGGCGGCGACGAGTCCGAGACGAGAAGGCCGTCCGGCTGGGCCGGCGAGGTCCCGGCGCGTGCGCCTCGTCGACCCGGCGCGGGGTCCGCCGGCCGGCCGCCTTCTCCGCGCGGCGCCGGACGGCGAAGGCGCCGGCCTCGTCGAGCCGGAGCGCCCGGCTGGCTTCCAACGTCTCCAGCGCGCGCAGCAGCGCCGCCGGATCTCCGCGGAGATCCGGGGACGGGCATGCCGTCGCGGCGAGATACGCCCAGGTCGCGTGGAACCCCAGCGGACAGTAGCGCCCGACGGCACACCTCAGGGCGGCGTACCGTCGGACGAGCGGCAACTGTGCGTCACGCACCCGGCGTGCGTAGCCCCTGAACCCCACCTGGCGCCCTCAGCTTTCGGCGTTCGCGACATGGACGGGGCAGGAGAGGCCGGCCGCTACGAGGGTGTACCCGTGTGACCCACGACGAACTCCGCGGCAGCGCACGGCACTTCGCGTACGACGCGAGCGGCGATCTACTGCCGGATCAGCCAGGACCGGGGCGGCCCCGGCCTCGGGCTCGCGCGTCAGGAAGAGGACTGCCGGGCATTGCACACTCGCTCGGATCGGGACGTCGTAGCCGTAGCCGTGTACCCGGACGACGACGTCAACGCCTACTCGGGGGCCCCGCGGCCGAAGTGGCAAGAGGTGCCGGCGGACATCCAGCGGGGCGAGGTTGACGCGATCGCGACTTGGCACGCGGACAGGCTGACACGATCACCGCGCGAGCTGGAAGACGTCATCGATCTCGCCGGCCGCCAGGGTGTCGAGCTCGCCACGAGGCGGAGCACAGGGCCGAGCGGCAGAAGAGGCAGCGGCGGCCGGCTGCCGACGCTCGCGCCCGCCCGGACCGACTCCGCCGCACGCATGGGGGGGATCGAAGGTCCCGTCTGCGCCGGCCTATCGAGGACCTCGGCTCGGGAAGCTGCGAGCATTCGGAAGCGGTTCGGGCGCTGAACTGGGTGAACGGGCGGTTCGTGACCGCGTCAGGCTGGGCCGCCTTCACCGTGGTTCCCCGCTGTGCCCCGCTCGATCTGGTGCGGTTGTGGTGCGACGTGCTCAACGACGGAGGTCGGGTGCCGGCTCGATGACGTCAGCCCAGACACGGTCGCTCCACGGGTTGCCTTCCACTCCGAGGCGTGCCGCGACGACGTCATCGAGGAAATATGCCCGAGCTGCCGTGACGGCTTCGTCGGGCCACCACAGGGAGTCGCACTCGGCGCACAACAGGAAGGACGTCCCGTCGGCCTTGAAACGGTACGGGCGGGCCCAGTCCTGTTCACAGCGGGGGCAGAGGAGTTGGGCTGGCATGACCAGCACAGTATCCCGGCACTGGGGCGGCTGCCGTCGACCACCGCTTCAGGAGTTCGATCCGGGTCCGCTCTGGCCGTCGTCGACTGGTGCGACAGCCGGACAGAGTCACTGGCGTCTGCCCCCGTCTGGCGTTGTTGATGTCAGCCGTGGATGTCAGAACCTTCTGGTCCGTAGCCCGACAGAGATCGGTCATTGAGGGTCACACAGGCTGCCGGGAAGCCCGTGGTGGCTGGCGTGGGGCGCTGCCGGCTGCTGGGGTGGCTGTACGTCGCTGCTGTACCGCAGACCTCGTGCTACACGCCCGAGCCAGCTGAACGGCTGGGATGCCGCAGTCCCACACGTTCAGCTGGCGACAAATCATCTGTGAACACACATACCGTCCTCTCAGAACGCGTCGGTCATCCCCGCAACTCCACCGACGAGCGCGCTGAGCAGCATCACAGCGCTCAGCGAGCCGAGCAGTACCAGCCGCGAGCGAGGTACTCGACGCTCACCGGCCTTGCTGCAGGCGGCCAGAATCCCTATGAGCAGCACCATCAGGCCGAGCAAGGAAATCGCCAGCCACCCGCACGAGGGCGCGATGCCTGTCTGCGCGTATCCGCCGGAGGCCGTCAGCTGCAACGCGACCGTGCTGCCGACGGGCAGGCGTGTGTCGATCGTGGCCTCAGGTTTCACGACGGTCCCGTCAGAGGAGCGGAAGATGCCGCTGCAGTGCGGATACCGGTGGCCCCCGACGTGCTCCCAGACGCATGCGTCGACCCGGAGATGACCCGGCGTGCCCGCCAGGCCCGTGGCGTAGGCAAGATGTGCTCCCGCGAACCAGGTCAGGGTGGCGCCTGCGGCAAGCAGACCGACGATCAGAAGCACCGGACGGCCTGCCCGGAGCCGACCGTAGCGATTCATCCGTTCCCCCCCCGAGCGAGTCCGACCAGGACACTAGCTCGGGTCCGGCGCAACATCACTCATGGTGCGGCAAAGGGCAGGGCCCGCTGCGCACCTTCCAGCGCACCCGGAGGGCCTTCGAGGTCCGCGGTCAGGGTGGGTGTAACGGTCCCCGGGAGCCACCCCGGGACTGTGTTTCAGGCCTCAGGCCCGCCCCCCTCTCCGCCACATACAGGGCGGCCGGGGCCGTGGCGGTGTACAGGGTGTTCTGGTGGTGAACCACGTGATGCACGTCGCTCAGCGCCCGCGACCGTACGCCCTCATCCACGTGGGTAAGCCCAGTCAGCATCTCGGGGACGTCGTCGGCCGGCCCATAGGCATGCTCCAGGGCACCCCAGTGCGTCGCGGCCAGTACTTCGGCGGGATCGATAGGCTCGGCGAGCTCCTGGTCGAGGGTCAGGCGGCTCGAAGCACCGGCCGCAGCCAACACCGCAGCCACCTCCTCCTCGCTCACCCCCGCCAGCGCCTCAATCAACCGATCGAGTGCCTCGCACACAACAGTGCGCGTGACCACTCGAAGCCGGCGCCGGACCTGCGTTCTTGACCGTCAGGGGCAACAACTTCTTGCCGGTCGGGCCGATTTGTATGGACGTGTCCATCTGCGGACAGGTCGCCACCCACACGTGCCCCGGGCCTGCTGCAGGGTTTGGTGACAGGCTGACCTGCCCCACCTCTCAAGTTCCAGTTCTGGTGGCCAACTTCGGTCAGGGGCAACGGTTCGACTGCTCCGCTCGAACGACTGGGCATGATCCTCTGCTCCTGTACCCTGACGGCCTGACTGATCCGCTTCTGGGAGACGTGCAGACGCCGGGCAGTGCGCCCGAAGCCCTGTTCCTCGGCCAACGCGAGAAAGTTCTCGATGCTCCTCAGCTCCAGGCACACCTCCCGGCGATCGGTGATACCGGACAGCTTGTCGATCCATGCGAACCTTGACCTTGATCACCAACTGTCATGCGGCCAAGGTGGGCTGGTCGATCGGCAAGTCGGTGACATCGCTCCAGGTGCGGGCCATGACGGACACCGGCGGCTTCAGGCACGAACATCTCGGTGCCGGGAAAGGACTTGGGGCGACGCGCAGCGCCGTGCGTGGGCCTGGGACTGTCCGGCGGATCAGGCCGGACTCGGTCGGCCGCACGTGATCGGTGCCGCTGAGCGGGGCCGGTGCGTCGAGAGGCGAGGCGGGGAAGGGCGTCAACGCGGAGCGTTGACAACCGACGACAACCCCGCAGGTCGGCGTGGCGGACCCCGCGACCCGACAAGATTCGCCGGACAGCCCCCAGCGGTGACGCCGGCTTGAGCGCGGCTACGACTCCGGCGTTTCGACCCCCGTAGCATCAAGCGATCTTGTTCGCACAGACAAGCACTGTTTATCAAGCTCACCAAAGGAAAGGCGATTCAAGTTGACCATCAGGAATCTCGGGCGTATTCGGCACCGTGCCACCGCGATCGCAGTGACGGGCTTGGGTGTCGCTGCCACGGTGCTTTTTTCGTCGGGGGCTGCGCAGGCTGCGACCCTGACGGAGCAGGCGTGGACCTCGACCAGCAAATGCCTGGCTAACCTCTACAACATCAACGGAAACTACATCGGCGAAACCAACAGCAATTACTACGCCCAGGCGGGTGTCTACCAAAGCACTCGCGATTCTGGTTACGGTTGTGAAGGCTGGCTGCAGCGGTCGACCGACGGCGGTGCAACCTGGAGCACGATATCCGGCAAAACCTTCACCACCGGCCCTGGAGACCAGAAATTCACCGGCTGGTACTACGACGGCCCGGGCTACAAGGCCAGGGCTTGCGCGTGGGATGCCGACACGGGCATCACAGCCTGCACAAAATCCTTCTAGTTCGTTGTGGGGCGGAGTTCCTGGAAGTGGAAACCCGCCCCATCTCGCCTGCGCTCATTGTGTGCGGACTACCCCTCGGTGACGTCCGGTGCCGGACCGATGCCCGTGGGGCAGGAGGCCCCAGTTCGTCTCGAACGGGGTACTCAGCTTGACGCCTGTCCCGGCGAGCCTGTGCTGCCGTGTGACCCGTGGGCCGGAGCCGGCAGCCGGGTGGACCGGCCCGTCATCCGCGGAGGTGGCCAAGGAGTTCGTCTTCGACGGGGTAGGGGCGTTCTCGGGGCAACAGCCGGGCGGCGGAGGCCAGATCGCCGCTGTTGACCAGGGCGTGGATCTCGTGGGCGAGTGGGGTCACGTCGCGGATGGCGACTGTCCACTCGTCCGCGTAGCGTCGTGCGGCCTCACCGCAGAGGCCGAGTTGCAGGGACCGGTGCGCCAGGGGTTGCAGGTGCAGATCCCGCTCGGGGTCCCACTGCACGCGAGCGGGCGCGCGTTTCAACTGGCGCTGCCATGCGGCCCGGTCCGGGTGTACTCCGCGAACGTAGCTCGACAGGCACGCGTGTCGCAGCGCCCACTCGAAGCCGTCACGGCTGATCTCGACCGCGAGAACGGTCTCCTGTCCTTCCTTGGCGCCCCAGCCGCATCGGTACATCATCCACAGGAACGACGGCTTGATCCACGTCATCCTGTCGCGCTTCCACGCGGCGGGGAAACGGCTTTCCTGGACGGCGGGCAGACCGATTTCCGGGGCGTACGCCTGGTAGACGGTGATCGTGGAGTCCGCGTAGGCCGCGCGGATCTCGCGTTGGGGTCGTGCCATGGCGTACAGCGTGGAGTCAGCCGGTTCAGGCGGCCACTGATTTTCGACTGCCGTTCACTGTGACGGAGAGCGTCGGCCGCAGCACCATGCCGAATCGCCGGTGGCACGGCGCCCGCTTCAGTGCCTGTCGCACTACCGGCTACTCGTCCGTGACCGCCGGCGCCGGAGCGACACCCGTCGGGCAGGACGCCCCCCAGTTCGTCTCGAAGGGGTCACTCAGCTTGACCCCCGTCCCGCCGAGCCCGCAGTAGCCGGCCGGGTTCTTGTCCAGGTACTGCTGGTGGTACGCCTCCGCCGGGTAGAAGGGGCGGCCTTCGGAGGGGAGGAGTTCCGTGGTGATCGTGCCGTGGCCGGAGGAGGAGAGGACCTTCTGGTAGGCGATGCGGGAGGCTTCGGCGGTGGTGGCCTGGTCGGGGGTGTGGGTGTAGATCGCCGAGCGGTACTGCGTGCCCACGTCGTTGCCCTGGCGGAAGCCCTGGGTCGGGTTGTGTGACTCCCAGAACGTCTTCAGCAGACGCTCGTAGGCCACGGCCTTCGGGTCGTAGACCACGCGGACCACCTCCGTGTGGCCGGTCAGGCCCGAGCAGACCTCCTCGTAGGTGGGGTACTCGGTGTAGCCGCCCTGATAGCCCACTAGTGTCGTGTACACGCCCGCCGGGAGCTGCCAGAACCTGCGCTCGGCACCCCAGAAGCAGCCCATCCCGAAGTCGGCGACCTCCAGACCCTCGGGGTAGGGACCGAGGAGCGGGGTGTCGAGGACGGTGTGGCGGTCGGGGACCGCGTAGGGGAGTGAGGGGCGGCCCGTGAGTGCCTGCTCGGGGGTGGGCAGCTGCGGGATGCGGCCGAAGAGCATGGGGTCTCCCTGTCGGTCGGGACGGGGCCGGCCCCGGTGAGCGGGCCGGCACGACGGAGGAACGTCCGGCGGCGTGGGTGCATTCCGGTCATGCCCTCGACGTCAGCGTTGCGTCATATCTCCCTCGGACCCGGCCCGTCCGCTCAGCCCGGCAGGCTCGCGGGGCTGCCGCCGTTGGCCTCGTACCCCGCCACCGCGAGTGCGCGGTAGACGGCGAACTCGGCGGCCGGGTCGGCGGACAGGGACCAGGGCAGCGCACCGACGTGCCCGTCGACGTGTATCAGCTGCTGCATGGCCTCGGCCCAGCGCTCCGCGCGCACCAGGAAGAAGATCAGCAGATGGCGGACGTGGGCCAGCATCGGGTCGTCGGAGCGGGCCGAGTGCACCGTGTGCAGGGCGCCGTGCATCGCCTTGGTGACGACCTCGCTCTGGTAGAAGCCCGCCACCAGGTTCACCTCGGGGAGGTGCTCGAAGACCGCGAAGAGCGGCAGCGCGGCGAGCAGCGAGCCCTGCGGGGCGCGGGCCGCCGCCGCCTCGGCGAAGGAGTACGCCAGCTGCCGCGAGCCGTGCCACTTCTCGCACCAGTAGTGCAGCGCCGCCAGATGCGCGCCCATGTGATGCGGCGCGCGGTCGAGGATCTTCAGCCAGAGCTGCTCGAACTCGGCCTGCGGACAGGCCAGTCCACGGGCGACGGACAGTTCGACGATGTACGGCACCGGGTCGCCGGGCGCCAGCAGCGCCGCCTGCCCGCACGCCTCCCGGGCCTCCTCCATGATGATCCGGAAGTCGTCGGTGCCCGGCGTCGACGTGCGCCACGCCTGCTGCACCAGGAACTCCGCGTGCACGGCGGCACCGCCCGCGTCCTTGGGCTGCTCGGCCCGCCACACCCGCAGCCACTGGCCGCCCGGCGTCTCGTGCACCCCGCCGGGCCGCTGCTGCAGCTCCAGTGCGGCGGCGCCCGCGAAGGCCTGCACCCGCTGCCAGCGCAGCTCGCCCTCCTTCTCGGTGCCGGCCAGCAGCTGGGCCGCCGCGCGGTAGTCCTGCGTGCGCTGCACCAGCTCCAGCACGTCCAGCAGGTCCTGGTCCGCGCCGGGCATCCGTATGTCCAGCTCCTCCTGGCGCACGAAGCCGTAGGCCGCCGGGTCGGCGGCGTCCGGGTGTTCCGGGGGGACCTGCTCGATCACTCCGCGCCTGCGCCGCATGAACGGGAGCAGGACGAAGCTCAGCATGAGCAGCGCCATCAGCAGCCAGAGAATCGCCATGCCTCAAGCGAACCAGACACCGCCGACAAAGTGCCAACCCCCGCCGCAAGCTGTGGATAACTCCCGTCGAGGGCATGACAGACGTGCGGCTGTCCGGCGGGGCCGCCGACACAGGGAAATCCCTTCTTCCCGCGCTCCTCGCACTGCTCCTCGGGCCCGGCGGGCGACGGCATCCGGTAAGGCGCATTACGCTCGGTGCACATGAGCGACAGGCACATCAGTCAGCACTTCGAGACCCTCGCGATCCACGCCGGCAACACCGCGGATCCCCTTACCGGCGCGGTCGTCCCGCCGATCTACCAGGTGTCGACCTACAAGCAGGACGGCGTCGGCGGGCTGCGCGGCGGCTACGAGTACAGCCGCAGCGCCAACCCCACCCGTACCGCCCTGGAGGAGAACCTCGCCGCGCTGGAGGGCGGTCGCCGCGGCCTCGCGTTCGCGTCCGGCCTCGCGGCCGAGGACACCCTGCTGCGCACGCTGCTCACCCCGGGCGACCACGTCGTCATTCCCAACGACGCCTACGGCGGCACCTTCCGGCTCTTCGCCAAGGTCGCCACCCGCTGGGGCGTGGAGTGGTCCGTCGCCGACACCAGCGACCCGGCCTCCGTGCGCGCCGCGATCACCCCGAAGACCAAGGCCGTCTGGGTGGAGACCCCCTCCAACCCGCTGCTCGGCATCACCGACATCGCCGCCGTGGCCCAGGTCGCCCACGACGCGGGCGCGAAGCTCGTCGTCGACAACACCTTCGCCACGCCGTACCTCCAGCAGCCGCTGGCGCTCGGGGCCGACGTCGTCGTGCACTCGCTCACCAAGTACATGGGCGGTCACTCGGACGTGGTCGGTGGCGCGCTGATCGTCTCGGACCAGGCGCTCGGTGAGGAACTGGCCTACCACCAGAACGCGATGGGCGCCGTCGCCGGCCCCTTCGACTCCTGGCTGGTGCTGCGCGGCACCAAGACCCTCGCGGTGCGCATGGACCGGCACAGCGAGAACGCCACGAAGATCGCCGACATGCTGACCCGGCACGCGCGCGTGACGCAGGTGCTGTACCCGGGCCTGCCCGAGCACCCCGGTCACGAGACCGCCGCCAAGCAGATGCGGGCGTTCGGCGGCATGGTGTCCTTCCGTGTCGAGGGCGGCGAGGAGGCCGCCGTCGAGGTGTGCAACCGTGCCAAGGTGTTCACCCTCGGCGAGTCCCTCGGTGGTGTGGAGTCCCTGATCGAGCACCCCGGCCGGATGACGCACGCCTCCGCGGCGGGCTCCGCGCTGGAGGTCCCCGCCGACCTGGTGCGTCTGTCGGTCGGCATCGAGAACGTCGACGACCTGCTCCAGGACCTTCAGCAGGCCCTGGGCTAGGCCGGATCCGCCCGGACCCGCACGCCCGTCCCGGCACCTGCGTCCCCGCACCTCCGCCGTACCCGCCCGGCACGCGTCCACGGACGCGTGCCCGGCGGCGGGCTCACCAGCCGGTGAGCGGCGGTGTCGTCCGGGAGGGCGGCTGCGTCCACGGGTGCACACGGGCCGCCCACACACTGAACGCGACGGCGGCGGCGCACGCCAGCAGCCACAGCACCCGGCGGACCACCTGCCTGCGCCGCAGCAGGCGCTCGCCGTGGCGCACCGCCTCCGCGCGCAGGTCCGGCGGCACCGGCGCCGAGGCCCGCTCCATGATCTGCCGTACGGCGGCCTCCCGCTCGGTCCGGTTCACGGTGCCCGCCACGCACGCGTGGGACCCACCGCGGCACCGTACGTCTCACGGCGAACGCCCCGCCTCATGACGGTGCCACCTTCGTGCCCACCGCGCGCGGGGCGGTCGGGCGGGCGGGGTGCAGCATGGTGGCCGTCGCGCGGTCGCAGACGGTGTGCACGCGCTCGATGGGCAGCCCCAGCAGGGCCGCCGTCTGCTGCTCGGCGACGCCTTCGTAGAGCCGCAGCACCAGGATCAGCCGTTCCTGCGGGGCGAGGGCGGCGAGCGGGCTGCGCGGATCCGTCCGGGCGCGGCCGAAGGCGCCGTACTGGTGCCAGGTCGCGCGCGCGAAGCGGCCGGCGAGGAACTGGCGGGCGCAGTCGTACGGGTCCTCGCCGTGCAGGCGGTCCCAGCGCGCGTAGGTATGGGCGAGCGCGTGCGTCAGCAGGCGCCGCGCGCGCGGGTTGGCGTCCGGCGCCTCCGCCGTGAGTAGCGTGGCGGCATGCAGCAGGCGCCCGGCGGCGCCCGCGACGAACGCCTCGAACTCCCGGGCCCGGCGGGCCTGTCGGGCCGCCAGCCGATCGGACACCGTTCCTCCCCCCAAAAAAACGAAGGGGCCCTGTCCGGTACGGGACAGGTGAACCGCGTACGACGCAGGACCCGGTCTCATATGAGGACAGCGGCGGCCCCCGGTCAAGAGGCCGGAACCGACCGGTGGTGCCGACGGCGGCCGGGCGTGCCCGCGGTCAGGAGGCCGGCGGCTGCTCCGCCGGTACGGACCCCGGGGTCATCCGCGCGGAGAGGGCGCGGTTGAAACGGGTGAGCAGCGTGCAGAACTGCTCGCGGTCCGCCGGCTCCCAGCCCTCGGTCAGCTCGGCCATCAGCTGACGCCTGGAGTCGCGCACCTCCTCCAGCCGGGCCGCCCCGCGCGGGGACAGCTGCAGCACCACGGCCCGCCCGTCCTCGGGGTGCGAGGTGCGCTTGACGAGCCCCGTGTCGACCAGCGGGGCCACCTGCCGGGTGACCGTGGAGGAGTCGATGCCCATGCTCGCCGCGAGCGCCTTGACGCCCATCGGGCCTTCCCGGTCAAGGCGGTTGAGCAGCAGGTACGCCGCGCGGTCCATGGTGTTGCGCACCTGCCCGACCCCTCCGAGCCGGGTCTGTTCGGCACGGCGCGCGAACACCGCCACCTCGTGCTGGAGGGTGTCGAGAAGACCGGTGTCACCGACGGTCGTCATGTCCATCGACATTTCAGGTGTTGTGGGCATGGCCGGAGGCTCGCTTCATGAAGGACTGCTGGGTTGGGGGACAGGGTACGCGGCCCGGGCACGGACCGTACCGGCGCTGCGCAAACCGGTCTCGGTGCTTGGTCACACCCGCCGGGTACGACCGTGAACTGCGATGCTGGAGTCATGAGCTACGGCACGGCTGACTCCTTGCGTTCCGTCACCCTCGACGACGTGCGCGGCGCCCAGAAGATGCTCTCGGGCGTGGCGCGGGTGACCGCGATGGAGGGCAGCCGGCATCTGTCGCAGCTGGTCGGTGCGCCGGTGCACCTCAAGTGCGAGAACCTCCAGCGGACCGGCTCGTTCAAGCTGCGCGGCGCCTACGTGCGGATCGCCGGGCTGCTGCCGGAGGAGCGGGCGGCCGGGGTGGTGGCCGCGAGCGCCGGGAACCACGCGCAGGGCGTCGCGCTGGCCTCCGCGCTGCTGGGCGTGCACGCCACGGTGTTCATGCCGAAGGGCGCGCCACTGCCGAAGATCAGCGCCACCCGGGAGTACGGCGCGGAGGTGCGTCTGCACGGTCAGGTGGTCGACGAGACGCTGGCCGCCGCCGAGGAGTACGCGGCGCAGACGGGCGCGGTGTTCATCCACCCCTTCGACCACCCGGACGTCATCGCCGGTCAGGGCACGGTCGGCCTGGAGATCCTGGAGCAGTGCCCGGAGGCGCGCACGATCGTCGTGGGCATGGGCGGCGGCGGGCTCGCGGCGGGCATCGCGGTCGCGGTGAAGGCGATACGGCCGGACGTCAGGATCGTCGGCGTGCAGGCTGCGGGCGCGGCGGCCTATCCGCCCTCGCTGGCCGCCGGGCACCCGGTGTCGGTGCGGAACCCGGCGACGATGGCCGACGGCATCAAGGTGGGGCGGCCGGGCGTGGTGCCGTTCGGGATCGTCAAGGACCTGGTCGACGAGGTGCGCACGGTCGGCGAGGACGACCTGTCGGCGGCCCTGCTGCTGTGCCTGGAGCGGGCCAAGCTGGTCGTGGAGCCGGCCGGGGCGAGCCCGGTGGCGGCGCTGCTGGCCGCGCCGGACACCTTCGAGGGCCCGGTCGTCGCGGTGCTCTCCGGTGGCAACGTCGACCCGGTGCTGATGCAGCGCGTACTGCGGCACGGCATGGCCGCGCAGGGCCGCTACCTGGCCGTTCGGCTGCGGCTTACGGACCGTCCGGGCGCTCTGGCCACGCTTCTCGGCGTGTTGTCGGCGGTCGACGCCAACGTCCTCGACGTGAGCCACGTCCGCACCGACCCCCGGCTCGGGCTCACCGAGGCAGAGGTCGAGTTGCACCTGGAGACGAAGGGCCCGGTGCACTGCGCCGAGGTCGGCCGGGCCCTGCGCGACGCGGGCTACACGGTCATGGACTGAAGCCCACCCCCCACGGTCACTCGTTCGAGTAAGCCCTCGCGAACCCTCTTGAGAGACGCGATACATCGCGATACGGTATGTCGTGCGGTCGCCGGACCGCCTGCCCCATCCCCGACGACGTGGAGACAGACATGCCAGGCGCCATCTATGCCGAAGGCCTGGTGAAGACCTTCGGCGACGTAAGGGCTCTGGACGGCGTCGACCTCGATGTGCCCGAGGGCACGGTGCTCGGCCTGCTCGGGCCGAACGGCGCCGGCAAGACGACGACCGTGCGCTGCCTGACGACCCTGCTGCGCCCCGACAGCGGCAAGGCGGTCGTCGCGGGTGTGGACGTGCTCAGGCACCCCGACACCGTGCGCCGCTCCATCGGCCTGTCCGGTCAGTTCGCGGCGGTCGACGAGTACCTGACCGGCCGGGAGAACCTCCAGATGGTCGGCCGGCTCTATCAGCTCCGGTCGAAGGCGGCCAAGGCGCGTGCGGCGGAGCTGCTGGAGCAGTTCCATCTCGCGGACGCCGCCGACCGGCCCGCCAAGACCTACTCCGGAGGCATGCGCCGCCGGCTCGACCTCGCCGCGGCCCTGGTGGTCTCACCGCCGGTGATGTTCATGGACGAGCCGACGACCGGCCTCGACCCGCGCAACCGCCAGCAGCTGTGGGAGGTCATCAAGCAACTCGTCTCGGGTGGTACGACCCTGCTGCTCACCACGCAGTATCTGGAGGAGGCCGACCATCTCGCGCACGACATCGCGGTGGTCGACCACGGCCGGGTCATCGCCCAGGGCACCTCCGACCAGCTCAAGGCCCGCACCGGCGGCGAGCGCGTCGAGGTCGTGGTGCACGAGCGCGAGCACATCGCGACCGCCGCGCAGGTGCTGCGGGGCCTCGGCAAGGGCGACACCACCGTCGAGGAGCACACCCGCAAGCTCACGGTCCCGGTCACCGGCGGCGCGAAGCTGCTCGCCGAGATCATCCGGGAGCTGGACGGCCGCGGGATCGAGATAGACGACATCGGGCTGCGCCGCCCCACTCTCGACGACGTCTTCCTGTCGCTGACGGGACACGTCGCCGAAGCGGCCGGCCCGGACGCCCGGGACGAGAACGAGGACGAGAGCCGCCCGCAGGGCGGCAAGGAGGCCGTGAAGTGAGTGCCGTCACCGATGCCGTGCGGGTGGCACCGCCGGGAAACCCCCTCATACAGTCCGTCCGCGACTCGATGGTCGTGGCGCAGCGGAACCTGATCCGCATGTCCAGGATCCCGGAGATGATCATCTACGGGCTGATCCAGCCGATCATGTTCGTGGTGCTGTTCACCTACGTCTTCGGCGGCTCCATGCAGATCGGCGGCAGCACCAGCGCCGTCGACTACAAGAACTTCCTCATGGCCGGCATCTTCGCGCAGACGGTCACCTTCGCGACGGCCAGCTCGGGCGCCGGTATCGCCGACGACATGCACAAGGGGCTCATCGACCGATTCCGCTCGCTGCCGATGGCGCGCGGCGCGGTGCTGACCGGGCGTACGCTCGCCGACCTGGTGCAGACGGCCGTCACCCTGGTCGTGCTCGCCGTGGTCGCCCTGCTGGTCGGCTGGCGCGTCGGGTCCCACGGCGACACCAATGTCGCCAAGGTCCTCGCCGCCTTCGGCCTGCTGCTCCTGCTCGGCTACGCGTTCACCTGGATCGGCGCGCTGATCGGCATGTCCGTCCGCACCCCCGAGGCGGCCACGTCCAGCGGACTGATCTGGCTCTTCCCGGTCACGTTCATCTCCAACGCCTTCGTGGACCCCGGGCACATGACCCCGTGGCTGCGGCACGTCGCCGAGTGGAACCCCTTCAGCGCCACCGCGCAGGCCTGCCGCGTGCTCTTCGCCGACCCCGGGCAGTCCACCTCGCACGCCTGGCCCATGGAGCACCCGGTCTGGGCCTCGCTGATCTACTCCATATTGATCATCGCCGTCTTCCGCACCCTCGCGGTCCGCAAGTACCGCTCGGCCACCGCCTGACGGCTCCGGGTACGGCGAAGCCCCCGGTGTCCACGGGATCCGGCGGACAGCGGGGGCTCGACGCCAGGAAGGGCCGGCTCGGTCAGCCCGAGTACGGCTCGGCCTTCAGGATGCGCACCGAGGCCTTCTTGCCGTTCGGCAGCTCGTACTCCGCGTCCTCGCCGACCTTGTGGCCGAGGACACCGGCGCCGAGCGGCGACTGCGGCGAGTACGTCTCGATGTCGGCGCTCGCGTACTCACGGGACGCGAGCAGGAACGCCAGAGTGTCGTCCTCGTCGCCGTCGAAGGCGATCGTGACGACCATGCCCGGCGCGACGGCGCCGTCGGCGGAGGTCTGGGCCTCGCCCACCTGAGCGCTCTCGAGAAGCTGGGTCAGCTGCCGCACACGCAGCTCCTGCTTGCCCTGCTCCTCCTTGGCCGCGTGGTACCCGCCGTTCTCGCGCAGGTCGCCCTCCTCGCGCGCGGCCGCGATCTTGGCGGCGATCTCCGTGCGCGCAGGACCAGTAAGGTACTCAAGCTCGGCCTTGAGCTTGTTGTACGCCTCCTGGGTCAGCCAGGTGACGTTCTCGCTGGTCTGGGTCACAGGGTGCTCCTCGTCGGTACTGGGAATACAAAGCATCGCCCTACCCAGAAGAATGTTCCCTCTTGGATGGGCGAAACCACGAGCCTAACAATTCACGGGCCAAAGGGGGAGGACATAAGCCATCAGAATCACATCAAAGCAGGTCAGCGTGTGCCTGCTCCGGGTTGGATCAACCCGTGTGACAGCCGAGCAGCTCGGCCGTGGTGCCCTTCGCCGTCGTACGGAGCGTGACGACCTTGTCGATCCGCGTGGCCTTGCCGTCGAAGCGGAAGTCCGCGCGCCCCACCTCGGAGCCGTCCGCCGCCTGGGAGCGCAGGGTGCAGTAGCCGTCGGTGCCGGAGTCCTTGTGGACCTCCAGATGGACCTGGACCGCGTTGCCGGAGGCCTCGAAGGTGATCACCTGGGCGCTGATCTTGGTCTCGACGACGTAGTGATAGGCGAAGTAGCCGACGAGGGAGAGCAGGAGGGCGCCCAGCACCACGGCGGCGACCCGGAGCTTGCGGTCGGCACGCTCGTCCGAGGAGCGGCCGTAGCGGCCCTCGGGCAGCCGCGCACTCGCCGTACTCATGATCGTCCTCTCCGCGGAATTATTCGCCCCCCGATTCGGTCACTATAGAAGCCGCCGAACGCACCCCAAGCCGCGGGGGCGCCGACTTAACCAAGGATTGAGTCTTGACTGACCAGCTGCGACTGATGGCCGTACACGCGCACCCCGACGACGAGTCCAGCAAGGGCGCGGCCACCATGGCGAAGTACGTGTCCGAAGGGGTGGACGTCCTGGTGGTGACCTGCACCGGGGGAGAGCGCGGGTCCATCCTCAACCCCAAGCTCCAGGGCGACGCGTACATCGAGGAGCACATCCACGAGGTGCGCAAGAAGGAGATGGACGAGGCCCGCGAGATCCTCGGCGTCGGGCAGGAGTGGCTCGGCTTCGTCGACTCCGGCCTGCCCGAGGGCGACCCGCTGCCCCCGCTGCCCGAGGGCTGCTTCGCCCTGGAGGACATCGACAAGGCGGCCGGCGAGCTGGTCCGTAAGATCCGCGCCTTCCGCCCGCAGGTGATCACCACCTACGACGAGAACGGCGGCTACCCGCACCCCGACCACATCATGACCCACAAGATCTCGATGGTGGCGTTCGAGGGCGCGGCGGACACCGAGAAGTACCCCGAGAGCGAGTACGGCCCGGCCCACCAGCCGCAGAAGCTCTACTACAACCAGGGCTTCAACCGCCCCCGCACCGAGGCGCTGCACCAGGCGATGCTCGACCGCGGCCTGGAGTCGCCGTACGGGGAGTGGCTCAAGCGCTGGAGCGAGATGGAGCGCGTCGAGCGCACGCTGACCACGCACATCCCGTGCGCGGAGTTCTTCGAGATCCGGGACAAGGCGCTGATCGCGCACGCCACGCAGATCGACCCGGACGGCGGCTGGTTCAAGGTGCCGATGGAGCTCCAGAAGGAGGTCTGGCCCACGGAGGAGTACGAGCTGGCGAAGTCCCTCGTCGATACGTCCCTCCCCGAGGACGACCTCTTCGCGGGCATCCGCGACAATGCCTGACATGAGCGCAAGCGTGAGCCTGGCAGTGACGCACCTCGTCCCCCTCGCCAAGGAGGTGGACGAGAACAAGGTCACCCCCGGTGTCCTCGGCTTCATCGTCTTCGCGGTGATGGCCCTGGCCGTATGGGGCCTGATGAAGTCGATGAGCAAGCACATGGGCAAGGTCGACTTCAAGGAGGCCTCCGACCCGAAGGCCGAGCAGAAGGCCGACCCCGCCGCACACCAGGGCTGACCCAGGGCGTCAGCGCCCGGCCGGAACCGCCACTCCCATCACCTCCCGGGCGTGGCGGTCCGGTGTCATGCGCAGACGCCATGCCTGCCAGCCCGCCTCCAGGCTGACGCCCCGCTCCAGCAGCACGGCGTACGCCGCGAGGCCCTCGGCCAGCTTCTCGTCCCGCAGGGGATGCGAGGCGCGGGCCAGCTGGGCCAGTTCCTCCTGGGCGACGGCCGTGCCCACCTCCATGCCGCCCGGTGCCGCGTACGGCAGCAGGGTGCAGCGCAGGAAGCGGGCCCAGTCCTCGCCGCGCAGGTCGCCGTAGGAGGCGAACAGGTCCCGCGCCTCGTCGCACAGGGCCAGCGCCGGTTGCGTGCGCGCGTTGCCCGCGTCGACCACGGCCAGTTCCAGGCAGGTCCACGCCTCGCCGTGGGCGACACCGATGCGCTGGAAGTCGGCGCGGGCGTCCACGAGGAGCTGGCGGGCGAAGCCGGAGTTGCGCAGCGAACCGGTCTGCGCCGCCCGCTGGTCCCGGGTGACCCGGGCCGAGTGGTGCCGGGCGCAGGCCAGGCCGTAGACGTCCCGCATGCGGGAGAACATGGTGCGGGACCGCTCCAGGTCGCGCACCGCCTGGTCCAGGTCGCCGGACTCCTCCAGCGCCTGGCCCAGGTAGTACAGCGTCCACGCCTCGCCGCGCGCGTCCTCGTTCTCCCGGTGCCGGGCGCCCGCCTGCCGCAGGCCCTCGACGGCCGGCGCGGCGTCGCCGTCCACCAGGCGGGCCCGGGCCAACTGGGTCAGCGCCCAGGCCTCGCCGCGCGCGTCGCGCGTCTGTCCGTAGCGCTCCAGAGCGGTGCGCAGCTCGGTCTCCGCACGCGGTACGTCCCCCATCCGCAGGGCCAGCTGGCCGAGCTGGAAGTGAGCCCAGGCCTCGCCGTGCACCGAGCCGCCCTCGCGGTGCAGGACCAGGGAGCGGGTGAGCAGCTCCAGCGCCTCCGACAGCCGGGCCCGGTCGCGCTGGACGGCCGCGAGGGCGTGCATCGTCCAGGCCCGGTCGGTCGCCAGCTCCGGCGCCGCCTGCAGGTCCAGCGCCTCCTGGAGCCTCGCGGCGGCCTCGGTGAGGTTGCCCTGGTGGTGCAGGGTGATGCCGAGCGAGCACAGGGCACGGGCCGCGCCGGCGTCGTGATGCGCCTCCCGGTACAGGTCGACCACCGAGGTGAGCGTCGTGCGCGCCTTGTCCAGCTCGCCCAGCTGCCGGGCCGCGATGCCGGTGCGCCACTGCACCGAGCGCATCAGCAGCCCCTCGTCCACGGCCTGCGCCAGCTCGCTGATCTCACCGAGCCGGTACAGGTCGCCGCGCAGCAGGCAGTAGTCGCACAGCGCGCCCAGCAGGTTCAGCACCGCGGCCTGGTTCACGCCCTCCGCCTGGCGCAACGCCGCCGTGATGAAGCTGGACTCGTCGTCCAGCCAGCGCAGCGCCTCGTCGAGCGAGGTGAAGCCGTGCGGGCCGAACTGGTGCGAGCGCGTCGACATGTTCCCGTCGACCAGGCGCAGCACCGAGTCCGCCAGCTCCGCGTAGTTCACGATCAGCCGTTCCTGCGCCGCCGTGCGCTCGGCCGGGTCCTCCTCGTCCAGCAGCCGGGCCTGGGCGAAGGCGCGCACCACGTCGTGCAGCCGGTAGCGGTCGCCCCGCACATGATCGAGCAGTCCGGCCCGGGCGAGGGCGGTGAGCCGGCGGGTGGCCTCGGCCCCGTCCGTGGCGAGCAGCGCGGCGGCCGCCGCGGCGCCGAGCGAGGCACGCCCCGCGAGCGCGAGCCGGCGCAGCAGCCGGCGCTCGGGATCCGGCTGGTCGGTGTAGCGCAGCCACAGGGCACGCTCCGCCGGCTCCACCGGGCCGTACGCGCTCAGGTCCGCCGCCAGTTGCCGGGGCGAGCGAGGGCCGAGCGCGGAGCCCGCGACGCGCAGCGCAAGCGGCAGACCGCCGGTCAGGTCCCGGATCCGGTCGGCGGAATCGGCGTCGTAGGGGCCCGACGCGTCCTCGGCGGCGGCGTTCAGCAACTCCTCGGCGCCCGCCGCGTCCAGTGCCTCGACCGGCAGGTGGTGCACCCAGGCCGGCAGGTCCGCGGGCAGCTCCAGGTCCGTGCGCGCGGTGACCAGGACCAGGCTGTCGGAGCGCTCCGGCACCAGGGCCCGCACCTGCTCCGGGTCGCGGGCGTCGTCCAGCACGATCGTCACCGGCAGGCCGGTCAGGTGCTGGTGGTACAGCTCGGCGAGCCGTTTGAGCTGCTGGTCGGGGGACGAGCGCTCCCGGAACAGCAGCTGTTCGCGGGGTGCGCCGAGCCGGTTGAGCAGGTGCAGCAGGGCGTCGCGGGTGGGCAGCGGCGCCTGCTCCTGGCCGCCGCCGCGCAGGTCCACGACCACGGCGCCGCGGAAGTGGTCCCGCAGATCGTGCGCCGCGCGCACCGCGAGCGTGGTCCGGCCGGAGCCGGGCTCGCCGTGCAGGACGACCACCGTCGGCCGGGTCTCGGTGGCCGCGCGGGCCGCCTGCGCCCACTGGCGGATCCGCCCCAGCTCCGCCCTGCGGCCCGCGAACCGGCCGTCCGGCTCGGGGAGTTGGCCGAACGACTGCTCCAGCACGGTGCGCCTGCGGGCCGCCGCGCTCTTGTCCGCGCCGCGCAGGGCGGGGCTCGTGGTCTTCTTCGGGCCCGTGGAGGCGCTGAGCATCCGCTGCTGGTCGAGGAACGGGCGGATGCCCCGCACCTCCAGCGCGGTCAGCCACTGCAACCGCAACTGCTCCGGCCCGCCCGGCTGCCCCGTCGCTCCGGCGTGGTGGTGGGCGGCCGGCAGATGGGAGCCTGCCACCTTCACCACGGAGGCGGCGGCACCGGCCACGCCCGCGGCGACGCCCGCGCCGACGGCCGTACCGGTGCCGGTGCCCAGGGACACGTCGGCCACCGCCGCGGCGACCGCGGCAACGGCCGCCACCAGTAAGGCGGTTCCGGCGCCCGCGCGGCCGTAGCGCTGGGCGAAGGTCAGCCGTCCGGCCTCGGCCTCGTCGAGCGCGTGGGTGTACGCCGCGTACTCCTCACCGGCCGCCCCCGCCATCGCCTCCAGCCCGCCGCGCGCCCGCGACAGCAGTACCGGCCCGTCGATCCGCCCGCCCGAGCGCCGTACCTCCTCCTCCACGGCCCGCACCAGCAGCCGTTCGGCCTCCGCCCGATGGTTCTCCCGCATGTTCCGTCCCCTCCGGCGGCAATGTCCTTGCCCACGAGTGTCCTTCGGGCGGGCCGCGATGGCGAGGGTGCGACGATCACCGGGAGGGTGAGGATTTCGTGCCGGCCGAGTCCGGCACCGCCCTCCACCGGCGCGCCCGGTGATGACGCGTCTCCACGCCCTCCCCGGGCCCGTGGGAGAGTGGAACGGTGAACCGACTGGCGCATGAGACCTCCCCGTATCTCCTCCAGCACGCCGACAACCCCGTCGACTGGTGGCCCTGGTCGGCCGAGGCCTTCGACGAGGCCCGCAAGACGAACAAACCCCTGCTGCTGAGCGTCGGATACAGCAGCTGCCACTGGTGTCACGTCATGGCCCACGAATCGTTCGAGGACCGGGCCACCGCCGAGTACCTCAACGAACACTTCGTCAGCGTCAAGGTCGACCGCGAGGAGCGGCCCGACGTCGACGCGGTCTACATGGAGGCCGTGCAGGCCGCCACCGGGCAGGGCGGCTGGCCCATGACCGTGTTCCTCACGCCGGACGCCGAACCCTTCTACTTCGGCACGTACTTCCCGCCCGCGCCCCGGCACGGCATGCCCTCCTTCCGGCAGGTGCTGGAAGGGGTCCGGCAGGCCTGGGACACGCGCAGGGACGAGGTCGGCGAGATCGCCGGGAAGATCGTGCGCGACCTCGCCCAGCGGGAGATCAGCCACCAGGGCGACCGGGTGCCCGGCGAGGAGGAGCTGGCGCAGGCGCTGCTCGGGCTGACCCGGGAGTACGACCCGCAGCGCGGCGGATTCGGCGGGGCGCCGAAGTTCCCGCCGTCCATGGTGCTGGAGTTCCTGCTGCGCCACCACGCGCGGACCGGCGCCGAGGGTGCGCTGCAGATGGCGCAGGACACCTGCGAGCGCATGGCCCGGGGCGGGATCTACGACCAGTTGGGCGGCGGCTTCGCGCGGTACTCCGTCGACCGCGACTGGGTCGTGCCCCACTTCGAGAAGATGCTCTACGACAACGCGCTGCTCTGCCGCGTGTACGCGCACCTGTGGCGGGCCACGGGCTCGGACCTCGCCCGGCGGGTCGCCCTGGAGACCGCCGACTTCATCGTCCGTGAACTGCGCACCGAGCAGGGCGGGTTCGCCTCGGCGCTCGACGCCGACAGCGACGACGGCAGCGGACGGCACGTCGAGGGGGCGTACTACGTCTGGACGCCGGAGCGGCTGCGCGCCGTCCTCGGGGACGCGGACGGCGACCTCGCCGCCCAGTACTTCGGCGTGACCGAGGAGGGCACCTTCGAGCACGGGCAGTCCGTCCTCCAGCTTCCCGAGCAGGACACCCTCGTCGACGCCGGGAAGATCGCCTCCGTCAGGGAACGGCTGCTGGACGAGCGTCGCCGGCGGCCCGCGCCCGGCCGGGACGACAAGGTCGTCGCCGCCTGGAACGGGCTCGCGATCGCCGCGCTCGCCGAGACCGGCGCCTACTTCGAGCGGCCCGATCTCGTCGAGGCCGCGGTCGGTGCCGCCGACCTCCTGGTGCGCGTGCACCTCGACGAGCACGCCCGGCTCACCCGGACCAGCAGGGACGGCCGCGCCGGCACCAACGCCGGGGTGCTGGAGGACTACGGTGACGTCGCCGAGGGCTTCCTCGCGCTCGCCTCCGTGACGGGGGAGGGCGTCTGGCTCGACTTCGCCGGGCTGCTCCTCGACCATGTGCTCACGCGTTTCGCCGACCCGGACACCGGCGCGCTGTACGACACGGCCGCCGACGCCGAGCGGCTCATCCGCCGCCCGCAGGACCCCACCGACAACGCCACCCCCTCCGGCTGGACCGCCGCGGCGGGCGCGCTGCTCGGCTATGCCGCGCACACCGGCTCCGAGCCCCATCGGGCCGCCGCCGAACGGGCGTCGGGAGTCGTCACGACGCTCGGGCCGCGGGTGCCGCGGTTCATCGGCTGGGGGCTCGCCGTCGCCGAGGCCCTGCGCGACGGGCCGCGGGAGATCGCCGTCGTCGGCCCCGGCACGACCGCCGACGAGAGCACGACCGCCCTGCACCGCACCGCACTTCTGGGTACCGCCCCCGGTGCGGTCGTCGCCGTCGGCGCCGCGGGGAGCGACGAGTTCCCGCTGCTCGCGGACCGCCCGCTCGTCGCCGGCAAGCCCGCGGCCTACGTCTGCCGCAACTTCACGTGCGAGGCGCCGACGACCGACCCGGAGCGGCTGCGCACGGCCCTGACGGAGCACTGAGAAGCGAAGGGGGACGTCCGCCGCGGGACGGGGGTCGTCAGGCGCCGTTGAGGATCATCGCGCCGAGAGTGAGCTGAGCACCCCACTGCAGCCACACGGCCCCGGCCCTGGCGCTCCGCCACCGGGCCCGGGGCCACACCAGCGCCCCCACACCCGTGGCGAGCGCCAGCCAGAAGACGGTGTAGAGGGCCGAGCCGGGGATGGCCGAGCACTGTTCGCCGTACTCCAGGCACCTGCTCCCGCGCTCGCCCGAGAGCACGACCAGCCAGGCGAGGACGACGATCGGCAGGAGCGACAACAGACCGACCACGGCCCACACGGTGATGAAGCGGTCCTTCTGCTGCGGGGTGAGCGTGTACTGCTGATCGGTGGTGGTGTCCATGACCCCATCCCACCGCGCCGGCCCGGCCGCGCGGATCGGCGCCCGTACTCAGTCCTTGTGGGTACGCACGCTCAACGCCCGCTCCACGATCGCCTCCAGCTGGTCGTGGTGCGCGCCCTTCCAGTACGCCCGGCCGCAGGACGTGCACTGGGCGAAGACGTCGTACGAGCGCTGGGTGCCGGATTCGAGCCGGTCGGCCAGTTCGTCCTTCGTGGCCTGCTTCAGCAGGCCGTTGCAGGCCGTGCAGCGGGTCCAGGGGTGCAGGTCGGGGGCGAAGCGGTCGAGGATGTCGTGGAGTTGGTCGTCGGGGCGGGTGCTGTAGACGAAGGCGCCGGCCCACAGTTCGCGGCGGCGCAGCAGGCCCCGGTCGCGGCTGAGTATCACGCGCTTCTCGGCCGCCGAGCGGGTGGCGAGGGCGGGGTCGCCGATGTCCGTCGACTCGTACGCCGTGTCCACGCCGAGGAGGCGGAGGCGGCGGGCCAGGGTGCCCAGGTGGACGTCGAGGAGGAAGCGGAGCGGGGCGCCGGGGATCCGCTGGGGGCGCTCGACGGGGCGCACGCGCACCTGCTCGCCCGCCCGCGGAATGTGCGACACCGGCACCTCGCGGCCGTCCACGACCAGCGCGCCGACCTCGGTCAGCGGGACGCCCAGGGACTCGATGACATGGCCGAGGGTGGAGACGCCGTCCGTGGCCAGCACCGTCGCACCGGCGCGCCGGGACTGCGGTACGAACACATGGAGCGCGGGGGCGACTTCGACGTGGATCTCGGCTGCGTTCACCTCGTCAGCATCGCATGCCGGGGCGGGGCGCCCTCAGGGGTTTTCGCGGGGCAGGCCCCGGTCCAGGACGGTCAGGGCCCGCTCCATGAGGTCGCCCAGCTCGCCCCGGAAGTCGTTCTCCGCCCAGTACATGGAGACCTCCATCAGGCCACCGACGAGGGACATCGCGTAGACGCGGACCTCCAGGCCGTCGGGGTCCAGGCCGTAGCGTTCGGCGAGGGCGCCGCGGAGCAGGCGGCCGGTCTCCGACATGCTCTCGAACATCCGGGAGCGGACGGCGGGGACCTGTACCCCGAGGTGGGTGCGCAGACGGACCACCTCGGGGTCCTCGCCCGTGTTGGCCTCCAGGGCCTTGTGCATGACGTGCCGCATCGACTCCATCCACGGCTCGTCGGCGGGCCGGGCGCGCAACTCCTCCACGATCAGCGCGTCGTACTCGTCCGTGAGGACGATGTCCTCCTTCGTCGGGAAGTACCGGAAGACGGTCGACGGCGACACCTCGGCCCGCTCGGCGATCTGCTCGACCGTCGTGGCGTCGTACCCCTGCTCCCTGATCAGCGCGTACGTCGCCGTGCGGATCGCCTCGCGGGTCTTGATCTTCTTGCGCTCGCGCAGGCCCAGCTGGGGGCGCTCGGCGGGGGTGAGAGGGGAACGTGCGGCCGTCATACGGTTCATTGTCAGGCATCCTCCGAGGCGACGACCATGGCGGCGCCGCCGCTTTCCGCCTCCCGCGCGGGTGATGCCGTCCTCGGCAGGAGGACCGCTGCCGGCAGTGCGGCGACCAGCGCGGCGATCCCGCACACCAGCAGGACCACGCCCATGCCGTGGACGTAGGCGTCGTTCGCGGAGGCGGCGAGGCGGGCCGCGCTCCCGGGGCTCGTCTTCTGGGCGATCAGGTGCGCGGCGACCACCGAGTCGCCGGCGGTGTGCGCGGCCTGCGGGGGCAGTCCGGTGACGTCGAGCCGGTCGCGGAAGATCCCGGCGAGCAGGCTGCCCAGCAGGGCGATGCCGACGGCGGCGCCGACCTGGCGCAGTGTCATCAGCAGGCCCGAGCCGCTTCCCGCCCGGTCGCGCGGCAGGGTGCCGAGGGCGCCGTCCATCGCGGGCACGACGGCGAAGCCGAAGCCGATACCGGTGAGCGACAGCCACAGCGCGATGAAGCCGTAGCCGGAGCCCGCCGTCGTACGGCTGCCGAGCAGCGCGGCGAAGGCCAGCACCACCAGCCCGGCGCTCACCACGGCCCGCCCGCCGAACCGGGCGACGACCGGCTGGGCGCCCCGCGCGGCCACCATCAGGCCGCCCATCATCGGCAGCAGCCGCACGCCGGTGCCGAGGGCGTCGTGGCCGAGGACGGCCTGGAGATACGGGGGCAGCACGAACATCAGGCCCGACAGCACGAAGTTCACCAGGGTGGCGGCGAGCGTGTTGAACAGGAAGCCGCGGTGGGCCAGCAGCGTCATGTCGAGCATGGGGCGCTCGGCCCGCCGCTCGCGCAGCACGAGTGCCGTGAGGAGCACCGCGGCCGCCGCGAACATCGTCAGGATCAGCGGGTCGCTCCAGCCCCGGCCGGACGCCTCGATGATCGCGTAGACGAGCGCGCCGAGGCCGGTCGCGGTGAGCGCCGTGGACAGGACGTCGACCCGCGGGGAGGCGGGGTCGCGGGTCTCGGGGAGCAGGAAGACACAGGCCGCGATCCCGATCGCGGCCATCGGGACGTTGACCAGGAAGACCGAGCCCCACCAGAAGTGGTTCAGCAGCCAGCCGCCGATGATCGGGCCGAGCGGCAGGCCGAGCGCGGAGGCCGCGGAGATGATGCCGACGGCCTTGGCGCGCTCGTCGGCGCCGAAGAGCGAGGGCAGCACGGACAGGGCGAGCGGGGTGACGAGCGCGCCGCCGACGCCCATGAACGCCCGGGCCGCGACGACCCAGTTCACGTCGGAGGCCAGCGCGCCCGCCAGCGAGCCGGCGAGGAAGAGGGCGAGCCCGGTGATCAGCATCCGGCGCCGCCCGAACCGGTCGCCGAGGAGGCCGGCGGGGAGCATCAGGGCGGCGAAGACGACGACGTACGCGTCCGCCATCCATTGCTGCCGGCCGGTGCCGGCGCCCAGCTCGGCGGCCATCGTCGGCAGCGCCACGTTGAGGATCGTCATGTCGAAGCCGAGCGTGATCATGCTCGCGACCAGGGCCCCGAGGGCCCACCAGCGTCGAGGGTTCGCAGTGACGGCAACCATGAAAAGAAAGTAACTCTCAAAATGATGAGACTGTCAACAAGGAGACGCTTCCGCATGTCTGCGGGCGCACGAAAGACGGCCACAGCTCGCAGGAGCTGTGGCCGTGGGGGACGGTGCGGGGGTGGGTTATGCGTGCTGGTAGGCCACCAGGGAGATGCCGACGTAGTGCACGACGAACGCGGCCAGGGTGAAGGAGTGGAAGACCTCGTGGAAGCCGAACCAGCGCGGTGACGGGTTCGGCCGCTTGATGCCGTAGACGACGCCGCCGGCGCTGTAGAGCAGGCCGCCGACGATCACGAGGACCAGGACGGCGATGCCGCCCGTGCGCATGAAGTCCGGCAGGAAGAAGACGGCCGCCCAGCCCATCGCGAGGTAGCAGGGCGTGTAGAGCCAGCGGGGGGCGCCGACCCAGAAGACGCGGAAGACGATGCCGGCCGCGGCGGCGGCCCAGATCCCCCACAGCAGCCACTCGCCCTTGCCGCCCGGCAGGAGCAGCAGGGTCAGCGGGGTGTAGGTGCCCGCGATGATCAGGAAGATGTTGGCGTGGTCGAGGCGGCGCAGCACGCCGTCCATCCGCGGGCTCCAGTTGCCCCGGTGGTACAGCGCGCTGACGCCGAAGAGCAGGCAGGCCGTCAGGATGTAGATGCCGCAGGCGATGCGGCCTCTGGTGGAGTCGGCGAGGGCGGTGAGCACCAGCCCCGCGATGAGCACGGCCGGGAACATGCCGAGGTGCAGCCAGCCGCGCAGCTTCGGCTTGACCTGCTGAGGCAGGGAGAGCGCGGCGGGACCGCGGCCGTGGGCCGGCGTGTCCGTGGGCGCGTCGGGGACGGACGCAGTCATGCGCGCATGGTACCTACGACACCGTAAGTCGCCCGTCAACGGCTGATGGTGACCAGGGAAAACGCAAAAGAACTTTCAGCTGAATCCAACATGGACGCAAAGAATCATGGAACTCGTGAAAATCGTGGCATGGGTCACTCCGCTCACCTGTGACACCCCCTGGACAGATGGGCATTCGCATCGGATGATCAAATGAGTGCGGTCGGCACCGGATGAGCGCACGCCTGATCGGCGCAGCGAAGCATCCGGGCCGCGGCCCCCACGGGGCGACCAACCAAAAACCCTCACTTAGGAGCAACCGTGGCGCGCGACAACGCGGCTCCCCTCCCCACCAACCACCAGGAACTGATCTCGTGGGTCAACGAGATCGCCGAACTGACGCAGCCGGACAGCGTGGTCTGGTGCGACGGCTCCGAGGCCGAGTACGAGCGGCTCGCCGACGAACTGGTCGCCAAGGGAACGTTCAGGAAGCTCGACCCGATCAAGCGCCCGCACTCCTACCACGCCGCCTCCGACCCGTCCGACGTCGCGCGCGTCGAGGACCGGACCTTCATCTGCTCCGAGAAGGAGGAGGACGCCGGTCCCACCAACCACTGGAAGGCCCCCGCCGAGATGCGGGAGATCTTCGCCGGTGAGAAGGGGGTCTTCCGCGGCTCGATGCGCGGCCGGACGATGTACGTCGTCCCGTTCTGCATGGGCCCGCTCGGCTCCAAGCTGTCCGCGATCGGCGTGGAGATCACGGACTCCGCCTACGTCGCCGTCTCCATGCGCACGATGACGCGCATGGGCCAGGCCGTCCTCGACGAACTGGGCGACGACGGCTTCTTCGTGAAGGCCGTGCACAGCCTCGGTGCCCCGCTGGAGGAGGGCCAGCAGGACGTTCCGTGGCCGTGCAACTCCACCAAGTACATCTCGCACTTCCCCGAGGACCGCGAGATCTGGTCCTACGGCTCCGGCTACGGCGGCAACGCCCTGCTCGGCAAGAAGTGCTACGCGCTGCGGATCGCCTCCGTCATGGCGCGTGACGAGGGCTGGCTCGCCGAGCACATGCTGATCCTCAAGCTCACCCCGCCGCAGGGCGGGTCCAAGTACGTCGCCGCGGCCTTCCCGAGCGCCTGCGGCAAGACCAACCTCGCCATGCTGGAGCCCACGATCTCCGGCTGGACCGTGGAGACCATCGGCGACGACATCGCCTGGATGCGCTTCGGCGAGGACGGCCGCCTGTACGCGATCAACCCCGAGGCCGGCTTCTTCGGCGTCGCGCCCGGCACCGGTGAGCACACCAACGCCAACGCGATGAAGACCCTGTGGGGCAACGCGGTCTTCACCAACGTCGCGCTCACCGACGACGGCGACGTCTGGTGGGAGGGCATGACGGAGGAGACCCCGGCCCACCTGACCGACTGGAAGGGCCGCGACTGGACCCCGGAGTCGGCCGAGCCCGCCGCGCACCCCAACTCCCGCTTCACGGTCTCCGCCGCCCAGTGCCCGATCATCGCGCCCGAGTGGGAGGACCCCAGGGGCGTGCCGATCTCGGCGATCCTCTTCGGCGGCCGCCGCGCCTCCGCGGTGCCGCTGGTGACCGAGTCCTTCGACTGGAACCACGGCGTCTTCCTCGGCGCCAACGTGGCCTCCGAGAAGACCGCCGCCGCCGAGGGCAAGGTCGGCGAGCTGCGCCGCGACCCGTTCGCCATGCTGCCGTTCTGCGGCTACAACATGGGCGACTACATGGGCCACTGGATCGACGTCGCCAAGGACAAGGACCAGGCCAAGCTGCCGAAGATCTACTACGTCAACTGGTTCCGCAAGAACGACGAGGGCACGTTCGTCTGGCCGGGCTTCGGCGAGAACTCCCGCGTCCTGAAGTGGATCGTGGAGCGCCTGGACGGCAGGGCCGAGGGCGTCGAGACCCCGATCGGCGTGCTCCCCGCGAAGGGCGCGCTGGACACCCACGGTCTCGAACTGTCCGAGTCCGACCTGGACTTCCTGCTCACGGTCGACAAGGAGGTGTGGCGCGAGGAGGCCGCGCTGGTCCCCGAGCACCTGAACACCTTCGGCGACCACACCCCGAAGGAGCTGTGGGACCAGTACCGCGCCCTGGTGGAGCGCCTCGGCTAGTTCCGTGGTTCCGCCCCGGACTCCACGGCCGGTTGGGATGCCCTGACCAGTGATCGTCACGACCGGCCGTGGGACGACCCCGGGTGCCCCGCACAACGGCGTGCGGGGCACCCGTGTCAGCCGCCCCGGTCCTCCAGGTAGCGCGTATGCGCCTCCTGCC
The DNA here is from genome assembly GCF_001866675.1 of Streptomyces sp. MUSC 14. Classification (NCBI taxonomy): domain Bacteria; kingdom Bacillati; phylum Actinomycetota; class Actinomycetes; order Kitasatosporales; family Streptomycetaceae; genus Streptomyces; species Streptomyces sp. MUSC 14. The sequence goes on from NZ_MLYN01000064.1 coordinate 27,914, forward strand.
GGCGCCCCTCCGTGTCCCGCAGCGCCGAGGCCAGCCGCTCGGCCTCCTCGTGCAGCGCGCCGAGCTGGCGCTCCAGGTGCCGTTCGGGCGGTTCGGTGCCCGGGGTCAGCCGGGTCCACCAGCGGGTGCGGACGAAGGCGTCGACCGCCTCCGGGACGTCCTGCCGTACCGCCCGGGACACCGCGTGCACGCCCTCCGGGTCCTGGGCCAGGGCCTCGGCGACCCAGCCCGGTTCCAGCAGCGCGGCCAGCAGCTCGGTGAGGGCGGCGAGCCGGGCGGTGGCCCCGGACGGCAGGTCGACACCGGCCAGACAGTCCGTCAGCTTCCCGAAGTCGGCCCGGACGGACTCCAGTTGCTCCAGCGGGCCCGGGAAGCCGGGCAGTGCGGGCCGCTCGGGCGGAGCGATCAGCGCGCCCGCGCCGTACAGCCCCGCGACCACGACCGGCCAGTACGGCCCCGCGACCCCGGTGAAGGTCAGCACCAGGCCGACGAGCCCGCCGGCGGCGCCGGTCAGGTTCTTGCGGGACTCCAGGTAGCCGAGGACCCTACTGGTAGCCACGGATCTCCTCGAAGGCGCCGTCCAGCGAGCCGCTGCGGCCGTCGAAGAGGCGCCCGCCGGTCAGGTCGGCGATGTGCTGCAGCTCCGTACGGGAGGAGTCGCCGAACAGGATCGGGAAGACGGGGGTGTCCCGCCCGGTGCCGGTCAGGGAGCGGTAGAAGCCGTCGAAGTCGCCCGCCCCGGCGCCCGCGTTGTTCTCGCCGTCGGTCATCAGCACGATCGAGGTGAACGTGTCCTTGCCGTCGCCGAGCCGGTCGTACGCCTTCTCCAGCGAGGTGTAGATCGCGGTGCCGCCGGCGGCGCTGAGCGCGTCGGTGTCCCGGCGGATCGCGGTCAGCCCGGCCTGCGGGTCCTTCGGGTCGACGACCTCGGTGCGCACGCTCTTCACGCCGGTGCTGAACGACAGCAGTGTCACCTCCTCGCGGTCCCGGAAGTCGCCGGTCAGCCCGGTGAGTGCTCGCTTCAGCGCGGTCAGCCGCTCGCCCGCCATCGAGCCGGAGGTGTCGAGGACGTACACCGTGCGCGAGGGGCGGCGCAGCTCGTTCTCGTACGCGTGCACCAGCCCGTCGGCCACCGACCGGCTGCCGGGGAAGGGCAGTTCGCGGCGCCGGGTGGTGTCGAGACCGGCCGCGGGCGCGACGGAGGCGACGACCGGGCGGCGGTGCGTGGTGTCCGTGATCAGCTTCTGCACGGCGTCGGTGCGCAGGTCGTCGGTGACCCTGCGGACCTCCTCGCGGGTGCGGGCGTCGGAGGCGGCGAGCGAGGAGAGCGGATAGTCGGCGGTGACGACACCGTCGCGGGGGCGGATCACGGTCAGGCCCGGGATGCCCTTGAGGACGGACTCGTAGTTGAGCAGGGCGTCGACCGTGCCGCGCCGCTTGTACGCCGTCGCCAGCCAGCCCGACGACCCGGAGGTCAGCTTCTGTCCCTGGAAGAACTCCTTCAGCCGGGGCGTCGCCTTGGTGACGTCGGCGTCGGTGAGCGCGGACTGGGCGCCGGACAGCGCCGAGGCGACCGAGACCAGCGTGGCGAAACCGGAGTTGGAGCGGGCCGGATCGGTCATGCCGTACGTCAGCCTGCCCTCCTGCACGGCCTGTTCGACCTGCCCCCAGGTGACCTGGTCCGGCTGCCAGCCGAGGGCCTTGACGGTGGCCGGCCTGACGCCGACGGCGACCGGGCTGGACATCACCGGCGTCTCGGAGACCACCTTCCTCGCCGCGTCGGGCCGCAGCCGCAGGTAGTCGTCCGAGGACAGCCACAGCGCGTCGTACCTGCCGTCCGCCCCGCCCCTGGCCAGCAGGTCCACGGCGTCCAGGGTGCCCATGTAGGTGGGCCGGAGCGTGATGCCGGTGTCCTTGCGGACGCGGTCGAGGACGGCCGTCATGTCGCTGAGCTCGCTGGAGGCGAGCACACGCAGGGTGCCGGGCCGCGGGGCGGCGGGATCGTCCTTCGCGTGGTCCTGCGCCGAGGTGCAGCCGCCGAGCAGTACGGCGGCCACCGTGACCAGGGCCGCGGCGTGGCGCCGTCTCATCCGAGCCCACCCCCGTCCGCCGGCGCCCCCTGAGCCCGGCTGCGCTCCAAGTACGCGGTGGCGCTCTGCAGTTCGTCGGTCAGCGAGGCCACCGTCGAGGCCATCACCTCGGTCGCCTGGACCTTGTAGCCGTCGATGGCGTCGAGGGTGCGGTAGATCTGCTGGAACGCGCCGCGCAGTGTCGCCACGCCGACGGCCGGGTCGGCGGCGATGCGCTGGATCTCGCCGCTCTGCGTGGCGAGCATCTCGGCGTTGCCCCGGATCAGCTCCTCGGTCGTGCCCCGCAGGGCGTTGACCTGCTCGACGACCTTCTTCTGGCTGTCGAGTGCGGAGGCCAGCATCACGGAGATCCGCAGCGCCGAGACGGTGGTCGTGGCGGCCCGGTCGACCCCCTTGACCAACTCGTCGTTGCTGCGGCGTACGACGTCCATGGCGAGGTAGCCCTGGGCGCACACCGCGAGCTGGGTCAGCAGGTCCTGGTGCTTCTGCCGGACCGGGAAGAGCACGTCGGCGCGGAGGGAGTCGGCCGCCTCGGGGTCGCCCACGCCCGCGATGTGCTCCTCGACGGCGTTGTCCAGGGCCTGGGTGAGCACGACGTGCTCCTGGAGCTTGCCCATGGTCTCCCACAGGCGCACCCGCTCGGTCTGCAACGCGGCGTTGTCCCGGCGCAGTTCGTCCTGCCCGCCGCGCAGCGCGCCCACGATCCTGTTGAGCGTGGCCTGCGAGGAGGCGTACTTGGCGACGTGGTCGCGCAGCCGGTCGCCGCCGGGCAGCCTGGACAGGAACCTGCGGCCCCTGCTCGCGGGCAGGTCCCGTGGATCCAGGTCCTCCACGACGCGCCGCAGCTCCACGAGCGACCCGGCGACCTTCGCCTGGGCGTCCCCGCCCTTGCCGGGCAGGCTGCGCAGGGTGCGCTCCAGCATGCGGTTGGACTGGGCGGCGGCGGTGCGCATCTCGCCCGAGCCGAGCGCGGTGATCTCGCCGACCCTGCCCGCGAACTCGGGCGAGCGGGCGTCGAGCGCGGCGAGTCCCGCCACGTAGTCGGCGGCCTTGCGCGCCATCTCCTCCCGTACCCCGTCCGCGACGGGCACCAGCCCGCCGGCCTTCTCCCGGGGCACGGGCACCGCCGGTTCGGGTGGTGTGAGGACGAAGTCGCCGTCGTCACCGGTCACTTGAGGGTCCCCCCGTCTGTGCGCTTCATCCCCGGGCCCGGCGGGCCATCTCGTGCAGCACCGCGGAGGTGGGCACGGGCGCCTGCCGGACGCCGGTGAGCTTCTGGTTGAGATAGCCGGTCGCACCGGCGGTGGCCGACAGGAACTCGCTCGCGTCGCCCTGCGGCCGGAACCCGTGCCGGACGGCCAGCAGGCGCAGGGTCGGATCGGTGCTGAGCAGGTCGCCGAGCGCCCGGCCGGCGGCGTCGAGCGGTACGACGGTGTGGTCGCTGTTGACCGTGGTGTCCGGGTAGAGCACCACGAGGTCGTCCACCGTGTGCTGCTGCTGGAGCAGCGCCGCGATCTGGGACTCGTAGACGAGCACCAGCGGGTTCCCGGCGCCGCTGACGAAGTCCCGGAACACCGCGTCCGAACTGGACTGCTGGGCGCCCTGGACGCTGACGAGCTGATGCAGCAGGGGAGCGGTCCGGTCGACGTCGGCGTTGCTCGCGACGACCTTGCCGCCGTCCGCGACGTAGGAGGCGGCGGCGAGGTACAGCGCGCCGGAGTTCGAGGTCTCCGGATCGGTGCTCGTGATGTAGAGCGTCCCGGTCAACTCCCCGTGCGCTGAAGCCCCTTTGAGCTGCTGCCAGGTCCGCCCCTGCCTGGCCGCGTCGAGGTAGGCACCCATTTTCAGGGTGCCCCGGTTCCTGCCGTCGAGCACCGCGAGCCCGCCTGCCGCGAGCACACCGGCCGCGCTGCGGTGGGCCACGACGACGAGCGGCGAGTAGAAGGGCCGGGGCAGCGGCTCCTGGGCGTGGTACTTGGCGGCCAGCGCGTCGGCGGGCGCCTGACTGGAGGGGAACGCGAAGTCGTACCCCTTGAGGTCCAGCCCCTCCATGGCCCAGGAGCCGGAGGACTCGACCTGCACGGTGTAGCCCTTGGCGGCGAGGGCCTTCACCACGTCGGGATCGGCGAAGAAGTCCGCCTTCTCCGAACCGATCACTCCCCGCACGGTCTTCGTTGCCGTGCCCTTGTCGTCCCCATGCCGGCCCGCGACGACGGCAGCCACCACACCGCCGATCAGCAGCACCGCGAGGACGATTCCCGCGATTCGTCTCACGCCGGGGAGCGTGCTCCCGGAATTCCACGTTCCCCGGCGCCGAAGGTGAACGCCCGGTGAACCACCGGTCCCGGATCCCCACGGGCACGGCGGCTCGCCCCGCGGGGGGCCGCGGCCGGGGTCAGTGGGCGGTGCTGAGCTGCTTCGGGTCGGCGATCGCCGCCGCGTGGGCGTCCATGCGCTCCGCCGTCAGGATCGCCACCGCCGTGTCCGCCCGTGACGCGGCGACGACGAGGGCGCGGCCCGCGAGGGTGTGCGCGCGCCGGTGCAGGGCTGCGGGGTCACCGGTGGCGGACGCCGTGGCCCGCAGCGGGGGGCGTCCGCCGCGGAGCCGGGTCACCTGTGCGGCGAGCCGCTCGGCGGCGGTGTCCAGGTCGGCGGACGGGGCCGGCCCGCGCAGTTCGTCGGTGACCGCGAGCAGTGCGGCGAGGTGTCCGGCGAGCTGGATGTCCAGCTCCTCCTCGCGCGACCGGTGGGGGAAGTCGGAGGAGGCGCCGGCCATCGTGCTGTGCACCGACTTGCTGCGGATCGGTTCGTACATGGGGGATGGCCTCCTGTGCGTGACAGGAAGCCATCCTAGCTTAGAATTCGTCTAAAGTTGAGTCGGTTCACGGAACGCGGCCCACCGGCTACGGTCCGCTCGGCTACGCCTGGCTGTATCCGTCCAGGAAGTTCCCGATCCGGGTGATCGCGTCCCGCAGATCGCCGACCGACGGCAGGGTCACCACCCGGAAGTGGTCCGGCTCGGGCCAGTTGAAGCCCGTGCCCTGGACGACCATGATCTTCTCCTGGCGGAGCAGGTCCAGGACCATCTGCCGGTCGTCCTTGATCTTGAAGACCTGCGGGTCGAGGCGCGGGAAGAGGTACAACGCGCCCCTGGGCCGCACGCAGCTCACGCCCGGGATCTGGGTCAGCAGCTCATGGGCGGTGTCGATCTGCTCCTTCAGCCGGCCGCCCGGCAGCACCAGGTCGTTGATCGACTGGCGGCCGCTGAGCGCGGCGACCACGCCGTGCTGTCCCGGCATGTTGGCGCACAGGCGCATGTTCGCCAGGATCGTCAGGCCCTCGATGTAGGAGTCGGCGTGCGCGCGCGGCCCGGAGATCGACATCCAGCCCACCCGGTAGCCGGCCACCCGGTACGCCTTCGACATGCCGTTGAAGGTGAGGGTGAGCAGATCGGGGGCGACCTTCGCGGTCGGGGTGTGCGTGGCGCCGTCGTAGAGGATCTTGTCGTAGATCTCGTCGGAGCAGACCAGCAGGTTGTGCCGGCGGGCGATGTCCGTCAGCCCCTTGAGCACCGCCTCGTCGTAGACCGCGCCCGTGGGGTTGTTCGGGTTGATGATCACGATCGCCTTGGTGCGGTCGGTGACCTTGCGCTCGATGTCGGCGAGGTCCGGCGTCCAGTCCGCCTGCTCGTCGCAGCGGTAGTGCACGGCCGTGCCGCCGGCGAGGGAGACCGCGGCGGTCCACAGCGGGTAGTCCGGCGCCGGTACGAGCACCTCGTCGCCGTCGTCGAGCAGGCCCTGCATGGCCATCACGATCAGCTCGGAGACGCCGTTGCCGATGAAGACGTGTTCGACGTCGGTCTCGATGCCGAGCGTCTGGTTGTGCATGACGACCGCGCGCCGGGCGGCCAGCAGACCCTTGGCGTCGCCGTACCCGTGGGCCGTCGAGACGTTGCGGAGGATGTCCTCCAGGATCTCCGGCGGGCACTCGAAGCCGAAGGCGGCGGGGTTGCCGGTGTTCAGCTTGAGGATGCGATGGCCCGCAGACTCAAGCCGCATCGCCTCCTCGAGCACCGGGCCCCGGATCTCGTAACAGACGTTGGCGAGCTTGGTCGACTGGATCACCTGCATGTCCGTGAGCTTACGACCCGATAACGCCTCATGGGCCGTGTTTCCCGCCACGTGGGACGCGGAGGTTCGTCGCGTCGACGCCGATCACCTCCCCGGGGCTCGGTCGCGGGCCCCGGCAGCGCTGCTTCAGGAGCTGCCGGATCTGGAGGGCGCCGCGGACGGGGGGCCGGTGCCCCCGACGCCGTGCGCGGGCGCGCAGGTGCTCTCGGCGGACGACCGCCCGGGCGACAGCGACCTGGAGGTGCGGCGCCCGGGACGCCGGGCGGGTCCTCGTCGGTAACCGGATCGACCCGCTGCTCCCGGACGTGGGGCGGAGCTGGGACGGCGACGCGGGGTTCGCCGCGCTGCGGGAGGTGCCGGCCGTTCGCGCGGACGGCCGGGCCGCGCACAGGGAAACCCCTATGGCGCCCTCCGCCTTCTTGTTCACACCCCCCTCTCACCTTGAGAATGCGCATGACAAACACGAGGGCGGCCGGAAGATCTCCGGTCGCCCATGTCGTCAGAGGGGACCCCCACATGAACAAGCCTCTCCTTGCCGTGCTCTCCTCCGTGGCCCTGGCCGCCCTGGGTGCGACCCCGGCGGTGGCCGCTCCGCACCCGGCGCAGCCGCACACCGCCAGGACGCCCGCGGCCAAGGCGGTCACGGTCGACTTCGCCGGGACCGTCTCGCTCAGCAACTGCTCCGGCTCGGTCATCCGCTTCCCCGGCTCCGCGGACACCGACCCGGCCCTCGTCCTCACCAACGGCCACTGCCTGGAGACCGGCTTCCCCGGTCCCGGTGAGGTCATCACCGGCCAGTCCTCCAGCCGCACCTTCGGCCTGCTGAACTCCGCCGGCAACAAGATCGCCACCCTGCGCGCCAACCAGGTCGTGTACTCGACCATGACGGACACGGACGTCACGATCTACCGCACGACCACCACGTACGCGGCGATCAAGAAGAGCTACGGCATCAGCCCGCTGACCGTGCAGGACACCCACCCGACCGCCGGCGCCGCGATCAAGGTCGTCTCCGGCTACTGGAAGACGATCTACAGCTGCGACGTCGACGGGTTCGTGTACCGGCTGAAGGAGGGCGACTGGACCTGGAAGGACTCCGTCCGCTACACCTCCGCCTGCAACACCATCGGCGGCACCTCCGGCTCACCGGTGATCGACACCGCCACCGGCAACGTCGTGGCCGTCAACAACACCGGCAACGAGGACGGCGAGCGCTGCACCGAGAACAACCCCTGCGAGGTCGACGAGAGCGGCAACGTCACCGTCCGCCAGGGCATCAACTACGCCGAGGAGACGTACGAGATCCCGGCCTGCTTCACCACCGGGAACAAGCTGAACCTGGACGCCTCCGGCTGCACCCTGCCCAAGCCGTAGGCGGACAGGGTCACTTGGGGGTACGGCGGACGGAGCGGCCCGCGAGCACGTCCGTCCGCCTGCCGTCCTCGATGACGAACCGGCCGTCGACGAGGACGTACGGGATCCCCACGGGCGGCCTGCGCGGCTCGTCGAAGGTGGCGCCCGCCGCCACCGTCGCCGGGTCGAACAGCACCAGGTCGGCCCGGTACCCCTCGCGCACCAGCCCGCGGTCCGCCAGCCTCAGCCGGGCCGCGGGCCGGGACGTCAGATGCGCGACGCACTCCTCCAGGCCCAGCACCCCCAACTCCCGTACGTAATGCCCGAGATAGCGCGGGAACGTGCCGTACGCGCGCGGGTGCGGCTTGGTGCCCTGCAGGATGCCGTCCGAGCCGCCGGTGTGCGCGCGGTGCCGCATGATCGCGCGGACGTTCTCCTCGTGCCCGACGTGCTGGAGGATCGTCGTGCCGAGCCGGTCCGCCAGCAGCAGGTGCCGGGCGGTGTCCCACGGGGACTCGCCGCGCAGCTGTGCCGCCTGACGGACCGTACGGCCCACGAACGCGCTCAGCGCGGGGTCGGTGACGCCGGAGATCTCGATCGTCTCCCACGCCACCGGCACCCCGTGACAGCCGTCCGCGCCGGTCACCTCCAGGCCGTGCCGGATCCGCCCGGCCGTCGCCGGGTCGCCGAGCCGGGCCAGGATCTCCGCCGGCCCGCCCGCGCCCGCCCAGCTCGGCAGCAGCGCGGCCAGCGTGGTGGAGCCGGGCGTGTAGGGATAGGTGTCCAGCGTGATGTCCGCGCCGGCGCCGAGGGCCGCGTCGAGCAGGGCGAGCAACTCGGGCGCCCGGCCCTTGTTCACGCCGAAGTTCATCGTCGCGTGGGCCAGGTGCAGCGGGCAGTCCGCCGCCCGGGTCAGCTCCACCATCTCGGCATAGGCCGCCAGGGCGCCCGCGCCGTAGGAGCGGTGGTGCGGGCAGTAGTAGCCGCCGTACGACGCCACCACCCGGCACAGCTCGGTCAGTTCGGCGTCCGGGGCGTACATGCCGGGCGTGTACGTCAGCCCGGAGGACATGCCGACCGCGCCCTGCTCCATCCCCTCGGCCACCAGCCGCCGCATCCGGTCCAGCTCTTCGGGCGTCGCCGCGCGGTCCTCCCAGCCGACGGCGAGCGCCCGGACCGTGCCCTGGGGGACCAGGTACGCGGCGTTCACGGCGATGCCCCGGTCCAGCCGGTCCAGGTACTCGCCGACCGACCGCCAGTCGAGGTCGAGGTCGTCGCCGTACCCGTTCCACCCGGTGATCGCCCGCCGTACCTCCTGGAGCGTGCGGTCGTCCACCGGCGCGTACGACAGCCCGTCCTGGCCGAGCACCTCCAGTGTGATCCCCTGGGCGGCCTTGGCGCTGTGGTCGGGGTCGCGCAGCAGGGCGAGGTCGGAGTGGGCGTGCATGTCGATGAAGCCGGGGGAGAGGACCAGGCCCTCCGCGTCCAGCTCCCGCACGGCGCGCGGGCGCTGGCAGCCGGCCTGGGCGGCCTCCTTGACGATCGAGACGATCCGACCGCCGTCGATCACCACGTCGGCGCGGTACGACGGTTCGCCGCTGCCGTCCACGACGTCGGCGTCCCGGATGACGAGCTGCTCCACGGCGGTCCCTCCTGCGGATCTAGAAGAAGGTACGGATGTAGTCGACGACCGTCCCGTCCGCCTCCGCCACCGGGATCAGCTGCCACTTGTCGAACGACGTGCACGGGTGCGACAGCCCGAGTCCGACCCAGTCGCCGACCTCGACGTCCGCCTCCGGAGCGGTGCGCAGCCACAGGTGCTGGTCGGACAGGGCGGTCACCTCGATGCCGGTCGCCGGGTGCTCGGTGCCGTCCCGGCGTACCACGTGCGCCACCGGAAGGTCGAGGTCGTAGGAGGCGTCGCGCTTGCCCGCGTTGAGGAAGGCCTGCTCGGCCGAGGGCCGGGAGACGACCTGCGCCCACAGCCGGAAGGCGGGTTCCAGGGCGCCTTCCTCGGGGACCCGGTTGAACGGGGTCAGCCTGCTGTAGTGGACGTCGTCGTGCGAGACGTAGGCACCGGAGCGCAGCAGCTTCAGGACCGGGAGGGACAGTTCCGGGATCCCCGAGAAGACATCGGCGACCGCGTCGAACCACTCACTGCCGCCGGCGCTCACCACGATCTCCTCGGCCCCGGCGAAACGCCCGGCCTTGTCGAGCTCCACGGCGAGCGAGACCAGCCTCTCCAGCCAGGCCCGCACCAGAGCGGGGTCGGCGCCGGGCACCTGGGCCTCGTACCCCGCGACCCCCACGAGCCGCAGCGTGCCGGACGCGTGGCCCACGGCCTCGGCGACGGCCCGCGCGTCCGCCTCCGTGCGCACCCCGGTGCGGGCCCCCTCCCCGGCACCCAGCTCGACGACGACGTCGACGGGCCTGGCGCAGCCCCGCAGCGCGGCGTCCATCAGCTCGACCCCGCGCACGGAGTCGACGTAGGCGACGAACCGGAACCCGGGGTCGGCGGCCAGCTCGCCCGCGATCCACCGGAGGGCGGCGGCGTCGACGAGTTCGTTGGCGAGGAAGATCCGCGGGACCCCGAACTCCCGGGCGACGCGCACCTGGTGGGGCACCGCCAGCGTGATGCCCCAGGCGCCGTGTTCGAGCTGGCGGTGGAAGAGCTGCGGGGCCATGGAGGTCTTGCCGTGCGGGGCGAAGGCCAGCCCGTGCCGGGCGGCGTACGCCTCCATCAGCGCCAGGTTGTGCTCCAGACGCTCGGCGGACAGCGCGAGGACGGGGGTGGCGAAGCCGTCGGCCGCGCGGAAGAGGTTGCGGCGCTGGGCGGCCAGCTCGCCCACGGTCAGCCCGTCGGCGTCGGGCGGGAGACCCTTGAAGCGGTGGTCGACACGTTCCTCGGCCAGCCGGGCGAGCGCTTCGGTGCGCATGGAGCCCCTCTCCTGACCGTTGCAATCTCCGCAACGGTCATTGCATGTATTGCTAACTGGTGTCTAGCATCTCGCCGACACCGGGTCAACGGAGCCGCCGCCCGGGCATCGACAGGAGTCATCATCGACGACGCTGCTTACTCCGCAATCGTTCCGCGCGAGCCCGTGGACGTCGTGGCGCTCGGCGAGTCCATGGTCACCTTCCTGCCCAGCCGCCCGGGCCGCCTCGCGGACGTGCCCTCCTTCGACCGCGCGATCGGCGGCGCCGAGTCCAACGTGGCCTGCGTGCTGGCGGCCGCCGGGCACTCCGCCCGATGGGTGAGCCGGGTGGGGGCGGACGGGTTCGGGCAGCACCTGGTGGAGCGGATCGCCGGGTACGGCGTCGACGTCCGCGCCGTACGCCGGGATCCCGTCCGCCCGACGGGCATCTACTTCCGCACGGCCGGCGACCGCGGCACGGGCGCGCACGAGGTGGCGTACTACCGGACCGGTTCGGCGGCGTCGGCGATGAGCGTGGGCAACGTGGACCTGGCGGCGATACGGGCGGGCCGGGTGCTGCACCTGTCGGGGATCACGGCGGCGCTGTCGCCCGAGTGCCGGGAACTGACGGACGCGCTCACCGCTCCCCGCGCCGGCCGGCCGCTGCTCTCCTTCGACGTGAACCACCGGCCGGGGCTGTGGCGTACGGACGCGGGGCCGCTGGTGCTGCTGGACCTGGCCCGGCGCGCGGACATCGTGTTCGTGGGGGAGGACGAGGCCGAGCAGGCCTGGGGGATCGAGGGCGGCCCCGAGGCCGTCCGCGAAGCGCTGCCCGAGCCGGAGGTGCTGGTGGTGAAGCAGGGCGCGAGGGGCGCGACGGCGTTCGCGGGCCGTCGCCCGCCCGTCCTCGAACCGGCCCTGCACGTGGACGTCGTCGCCACCACCGGCGCCGGCGACGCCTTCGCCGCCGGCTTCCTCTCCGCCACCCTGCGCGGCCTGCCGCTCAGCGTCCGGCTGCGCCACGGCCACCTCTTCGCCGCCGCGGCCCTCACCGCCCCCGGCGACCTCGCCCCGCCGCCCGCCCGCGACCACGCCGACCGCCTGAGCGGCCTCGACAGCGCCGCATGGGGGAGACTTCGACTCGGCCCCGGCTGGACGCAAGCCGACGCGGCCGAACAGGAGGCGAACACCCCATGAGTCAGACCGTCGACCGCGCCCTGAGCATCCTGCCGCTGCTCGCCGAGGGCCCCGCAGACCTCGGGCAGGTCGCCGACCGCCTGGGCGTCCACAAGTCCACGGCACTGCGCCTCCTGCGCACCCTGCACGAACACGGCCTGGTCTACCGCCAGTCCGACCAGCGCTACCGCCTCGGCGCCCGCCTGTTCGCCCTCGCCCAGGAGGCGATGGAGAACCTCGACATCCGGGAGATCGCCCACCCCCACCTCGTCCGCCTCAACGAGGCCTGCGGCCACACCGTGCACCTCGCCGTCTACGAGGAGAACGAGGTTCTCTACATCGACAAGGTGGAGAGCCGCTACCCGGTCCGCATGTACTCCCGGATCGGCAAGCCCGTCGCCATCACGGTCGCGGCCGTCGCCAAACTCCTCCTCGCCGACCTGCCCGAACCCGAGCGCCGCGCCGTCACGGACCAGCTCGACTACCCCATGTACACGCCCCGTTCGACCCCGGACGCCGAGGCCTTCCGCAAGGAACTCGCCACGGTGCGCGAACAGGGCTGGGCCACCGACCTCGGCGGCCACGAGGAGTCCATCAACTGCGTCGCCGCGCCCGTCCGCGGCGCCGACGGCCGGGTGGTCGCCGCGATGTCGGTCTCCGCGCCGAACGTGGTCGTCACCGCCGAGGAACTCCTCACCCTGCTCCCGCTGGTGCGCCGTACGGCGGACGCGATCAGCGGCGAGTACTCCGGCAGAACCCCGATCAAGGAAACCCCCTGATGACCGAGAAGACCGCGCTCACCCCGAAGACCCACACCACCCCGCCCGCGAAGTTCTCGCACGGCGTGAAGAAGGGCAACATCCTCCAGGTCGCCGGCCAGGTCGGCTTCCTGCCCGCCGAGGACGGCAAGCCCCCGACACCGGCCGGTCCCACCCTCGCCGAGCAGACCCTCCAGACCCTCGCCAACGTCAAGGCGATCCTCGCAGAGGGCGGCGCGGGCTGGGACGACGTGATGATGATCCGCGTCTATCTGACGGACGTGGACCACTTCGCCGAGATGAACGAGATCTACAACACCTACTTCGAGGAGCAGGGCCTCACCCAGCCGCCCGCCGCCCGGACCACGGTCTACGTCGGTCTCCCGGCCGGCCTCCTCATCGAGATCGACGCGCTCGCCGTACTCGGCTGAGTCCCTGACGATCCCTCACCACCCGCACGCCCCGCACGGCACGGCGTCCCACACCCCCGGGCCGCCGTGCCGCGCTCCCCCCTACCCAGAAGCACGATGCATTTACGAAGAGGACCCCCGAATGTCCTGTCCGCTCTCCCTCCCCCTGGCCGCGACGACCCCACCCGCCCCACCCCACACCGGAGGCCTGCTCCTCCTCCTGGACGGCACCCCCGGACTCCTCACGGTCGCCGGGATCGGCATAGCCCTCCTGCTCTTCCTGATCATCAAGGTCAGGCTCCAGCCCTTCGTGGCCCTCCTCGCCGTCTCCATAGCCGTGGGCCTGCTGGCCGGCCTCTCGGTCACCGAACTCTTCGGCACCGTCCAGAGCTCCAGCGCCGTCTCCGCCATCGAGTCCGGCATGGGCGGCATCCTCGGCCACGTCGCGATCATCATCGGCCTCGGCACGATGCTCGGCGCGATCCTGGAGGTCAGCGGCGGGGCGGAAGTACTGGCCGCGCGCCTGCTGACCCTGTTCGGCGAGAAGCGTGCCCCACTGGCCATGGGCCTGACGGGCCTGATCTTCGGCATCCCGGTCTTCTTCGACGTGGGCATCTTCGTCCTGGCCCCGCTGGTGTACGCGGCGGCGAAACGAGGCGGCAGGTCGGTCCTCCTCTACTGCCTGCCCCTCCTCGCCGGCCTCTCCATGACCCACGCGTTCCTGCCCCCGCACCCCGGCCCGGTGGCGGCCGCCGCCCTCCTGCACGTCCAGCTCGGCTGGGTCATCCTCATGGGCGTCGTCTGCGGCGTCCCCGCCGTGCTGGCCGCGTGGGCCTTCTCCGCCTGGGTCGGCCGGCGGATCTTCGTCGCCGTGCCGCAGGACATGGTGGAAGCGGCGGAGGAGGCGAAGCGGGCGGTGACGGCGGAGCAGCGCACACAGGGCGTGGAACCACGGGAGAACCCGGTCCCCCTGGGCGTGGTCCTGACGATCATCGGCACGCCCCTGATCCTGATCCTCGCGGCCACCTTCTCCTCGATCGTCCTGGACCCGTCCCCGACCCGCTCGGTCCTCCAGTTCTTCGGCACCCCCATGGTGGCCCTGACGTTCGCCCTGCTCATGGCGTACTACCTGCTGGGCATCCGGCGCGGCTGGACCCGCAAGTCCCTCGAAGCGGTGTCCACTTCGTCGTTGAAGCCGGTCGGCAACATCCTGCTGGTCGTGGGTGCGGGCGGGATCTTCGGCGCGGTGCTGAAGGCGAGCGGAGTGGCCCAGGCCCTGTCCGACACCTTCCACGGCGTGGGCCTCCCGGTGATCGTCCTCGCCTACCTGATCTCGCTCGTCCTGCGGGTGGCGCAGGGCTCGGCGACGGTGGCGATCGTGACGACGGCGGGCATCGTGGCCCCGCTCCTCACCGAGGGCGACCACTCCCAGCCCTTCGTGGCCCTGGTCATCATGGCGATCTCGGCGGGCTCGATCTTCGCCTCACACGTGAACGACGGAGGCTTCTGGATGGTCGCCAAGTACTTCGGCATCAGCGAACGTGACACGCTGCGCACCTGGACCGTCCTGGAGTCCGTGCTCTCGGTGGCCGGTTTCGCGGTGGCGGCGGCGGTGAGCCTGTTCGTCTGAGGGCTCCGGAGGGCCGGAAGGCTCCGAAGGTGACGGATGTTGCCCCTGGGATGAGCGGTCCGACTGGTTCCGGCACAGGGAAGTCGTCCATACTGCCGCCGTGGAGCAGCGCACAGGAGCGAGCAGCAAGCCGTCGAAGGCCGAGCCGTTGAAGACCGAGCCCGTCACGGGCGCCGGTTTCGACCCGGCCTTCATCCCGGGGCTCACGGCTCCGGCCAAGGCGGACACGTCTACGACGAAGGAGGCGCCGGCCGCCGACCCGGAGGAGCCCGAGAAGTCGAACAAGCCGGATGTTTCGGGCGATTCCGAAAACCTGAAGAAGCCCGGGGAGGCCGACGGGACTGACGCGGCTCATGACGCCAAGGCCGACGACACCGCGGACGGCGACGACGCGGCCGACGACGGCCCGGTCTTCGAGGCGGCCGACGACGGCCCGGTCTTCGAGGCGGCCGACCGCCGGGCGCGGATAGTGGCCGACCGCAAGGGTGTCCGCCTCCGCCTCGACGAGGAGTCCTGCGAGTTCCGCTGGGACGAGATCGCGGCCGTCGAGACGGAGTCCCCCCGCTTCGGCAAGCGCTACACGATCACGGTCCACACCCCCGAGCGCCGCTGGTACCCGATCGAGATCGAGGCGGCGTCGAAGTCCCGCTTCAAGGAGTGGGACGAGCAGATCGACGCGGTACTGGACGCGTACTTCGAGGACGGCGAGGAAGCCGAACAGGGCGACTGACGGGTACCGCCTTGAGGGTGAAGGCTCGGGCGGCTCGGGCGGTCGCGCTGGAGCCTCGGGCGGTTGCGCGGGTGCGGCGGCCGGCGACGTCCACATCGGCGTCGTCGGGCGCCGGCCGCAGCCCGGAGGGGGAGCTGTTCCCCGAGGAGTGAAGCGGCCGTCACGCTCCGCCCCCGCTGCATGCGGCGACGCCCGGACCCCGAAGGGCCCGGGCGTCGGCCACTACCGCCGTCTCACCTCACGGCAGCGCATGCACGTGCGCCCCCACCGAGTTCGACCAGGCGTTGCCCGAGGCCGCGTCCCAGTTCGTCGACCAGGTCATGGCGCCCCGGAGGTCGGGGTAGGTCTTGGACGGTTTGAAGGTGCCGCAGTTCGTGCCGGCCGTCAGGCAGTCCAGTGCGTTGTTCACCACGGTCGGTGACACATAGCCGCTGCCCGCCGCGCTCGTCGAGGCGGGGAGGCCGAGGCCCACCTGGGACGGGGAGAGGCCGCCCTGGAGCTGGATGCAGGCGAGGGCGGTCAGGAAGTCGACCGAGCCCTGGCTGTAGACCTTGCCGTCGCAGCCCAGCATGGAACCGCTGTTGTAGTACTGCATGTTGACGACCGTCAGGATGTCCTTCACGTTCAGGGCCGTCTGGAAGTACGCGTTCGACGTCGACTGCATGTCGATCGTCTGCGGGGCCATCGTGAGGACGAGGGACGGGCCCGCCTTGGCGGACAGGGAGCGAAGTGCCTGGGTCATGTAGGTCGCGTCGAGGCCGTTCTCCAGGTCGATGTCGACGCCGTCGAAGCCGTACGTCTGCATCAGCGCATAGACGGAGTTCGCGAAGTTCGTCGCCGACGTCGGGTCGCTGATCGACACCGTGCCGTTCTGGCCGCCGATCGAGATGACGACCTTCTTGCCGGCCGCCTGCTTCGCCTTGATGTCCGCCTTGAACTGGTCGACCGTGTAGCCGCCGAGGCCGGCCGAGTCGAGGTTGAAGGTCACCGCGCCCGGTGTCGTCGTCGCGTCCGCGAAGGCCACCGCGACGATGTCGTAGGAGGAGGGGACGTCGGACAGTTTCTGCACGGTCGCGCCGTTGTTGAAGTTCTGCCAGTAGCCGGTCACCGCGTGCTTCGGCAGCGCGCCCCCGCCTCCTCCGCCACTCGGTCCGGAGGATGTCGTCGCCGTCACCGACGCCGACTTCGTCGACTCGCCCGCCGCGTTCGTCGCCGTCACCTGGAAGGAGTACGAGGTGGAGGCGGACAGGTTCGTCAGCGTCGCCGACGTGCCCGTCACGGCCGTCGCCTTCGTGCCGTCCTGGTAGACGTTGTAGCCCGTCGCGCCCGACACCGGGGACCAGGAGAGGGTGGCCGAGGAGGACGTGGTGGACGCGACCGACAGGCCGGTCGGGGCCGCCGGGACCGTGGGGGGCGGGGTGCCGCCTCCGCCGCCGTCGGGGCCGTAGACCGAGACGTCGTCGGCGTAGTAGGCCGCCTGGCCGTACCACCCGTGCGTGTAGACCGTGACCGAGGTAGTTGACGTGCCCGTGGTGAAGGTCGTCGACAGCTGTTTCCAGGTGGTCGTGTCGGGGGTCCAGGTCGAGACGTCCGTCGTGCCCGTGCCCGTCACGCCCAGGTAGGAGTAGCCGCCCTGCACCCACGCGCTCAGCGTGTACGTCGAGTCGGGCTCGACCGCGACCGCCTGGGTGCACTGGGCGTCGTCCTGGCCGGCCGGGGTCGCCTTCAGTGCCGACGAGCCGCTGTGGACCGGCGACGAGACGGTCGTACCGCTGCCCGCCGTGCACGTCCAGCCGCTCAGGCCCGACTCGAAGCCCGCGTTCGTCGCGTTGTTGACGTCCGCCGCGGCTGCCGGGGCCGCGGTCGCCGTGAGGCCCGCGACCGACAGGGCCAGGGCCGTGACGGCCGACCACAGCAGGGCCGGGCGTCGTCTGCCGTATCCGGATCCGGGTATGCCTGTGCCTGGGGCGCGGTCCACGGGGGCCTCCGAGGGGGAGTTCGGGTGTGCGTACAAGGTGGTCCAGACCAATTCGACTGTCAAGAGGTCCAGACCAAAATGGATTTCGAGACCTTGCTCAACCTGTCCTGTTTTGGCGGGACTTGCGCGGTCCTTGCGCCAAGAGAGTTCCACGCGAGCTTCACAAACGCTGTTCTCCGGCCATACGGCCGTGGATACAGTGCTCAGGTAGTCACGCAGTGAAGTCGTCCCGGCGGCACGGGAGTGGCCCCGGACGGCCGGCGGGTGTGAAGAGCGGGGAGCTGCGCGTGCCAACTGCCATTGCCGTGACCAGTGCCGACATGGCGCTGCCGGCTCAGGACGAACGGACCGTGCCCGCCGTCGTGCTGAGCGGTATCGATCAGAAGCCGCTGGAGCAGGCGGTCGTGGAACTCCACGCCCTGATCGAGCAGTACGGGTACCTCGTCGTCGTCTGTTCCCGCGCCACGCCCGCGACCGTCATGCAGCGGCTGCACACCCTGCGCTCGCTGCTGGAGAGCGACCGCGTCGCCTTCTTCCGGCCCGAACTGCCCCCGCTCGGCATCGCCGTGCTCGCCCGGCAGCTGCGCCAGCTCGCCTCCTGCGACCTGAGCCCGGGGATCCTCGCCTCCGCCGGGCGGCTGCTCACCCACTACCTCCACGCCGGGGCGGTGCTGGGCTCGGTCGCGCGCCTGGACCGGGTGCCGGTCGGGCTCAAGGCCCATGCCAGATCCTGGGTGCCGGGCAGCCAGTTCGCCGTGCTGGCCCACCCCGAGCCGCAGCTCGTCAGGATCGCGCCCGGCGCCGTGCTCAAGGGGCCCGAGTTCAGCACCTGGATGCTCGTCGCCAAGGGCCAGCTGCAGAGCGAGTGGGTCGGCGGACTCGGCGGGCAGTGGAGCGTGCACGGGCTGCGCGAGGTGCCGCTGCCCGCCGAGTCCCGGGACTGGTGGGGCACCGGCCGCGTGATCGAGTTCTGCGGTCATCTCGCCGATCTGTCGGTCCTCTACCAACTGGTCACCTCCGTACGGCAGACCAGCTGTCACTGGTGCGGCCTGGACGTCATCGGCGACCTGTGCGTCTTCTGCTCCGCCACCCCGCCCGCCCACGAACCCGCCGCACCCCGCGCCCTGGAACAGCGCTCGCCCGCCTGACAAGACAACGCAAGACCGGACAACGCAAGACCAGTACGTCCCCGTCCCGCCGGCCGATCCCCCCCAATGAGGTTGCACGGTTCATGAACTCCCGTCAGCGCCGCGGCGTGATACTGCTGATCCTGTCGGTCCTGTGCGCTCTCGGCGCGTTCGCCGGCGTGCTCTCCGTCGTCCACAACGCCGATTCCAAGGTCGGGCCCGAGGTCAGCGCCTACCGGGTCAGGTCCGACGTGAAGCCGTACACCGCCCTGGACACCGGCCAGTTCGAGAAGATCGAGATGCCGAAGCGGTGGCTGTCCGGCAACGCCGTCACCGACCTGCGGCAGATCCAGGGCAAGATCGCCGTCACCACCCTGCGCGCCGGGTCGCTCCTCCAGACCGACATGATCGTCGACCAGCCCGCCCTCCAGCCCGGACAGCAGGAGGTCGCCATCATGATCGACGCGGCGACCGGCGTCGCGGGAAAGATCACTCCGGGGTCCCGGGTGAACGTGTACGCCACCTTCGCCGGGAAGAACAACGGCGATCCCGACCAGTCGAAGATCATCGTCACCAATGCCCGGGTCCTCGACGTCGGCCGCATCACCGCCCTCGACGACTCCACCAAGAACCAGCCCCAGAGCCAGAGTCAGAGCCAGCTCAGCGAGGCCGTCCCGATCACCTTCGCGCTGTCCACCCTCGACGCCCAGCGCATCACCTACGCCGAGTCCTTCGCCCAGCGCGTGCGGCTCGCCCTGGTGGCCCCCGGCAGCGAGACCAGCGTTCCGGACAAGGACCGCACGTACGAACTCGCGACGGACAAGTGAGAGGCGGCCCGCATGCCCAGCAGGATCCTCCCGGCCGGTGCGGACCCCGACGCCGTCCGCTCCCTCGTCACCCTCCTCAGCCAGCTCCCCGACGCCGAACCGCAGCCGCCCGTCGTCGACTCCACCCAGCTCGTCGACACCCTCGCCCGGCTCGCCGCCGAGTCCGTGGAGGAGCTCCCGGAAGTCGTCGTCGTCCATGAACGGGTCGGCCCGGTGCCGGCCCTCGACCTGATCCGCGAGGTCGCGCTCCGCTTCCCGGCCGTCGGCGTCATCCTCGTCACCTCCGACGCGAGCCCCGGGCTGTTCGCCGCCGCCATGGACGCCGGCGCCCGCGGGCTGGTCGCGCTCCCGCTGTCGTACGAGGAACTCGCCGGCCGCGTCCAGGCCGTCGCCCAGTGGTCGACCGGGGTACGGCGCCATCTCGGCCACGGCACCGACGTGCTGGGCGGCGTCGGCGGCACGGTCGTCACGGTCAGCGGCGCCAAGGGGGGAGTGGGCACGACGCTGGCCGCCATCCAGCTCGCCCTCGCCGCGCAGGCCTCCGGCCGGCCCACCGCCCTGGTCGACCTGGACCTCCAGACCGGGGACATCGCCTCCTACCTGGACATCCAGTTCCGCCGGTCCGTCGCCGACCTCGCCTCGATCACCGACATCTCGCCCCGCGTCCTCGCCGACGCCGTCTTCCGCCACGACACCGGGCTCGCCCTGCTCCTCGCCCCGGCCGAGGGAGAACGCGGCGAGGAGGTCGGCGACCGCGCCGCCCGGCAGATCGTCCGCGCCCTGCGCTCGCGCTACGAGGTCGTCGTCGTCGACTGCGGGGCCCAGCTGAGCGGCGCGGGCGCGGCAGCCGTGGAGATGGCGGACACCGCGCTGCTGGTCACGACCCCCGACGTGATCGCCGTACGCGCGGCCAAGCGGACCGTACGGATGTGGGACCGGCTCCAGATCCGCAAGGCCGAGGAGACGACGGCCGTCGTCAACCGGCTGGCGCGCAGCGCGGAGATCCAGCCCGCGCTCGTCAGCCGCATCACGGGTACGGCGCTCGCGCGCACCGCCGTACCCGCCAATTTCAAGGAACTTCAGGCCGTCGTGGACGCGGGGCGGGTCCATGAACTCGACAGCAGGAGCACCGTGAAGCAGGCGCTGTGGGCGCTCGCCGCAGAGCTGGGCCTCGTGAAGGCGGCGGCCGAGGGGGCCCACCGGGGCGGCGGGCGGGGCGCGGTCGGATTCCGGCGGCGGAAGGAGTGAGCGGGCGATGAGAAGGCCCAGTGGGGAGACGGGAAGGCCCGGTGGGGACAGCGGGCAGGTCAGCATCGAGTTCCTCGGGATGACGCCGCTCATCGTGCTGACCCTGGTGCTCGTGTGGCAGGCCGTACTCGTGGGGTACACCTTCGTGCTCGCCGGGAATGCTGCGGACGAGGCGGTACGGGCGGGTACGGCGGCGGCGCCGGGTGGCGCGCGGCAGGCGGCCTGCTCGGCGGCGGGGCTGAAGGACCTGTCGGCGGCGTGGAGGGGGAGTGCCGGCGTGACGTGTGGCGGGAGCGGCTATGTGACGGCCGACGTCAGGCTGCACGTCCCCGTCCTCTTCCCCGGCCTGATCGACTTCCCGGCCACGGTGACCGGCCACGCCGGCGCCGTGGAGGAGGTGAAGGACTGAGATGCCGTACCGCCGTCGCCTCCGTGGGCCCCATGGCCTCTGTCGCCACCGTGACCGGGACAGCGGCCAAGTGGCCATCGAATACCTGGGGTTCATCCCCGTCCTGCTGATCGTCGCGCTGGCCGGGATCCAGATCGGCGTCGTCGCCTACGCCGCCGAGCAGGCCGGTACGGCGGCCCGGGCCGGGGCGCGGGCGGCCTCCCTGCGGCAGGACGCCCAGCAGGCCTGCGCCGGAGCCGTCAGCAGCGGCATCACGGTGAACTGCTCGTCCGGCGACGGCGGCGACGTCGTGACCGTCACGGCCACCGTCCGCATCCCGAAGATCGTCTGGGACTTCGGCGACGCCACCAGGACCGCCACCATGCCCCTCGACCACTGATCCGACCACTGATCCGACCACTGACCCGGGAGAAGCGATTCCATGAGTCTGCGGGCACGCATCGGCACTCCGGAGGACCACGGCAGCCGGGGCGAGGACGGCCATCTGGTCGCCTCCTACCGGGCCAAGCTGCTGGAGGAGATCGACCTCGCGGAGATGAGCTCGCTCGCGGCGGCCGAGCGCCGGGCGCGGCTGGAGCGCGTGCTCGGGCACATCATCAGCCGCGAGGGCCCGGTGCTGTCGACGGTCGAGCGCTCGCAGCTGATCCGCCGGGTGGTGGACGAGGCGCTCGGCCTCGGCATCCTGGAGCCGCTGCTGGAGGACGCGTCGATCACCGAGATCATGGTGAACGGCCCCGACGCGATCTTCGTCGAGCGCGGGGGCCGCGTCGAGCAGCTGCAGCTGCGCTTCGTCTCCGCCGACCAGCTGATGCAGACCATCGAGCGGATCGTGTCCACGGTGAACAGAAGGGTCGACGAGTCGAACCCGATGGTGGACGCCCGCCTGCCCTCCGGCGAGCGCGTGAACGTCATCATCCCGCCGCTGTCCCTGACCGGCCCGATCCTCACCATCCGCCGCTTCCCGCGCTCCTTCACCCTCCAGGAGCTGATCTCCTTCGGCTCGCTGGACGAGCACATGGTGTATCTGCTGGCGGGCCTGGTGCAGGCGAAGTTCAACATCATCGTCTCGGGCGCCACCGGCACCGGCAAGACGACCCTGCTCAACGCCCTGTCCGGGCTCATCCCCTCGCACGAGCGCATCATCACCATCGAGGACTCCGCCGAACTCCAGCTCCAGCAGACGCACGTGGTCCGCCTGGAGTCCCGCCCGCCGAACGTCGAGGGCAAGGGCCAGGTCACCATCCGCGACCTCGTCCGCAACTCCCTCCGTATGCGCCCCGACCGGATCGTGGTCGGCGAGGTCCGCGGCGGCGAGTCCCTCGACATGCTGCAGGCGATGTCCACCGGCCACGACGGCTCGCTCGCGACCGTGCACGCCAACAGCGCCGAGGACGCGCTGACCCGCCTGCAGACCCTCGCCTCCATGTCCGACGTCGAGGTCCCCTTCGTCGCGCTGCACGACCAGATCAACAGCGCCGTCGACGTCATCGTCCAGCTCACCCGGTTCGCCGACGGCGCCCGCCGCATCACCGAGATCGCCCTGCTCGACAGCCACGGCGGGGAGCCGTACCGGCTGGCGACGGTCGCCCGCTTCGACGCCCAGCCGATGACGGCCGACGGCCGGGTGTACGGCAGTTTCCAGTACTTCCCCCTCCCACGCCGCGCCGCCGACCGCCTCTACATGGCGAGCCAGCCCCTCCCGCAGGCCTTCGGCGTGGCCCACACGGCGGCCCAGCTCACCACCCGAGAAGCCAGGTAGGACCAGGACCATGGAACTGCACACCCTCGTCCAGCTCACCACCGGTGTGACGCTGCTGGCCTGCGCCCTGGCGGTCGCCGGGCTGTACGCCTACGCCGCGGGCCGGGCCCAGCGCGCCGCCCTCGTGGACCGGCTCACCCACGCCGGTCCGGAGTCGGCCGGCGGCCGCCGGCGCCGCTTCCGCGACGTGGACCGGCGACTGCGCCGTACCCGCTTCGGCCGCTGGCTGGAACGGCGGCTCGCCGCCACCGGACTGGATGTCACCCCGGGCGAGTTCTTCGTGTACATGCTCGCCGTGGTCGCCGCGCTCTGGCTGATCGGCCAGGCCACCCTGGCCCCCTTCTTCGGCCCGCTGGCCGGCCTGCTCGGCATCGGTGCGGCCGTGCAGTTCCTCAACTGGCAGCGCCAGAAACGCATCGAGCGCTTCATCGGGCAACTCCCCGAACTGGCCCGCATCCTGGCCAACGCCACCCAGGCCGGCCTCGCCCTGCGCACCGCGATCGGCATGGCGGCGGAGGAGCTGGAGGCCCCGGCCGGCGAGGAACTCGCCAAGGTCTCCGACCAGTTGGCGATCGGCCAGTCCCTGGACGACGCGCTGGGCGAGCTGGCCGACCGGCTGCCGTCCCGCGAACTGGGCGTCCTGGTCACGACCCTCGTCCTCTCGAACCGGGCCGGCGGCCAGGTGGTCGGCGCCCTGCGCAACCTGACCGAGACACTGGAGGAGCGCAAGGAGACGAGACGCGAGATCCGCACCCAGCTCTCCCAGGTGACCATGACGTCGTACGCCGTGCCCGTCCTCGGCGTCGGCGCGCTGTTCCTGATGAACGGCGTCAAGGACGGGGCGCTGGACCGCATGACCGGCTCACCGGTCGGCCAGGCCTGCGTGATCGTCGCCTTCGCGATGTACGCCGTCGGCTTCGTCCTCATCCGGCGCCTGAGCCGGATCGACGTATGAGGGGGCGGACGATCCGGTGGGGGGTCCGACAGTGAGTCCGATGACGGGAATCCTGCTCGCGCTGCTGATGGCGCTCGGCGTCTGGGGCGTCTTCGCGGGCCTGCGCATGTACCGCGCGGACGCCAGACTCCCCGGCGACCTCGCCGTGGCCCTGGAGGTCGGCGCCACCCGCACCGGCGCGGTCGGCTCGGTCATCGACCGCATGGGCATGCGCTACGCCCCCGCCGTGCTGCGCCTGATGGGCCCGCGCCTGGTCGCCCGCTACCGCCGCAAGATCGACCTCGCGGGCAACCCCGGCGGCCTGACGATAGACCGCTACGCGGCCCGGCGGGCGGTCTACGGCGCGCTCGGCCTCGTCGGCTTCCTGGTCTTCCTCCTGCGCGGCCAGTGGTTCGTCGCCGTACTGCTGCTGCTCTTCGGCGCGTTCTGGACGGAGGTCGGCATCTGGTCGGCGATCCGGGTCCGCAAGGACGTCATCGAGCGCACCCTGCCCGACTTCCTCGACGTGCTCGCGGTCGTGGTCAGCGCCGGACTCGGCTTCCGCCAGGCCCTGGACCGCGTCGCCTCCCACTACGAGGGCCCCTGGGCGGACGAACTGCGCATCACCCTGCGCCAGATGGACCTCGGCATGAGCCGCCGCCAGGCCTTCGCGGAGCTGCGCCGGCGCAACGACTCCGAGCAGGTGGCGATGTTCGTGACGGCACTCCAGCAGGGCGAGGAACTGGGCGCGCCGATCGTCGACACGCTCGTCTCGCTGGCCAAGGACATGCGCCGCACCGACGCCCAGAACGCCCGCCGCAAGGCCGCCCGCGCGGTGCCGAAGGCCACGCTGATGATCACCACGTTCATGGTCCCGGCGACGATGCTCCTGCTGGGCGCCGGCCTGATCCTGGGCTCCGGCGTGGACTTCGGCTCCCTCACGGGGAAGTGAGCCGCAGATGACGGCGGCGACCGGGCCGACGGAGCGGAGCGGAGGGCCTGTGCGCGAGTGGCCGAGGGGGGGTGGTGCCGGAGGCCGGTCCGGGGGGCGGGCGCGGGTGGTCGGG
>NZ_MLYN01000065.1:0-7840 GCF_001866675.1 Streptomyces sp. MUSC 14
GGGGCGTCTCACCCAAGGCTGACAGAGAGGGGGTTCGAACCCTCGGGAAGGCCGCCTATCGCCAGTGGCTCGCTGGGCGGAGAGAGTTTGCGGAGGTCATGACGAGACGCTGCCCGCAGGAGGTAGCCACGGTGCACTGCCGCCGCCGTGTCAACGTCAATGCCGCCGTGTCAACGTCAATAAGGGCCTGATGGCACCGTTCGGGCGATAAGAGTGGGCCGGTGGTGACGTCGTTGTCGAGCGTGGGAGCGCGGCCCGTCGGGTCCCGCACCGCGAATGCGGGATGTCGCGTGGTCGGACGTGTTGATCACGATGGCTACCATCCGTCGCGACAAAGGGTCATTGAGGGGATAGATCGTGCTCGTTGGGGACGTAGTGACGGACGCATCGCGTGCGGCGCGCTTGATGCAGGTGTCGGCTGACCTGTCGGACGACTACATGACCGTGCAGCTGCTCGCGGCCGGGCTCGCGCGCATCCAGCTGGACCAACTAGCGGCGATGTGGAGTACTCCTTCGCCCAGCACGAAGACCGTGGGACTGCCCCCCGCGTGGAACGCAGGGGTGAACCGTCTGTGGTGGCGGGCGCTGGAGGGCGGGACAGCTCAGCTGCCCACCCATATGGACGTGTTCGGCTGGTGCTCTCGGCCGCTCGGGCAGTGGCCACTCGCCTTGGGAATCACGGACAGCGACAGAGGTCTCCTGCTCGTGGAGGACGGTCGCCCCTCCGCCTTCGCCGACGAAGCTGCCCGGTTCGCCATGGCCAAGGACCCCGAGGCCGAGCTCGTCGAGAATCACTCCTTCGAGCTGCTCATGTCCACGGCGGATCGCAATGCCGATCGAGAAGCGCAGGTGCAGGAGAACTATGTGGAGCTGCGAGGCTTTCTCATCGACAAGCCGGTCGCTTCCGATCTCGACCTCATGGCCCTCATGCGGCGCTTTCCGGCTAAGAACACTCACGGTCAGCCGTGGGTGAAGGAGTGGTTTCTCCACGCTTACCAGCATCGTCCTGCTTCAGGGACAACAGAGCTGGACGTGTGCGATGGATGTGACAATCCGCTGCCTGGCAGGCGCGGGCATTGCGGCACACCGGGGTGCGGTGGGAAGGCCGCACGGCGGGCCGTGGAGGCGATGTCTGAGCTGTATGTGCAGCGGCGGGCCGTGCGTCGCTTCTTTCATGATCCGGGCTTGGCGGAACGCCGGGTCTTCGATGCGGTACGGCCGGCACTGGGGGAGCGCATGTACCCGTGGTGGGGCATGGATGCCGTGGACGTGGCTTTCGACTTCGACGGCACCGGCCGGATGGGCGAGGGCGAGTGGTGGGCCGCCGACGTGAAGAATCATGCGAGCGCCACTCTGCTGGGGAGGAACTTCCGCTGGGACAGGCGCGCCGAGGCGCGTCGCCGTTTCCTGGTGATCGCCCAGCATCGGTTCGAGACGCGAGGCTACGTCGATGACCTGGAAGGCGCCATGGACGGCCGGGCCCAGGGCGTTGAGGTGGTCGGCGAGGATGATTTTATCGCTGCGGTTCTTCGGCGCGCGTCGGAGCGTGGCTGAATGGCTCGTGACATCTCGGCGTGGAGCGACCCGCTGGTGAAGGAGGCCGAGGCCACCGGGCTGAAGCCACTGATGCAGCCGCTTGCTCCTCTTGAGTTCTTCCGTGTGGAGCTGGGCCTGTACTTCCTGACCGAGTCCATGCCCAGCCAGTCGGTAACGGTGTTGCGCAAGGTGCTGGATGGCTATCTGAGCGCGGGCCCGGACACCGCACCCCTCGTGCGCAACCTCCGCCGTCGCATGGGGCCCACGGCCCGGGGCGGCGAGTGGAAGGTACGTCTGAACGAGTACTGCAAACTCCCCTCGCATCTGCGGATGTTCGAGCTGGACAACCCGGACTCTCGCAGAGTGGTGCACGGCAGCGTCTTCCGTCCACGCGGCAGCGCTGTGCTTCCCGGCCGGGCCGCGGCATACCGGGCCGCGCTGCACGACCCCGTGCCGTACGAGATGCGCCCTGTGCGAGAGCCGGCCCCGGCTGGCGCGGTCCTCTGGTTCAGGCGTCATGACGGCCGGAAAGAGCGCCTGCGGGTGCCCGACTGGATCGACGTGGCGGCGAAGGCATCTCTGCTGCACCCCAAGGAACGGCGCACCCGGATCCCGTTCCCGCCCGTGACCGACGACGACATGAAGCAGGCGGCCAAGGAGATGGACCGCCTGCTCGAAGACGATCCGCGCTATCGAGGCGAGAACTTCTCCGGCCGTCTGGAGAACATGGTCTTCGCGAACGTGGATGCCTTGGCTGGTGAACTCCGCGACGGACTCGGGGTGTTCGGCATTGACGGCATCGCTCACGTCGTCGGCTTGATGAACTCCGGCAAGACCACCTTCAACGACATCCTTGTGAAGCTCTCGGTTGACCGTGGCCTGAAGGTGGGTTACCTCGTCTCCTCGGTCGGCGGTGCGTTGGCGAAGGTGCGCTTCTTCCGGGCCCTCGGCATCCGGGCGGTGCCGCTCATCGGGCGTTCCACGCGCGATGAACACCTTGCGCGGTACTGGGACGACCTGCTGTACGTCGGCGACGGGGCCGACGTTGCACCGTTGCCGTCACAGGCGGACGTGACCTCGCCGTACACGACTGACCTGTGCCCCCTGGAGATGCTCCTGGAGCCCTCCGGCCCGGTTGCTGACCCCCTGTCACCGGAAGACCGGCCTTGCCGGAACACGCTTCGCATCGTCGGGGCGAAGAAGCACAAGGAGCGGGTGGACTGCCCGCTGCTGTCGGTATGCCCGTCGCAGACCGCGGCGTGCGATGTGCCCGACGCTCAAGTGTGGGTCACCACGCCCGCCGCCCTGCTGGCCAGCGGCGCGGAGCCTGCGGCGTACAGCGCCCGCTGGGTCACCGCGGCTCAGCATGAGCTGGACCTGCTGGTGGTCGACGAGGCCGACCGGGTCATGACCCAGTTCGACACGAAGTTCCTGCATCACGAGCCGCTGACTCAGCCGGACGGGTGGAGCAGCCGGATCGCTGTGGCCTGGCACGAAGGCCTCGCCACTACCTGGTACCGGCCGCTTGCCCACAAGCACGGGCAGCGATTCCAGCGGTACGCGACCTACCACTCGCAGGCGCTCGCAGGCCTGCTCCCGCTGCTGATGCTTCCCGCCGGAGAGACACCGGAGGCGAAGGAAGCTGCCAGGGAAGCCCTGGCCGAGACCGTGGACGACGGACCGTTCAGCGGACACACCTTGCTGACCCGGCTGGCCCGCCTCCTGCACGGCGTCGAGAACCGAGCCGAACGCGAGGAGGATGCCGAGCGGTGGGAGGCGGCCGAGCAGTACTTCGACAGGTATTTCGCCGCGTTGATCACCGCGCCGTTCGATGCCCCGCCGGCCCATATTGCCGAGCTGATCGACACCATGACCGCCGGGTATGCCGCCGAGCGCACTGCTCAGGAGGTGGCCGAAGAGTGGCTGGGACAGCACGAGCCGCACGCGGTTCCCGGCAAACTGCTCGCCCGCCGAAGCGAGCTGGCGCGCCTGTTGATCGCCGGTGTCTGGGCCGCGCGCGTGACCACCTCGTACTTCGAGCTCTCGGTCATGCAGGAAGCGCTGCGCGAGGTGATGCCGATTGCGATGGGCAGCAGCGTTCTGGCCCACCAGCCTCACGCTGAACTGCGGGCCCTGGTGCCGGAGTTGCCCATGGGTAACATGATGGCGCTGCAGTGGACTCCGAGCCGCAAGGGCAGCGGCGGCTCGCTGGACGTGCTGTGGCTGCGCGGCGTGGGCCGCTGGTTGTTGTACCACCTGCACGACATGCTCGCCTGCGAGGGAGTCGAAGGTCCCCACGTCCTGCTCACGTCCGCGACCAGCTACGACCCGTACTCGGCGCGCTATCACATCGACATCCTGCCCTCGCTGATCCTGCGCGAGCCCCCGGAGTGCGCTGACGCCCTGCGAGCCAGTCGGTTGCTGTTCCGGCCCCGTCGGCGCCCTGGCCATGAACGGGGCGTGTACGTCTCGGGAGCCGGTGGGCGCCAGGCTCGGCAGAACGCGGTGCGGACCATGACCGACGCCGTGTGCACTCCGGACCCCGGTGCCACCCTGTCGCTTCTGGAACAGGCGCTGCAGAGCGCTGACGAGGACCGGCGCCGGGCGCTGTTCGTGGTCCTCAGCACCCAGGACGCGGAGACCAGCGCCCACTACATGAACACCCGCACGAGCGTGACCGCCTGCCATGTGGTCCCGGACAGCCGGGCCCCCGGCCCCTACGGTCTTGCCCACCGCCGCATCGCCGAATTCCCCACCACTCAGGCCACCGTGATGGTCGCGGCCGAGGGATCCGTGGGCCGCGCACACAACATGCTCAACGCCCGCGGCGTCGCAGCCATCTTCCCCATCTTCTATCTCGCCCGCCTCCACCCGCCGCCGGACGACTTGTCCTTCCCTTTGGCCGTCCTCAACTCCCAGGCCATGGCCCGACTGCTCAACCCTGTCCGCTGCGACCTACCCGGCACCGACCCCACCCAGGAGGTCCGCGCACTCATCCGCCGCGCCCATGCGACCTGGAGCGCCATGATGGGCCGCCCGCTGACGTTCCGGACCCTGCCGACCGAAGAACTGCGCCGGGCCTTCGTCGCGGACCAGTTCCACTCCTTCTACCAGACCACCGGCCGCGGCATCCGCGGCAACGTACCCGTCCGCGTCTACCTGCTGGACGCCGCCTTCGCCCCCCGAGCCGCCGACCCTCGCGACTCGGCCCTCGACACCGAGCGCACCAGCGTCCTAGTCGCAGGCCGGGCACTGGTACGCGAACTCCTCGCCGACCCGGGCCCCGAAGCAGGCCCCAAGGCGCGCGTCAAGCATGCGATCCACACAGCCGTGTGGGAACTGCTCGGAAACCTCCTTGAGAACATCGACTGGGGATGATGACACGACCGTGACCACCACCAACAACGCCACCGACGCCAAGAAGCCGGCACCACCCCGCTACGAGAACATCCTCCCTCCGGTCTTCGCAGCCCTCCTCGACCAGCGACTCCCGCTCGACCTGTACACGGCACCCTTCCCCCGTTCGCTTCTCCCACGCCTCCAGCGGGCCTGGGACAGCAACCCCAAGACCCGCTCGCGCTACCTGCCGACACGCGGGCTGCGCGAACTGGTGGAGTGCGTCGGCTCGGGCGTCCTCGTCGTCGGCGGTGACCTGGACTCCGACACCTGGCTGTACGCCCTGTGCCCGCCCGAGGATCAGCTCCCCCTGCAACTCGCCCTGGAGGCATGGATCACCACCGAAGTCGCGCCGCAACAAGGCGACGTCGACTGGTTCTCCCTCGTCAAAGCCGCGTTCCCACTGGAATGGACCCCCACCACGCTCGACCTGCTCGGACACGGCAAGGCACCCAACAACACAGCACGGCCCCGCCCGCACGTTTACCAACTCCTCGCCTCCTACCTCGCCACCCAATGGATCGACAACAAATGGGTGCTCCCCGGACACAAGCAGAACGAGACCACCGTCCTCGGCCCGATCGGAGGACGCGGCCAACGCAGCGTCTACGCCTGGCCGCCGCGCGAGCTGACCGATGACGACGGTGCGTACGGCCTGTGGACCCACCAGACCACGTTCCGCGTCACGACGATGCCGCACGACGACCGGCTCCTCATCCGCGCCACCCCGCACATCACCCGCTTCGGTGGCACCACGCCCGTCTACATCCCACGGCGCAGTCCGGACAAGCCACCCACTGCCACTGTCCTGCTCTACGTCCCAGGCGGCGTGCTCAGCGGCATCGAGCGACCGCAATTCCTTCGGGCGCCCGTCCTGGTGACCGGCCGCGCGGACGACATGACCTGGCGCTGGGTACCCGGCATCGCCCGCATCCTCCCCTCCCTGCCCACCCCGCACCTCTACCCGGACCCGAACGCCGTCCGAGCTACCCCACGTGCCCACAACGGACTTGGCCGCGACGAGCACACCAAGAAGAACCCCGCCGCACTCCTGCTGCACACCACCGGCTACACCTACCTCCTCGACGAACCCAACACCGAAACCGGACGCAAGGCCGACGGCCACCCCGCCGAAACCGGACTCCAGCCGATCGACCACCTGCTCCTGTTCGAGCAGTTGAAGCAGACACTGCCTGGACTACACCTTGAACCCGTCGACCCCATCGGCAAGATCCCGCAGCGCCGCGCGCCCCGTCTCGAAGCCGCCGCACCTGGCGCGGTGCACCGCCTCGAGCTCGGACACACCGCTCCTGGAACCTACGAAGCCGTACACCTCGCACTGACCGGCCTGCTCGGCTACACCCACGCCGGCAAACGGATCGAGGCCGAACGTGACGTCCACATCTACCGCGGTGACACCGAGGTCCATCTGAGCCTGTTCAACCCCGGCACCCTGACCTCCGGAACCCCCTGGCCGACCGAGAAGACGTCGGAAGAGCGGAGCGAAACCCGGCGCCGACACCGCGCTGAAAGGACCCGCGCTCTGCGCGAGGCACTTCCGGACGAGGGGCAGCTGACCGGCTCGCTCATCGAGATCGGTAAACCAGCTGCTTTCACTGCCGCACACCAAGACGACCCCAAGCCCTTGCTCAAGAAGGTCCTGCCGACGCTCGGCCGGCACGTCCAGTGCCTGCACCCCGTGACCCGCATCGCCAAACCGGACGCGAAGAAGGACGGAGCCAAGCCCTTCCAGAATTCACAGATCCGCTGCGACGACGTCGAGCGCGCCGCCTCCGCCGTACGCGACATCCTCCGGTCCGTGGGACACCTGCCTCGACTGCCCCGCCCACGGGGCGTCACCGGATTCTTCGAACTCGCTGCCGTGCACCTGGCCCGTTCCCGCGGTGGCCTCGTTCCCCTCTTGCTGCGGGCGACCACCGAGGGCGACGTGACCGCTCAACTCGCGCCCACCGCCGGTCATCCGCACGAAGCCCCCATGCCCCTCGTCAACCTGCCCCGAGCACTGGTCGAGGGACGTGGCCGCATCCGGGCCCGGGACCGCGCCCAACTGGCCGACTTCCTAACCCACGCCCTCGGGCTCGACAACGGCACGGACCGACTTCTCATTGCACGCACTCAGACCCTGCGTAACGGGGAGATCTGGCCATGGCTGCAGAACGATCACATCTCCCCGGACAAACTAATCCTCCCGGGCGTCGACTGCAGTGCAGTCGATCCCGCCGCCCCACGCACCCCGGCAGACCTGCCCGGATTGCGCATCGTCCGCATCAATGACGACTCCGACGAGATCCCCCTCGTCTTCGGAATGAACCCGCCGGAAGTGCCCGAGGCGGAGAACGCCGACGAAGTGCTCCCCTACGAATGGGGCCGATACTCCGGACTGATCCCCTGGAACGATCGCACCTATCTGGCCGTCAACCCCCGCCCGGACACCCATCAACTGGCCAAGTCCGTCTCCAAGTACCTTGGCGACGACCGCGACGTCACCCGCCACGGGGCCAACCCCACGTCCCTAGAGATCCACGTGTCCTTCCAGCAGCTCACCGACAAAACCGGCGACCTCGCCGCCTACGTGAACGGGCTGCGCCGCTGCCACCTGCACACTGGCACGCCAACCCGGCTTCCCTACTTGCTGCACCTGGCACGGCTCATGGAGGAGTACATCGAGTAACCGTACAGAAGCAGACTTACGGTGGTTCCGGGACTTCGGCACGGGGCGGAACGGCTACCGAAGACGCGTGTTGGCTGAGGTGGTGACCACGCTCCTTTGAGCTGCTTGCGCTACGCAGGAACATGGGAACAGGGAAAGCCGCTGATCGACGGCGCCCAGCTCGTGATCCAGACGATTGTCCGATTCCCTCTCTGTCAGCCTTGGGTGAGACGCCCC
>NZ_MLYN01000066.1:0-89457 GCF_001866675.1 Streptomyces sp. MUSC 14
CATCCATCTCACGCCACGTGAGACAAGCTCTAAGACAGGCGAATCCTGATGACAAGGCGGCAAGGAAGTAGTCCTGGAACATCATCACAACGCCAGCCGGTCATGCGTCGCATTCTCGAGCATCTCGAACAGCTCGTTCTTCTCCGGTTCGGTGATGTTGAGGTGGTAGACGTAGCGTGTAACAGCGCGTCCTGAACGGTGCGTCCGGATCGTCCTGCGTCGACGCCGCCGGCTCACGGGGCCTGCCGGGCTCCTGGTTCGTCGTCCAGCTGCCACAGCCTTGGCGTGGCCGTCATGTACAGCTGCCGCAGGGCGGGATGCGGGGTGTTGTCGTGGGCGACCGCCCACGGCTTGCCGATATGCCCTGAGTGACTCCTGCTGCCGGTCCTCTTACCTGCCCCCTTCCCTGTCGACCGGGCGTCGTGGTGTGACCTGCAAGTGCTGCTCTGCGTGATGGTGAGCCGGGACCGAATGCTGTTCGCAGCGTCGGAGATCCGCCGGCGCGCACATATGGTCCCGGTACTTGGCCTGGGGGCCGGTGCCGGGACCATCTACCTCACCGGCGGCTCAGCGCCGGGTGAAGTCTCAGAATGCTTTGCTGTTGCAGCCCATGGTCGAGCCCATGCGCGTGGCCTGGGCGCCCGGGTTGCCCTCGCCGTTCAGGGCGTTGCCCAGCAGGCCGTTGAGCAGACCGACTTCACCGAGGACGTCGAGGTTCAGGTCGTGCGACTTGCACCGTGCGCTCTGCGTGATGTTGAAGTTGTCCCCGTGACCGCCGCCCTCGCCGGCGTAGGCGGTGCCGTTCACGAGGCCGATGCTGCCGAGTGCAGCGACCAGGACGGCAACGTTGCGAAGCTTGCGCATGTCATCTCCGTGGAGTGAGCGGATGCGATCTACGGTAGATCGACTTTTCACATTTTCAGGGAATTTATTAGCAATTACGCATAAATCGATGTATTGCGCTCATGGTCGGGCGGCGGAAGAACCCGAAAGTCGCATCGTCTGTGAACGGGCCCCGTGATCGTGGTCTTCGAAGGGCCCATGTGCAGGCATCGTTGTCGGACCGTCAGCCGGGTAGTGCGGGTTTTGGCTGTGCCGAGCGCCGGGTGCCTGGAGCGGCCGTTGAGAGGCGGTGCCGACCGTGTGCAGGCCCGGGCACAGAGCTACGGAGCGCCTTTGCGGTGCAGGGTCCTGCACTTCAGGGGGAGGGGCAGTGCGGATGGCAGGCGAGGGCGTCGATGAAGCGTCGCGTGAGGCCAGGCTCGTGGCCCGGTGTGGTCGAGCCGTTCGGCGGCGAGGGCCCTGACGAGGGGGCCGAGGAACGATTCGGCCCGGATCATCGAAAATTCCCCTTGGTGCAGGAGGACTGGTCGGCGCCTGTAGCGCAGTGGGGCTGCGGGTGCCTGTGCCCCAACGCGGGTTGTGGCACAGGCACCCGCAGCCGTCAGGTGGCCTGCTGTCTGTAAGCACTTGTTTTGGCTCCAGTGCACGGAGTTGTTTTGGCCCCAGTGGCGGTTCGCAGGGGGCGTGTGACGGTGTGATTCACGCCCCTGTAGCAAGGTGATTTGGCCCCACTTCGATCGGGTGGTTCCGCTGGCCGGGGTGGGGGGTGTTGACGGTAGTTTTGAAGCCTCGGTGGACCTCCGTCAGCGCGCCCCCGACAGGTGCGTGGAGGGTTGCCGACCCGGCTCGACTCAGGTCGCGGACCGCCCAGTGACCGCGGCGACTGGACGAGAACGGGCGATGGTGCGGCCGGCACTGGGACACGACGGCCGGGCCCGAAACGGCTGCGGCCGGCCTCCCGTAAGGGAGGTCGGCCGCGGTTGTCGGTGCAGGTCAGCGACGGCGCTTCTTCTGGCTCTGCGCGAACCGGTAGGACTGGGTGCCGGTCTCAACGATGTGCGCGTTGAAGGTGACGCGGTCGACGATCGCCGTGCAGAGACGGGGATCGGTGAAGGTCTGCTTCCACTCCGAGAACGGGGCGTTGGAAGCGATCGCGATGGCCCGCCGTTCCTCCCGCTCGGTGAAGATCTGGAACAGCAGTTTGGCTCCGGCCTTGTCCAGGTCGAGGTAGCCGAATTCGTCCAGGCAGAGCAGGTCGACGCGTCCGTAGCGGGCGATGGTGCGGGTCAGTTTCTTCTCGTCCGCATCTTCTGCGAGTTCGTTGACCAGGTTGACCGTGGTCGTGTAGCGGACGCGGAGACCGGCCTCGGCCATGGCCGTGCCGATCCCGATCAGCAGGTGGGACTTGCCGGTTCCGGAGTCGCCGATCAGGCAGAGCGGCTGACCGGCCTTGACCCAGGACGGGTCCGACAGAGTGCCGACGATCTCGGGGGTGACGTTGGGGTTCTCCGTGTAGTCGAAGTCCTCCAGCCGTTTGGGCCGGGGGAAGTTGGCGTCCCTGACCAGCCGTTGCTTGCGCCGTTCCTCCCGCTCGCCGCACTCGGCTTCCAGCAGGTCGGCGAGGAAGTCTTTGTAGCTGGACCGTTGCCGCATGGCGTCGGCGGCCATCTCCTGGACCCTGCTGCGGATCGTGGGCAGGTGCAGGGCCCGGCAGGCCTCGTCGATGGCAGTGTCCACGGCCTCCTCCGGCCCCATGTCCCGGCGGGGTGAAGGGATCTGGGTGGCCGTGGTGTCGGTCGTGCTCATGCGGTGCCTTTCGGTCGACGTGTCAGGAGCTGGTCGTAGTGGGCGACGGTCGGCAGAGGTCGGTTGTCCTCGGGCAGCTGGGCCCGGCGGGCAGTGAGAGAGACCACCCCGCTGGGTTCGGCCCAGGGCGGCGGCTCGCCCTCGTCGTCCAGGTCCTCAGGCGGTGGCGGGGCAGCCGCGGCGGCTCTGCGGGCCTCGACGGCCACCACGTCGGCGGTGATGGCGCCCGCTCGGATCGCGGCGGCCATGCCCTGCTCGACGGCCGGCGCGGGCATCCGCCGGTGCAGCAGCAGGACCTCGATCAGTGCCCTCGTCCCGGCCGCGTCGCCGTGGGCGGCCCGGGCGGCGGCCCAGAACGCTTCGTGGACCTCGGTGAACGAGCCGTTCTGGCGGGCGGTGACCAGCGCGGTCGAGCCGGCCATCGCCCCGGGCTTGACCAGCAGGATCTCCAGGTAGTGGTCGAGTTCGTCCCGGAAGTCGCCCCGGCGGGTCAGCCGCGGGTGCCGGGCGACGACCTCTCGCCGTTCGAAGACGAGGAGTTCATTGCCCCGCAGCAGCACCCGCACGTTCTGGCCGATGAAGCGGGCCGGCACCGAGTAGTGGCACTGCCGAACGGTGATCCGGCTGCTGCGGTCGACCTTCGGCGTCATGGTGATGCCGCACTCGAACTCCTCCAGCGGCAGCGGCGCCAGCTGGTCCGCCTCGGTGTAGAAATTGAAGCCGACGGTGGTGAGCCTGCCCGCGAGGATCCGTTCGTCCTCGCCCGCGTCGATCTCGGCGATCTTCGTGTTCAGCTCTTCCAGCGTGGTGACCTCGGGAACCGGGACCAGGTGGGTGCGACGAAAGCGGCCGCCCTCGTGCTCGACCCCGCCCTTCTCGTGGGCGCCGTCCTCGCCAGGAATGCAGTAGAAGGCGTCGAAGCCGAACCTCCGCGAGTTCGCGAATTCTGAGAGGTCTTCGTGGCGAACCCACGGGTCCAGGCTGGCAGGCGGCGTGTATGGGCACTTCGGTTCAGCTTGTGTCGAGATATTTGTTCGCCTTGGCTGGGACCACTGGCTAACGTCTCGACCGTGGACATCACAGATCCGAAGGACCTGGTCCGACGTGGGTATGACGCCGTCTCCTTGCGTTACGACGAGGCGTACGGCGCCGAGACGAAGTACCAGTCACTGCTTGGCGACCTCTGCCAGCGGATCCCGGCCGGTGGGACAGTGCTGGACCTGGGCTGCGGCAGCGGGGTGCCGGTCGCACGCACTCTGGCCGCCGCCGGCTACCGGGTCATCGGCATAGACATCAGCGAGGTGCAGATCCGCCGGGCCCGCGAGCGGGTGCCTCAGGCAGAGTTCATCCACGCTGATGCCACGGCTGTCTCCTTCGGCGCCGCGTCTTTCGACGCCATCGTCTCCTTCTTCGCCCTGATCCATATTCCACTGTCTGAGCAGCCGCCCCTGCTGCGGAAGATTGCTGGGTGGCTCCGCCCGGGAGGCTGTTTCGTGGCCACCACGGGACACGGCGAGTGGACCGGAACCGAGGAGAACTGGCTTGGGGGCGGCGCCCCGATGTGGTGGAGCCATGCGGATGCTGCCACCAACCGTGAGTGGATCGAACAGGCCGGCTTGACGGTCGAACGGGAGGAGTTCGTCCCTGAGGGCGACGGCGGACATGCCCTGTTCTGGGCACGCCGCCCGTAAAGTTCCAGCTCAGCAGGTGCGCGACTCGTGTTCGGCAGCCGAGACGGCGACCGCGGTCGTGTAGCGGAGGCTGGTCTTGGCGCCGAGGGAGAAGACGTGTGCGAGGTGGAGGGGGTCCGCGCCGCTGGCGAGGGCTTCTTCCAGGATGCGGTCCTGCCGCAGCCGGTCGAGGCCCACGGGCAGCGGCCGGACGAGCTTGTCCATCCAGAATGTGCCGACTGCTGTCGTGGTGGTGGCCGTGTTCCGGCTGATCAGCAGGTAGGGGTTGGTGCTGTTCGGCCAACGGCCGCGCCGGTAGTCGAGGTAGTCGGTGATCGCCTCGGCGGTGTACTCGTCCAGGGGACGGTTGAGGTTTTCAGGGTCCAGACGGCACCCGGCCAGGTCCACCTGGTCCAGCAGCAGCGTGCGGATCTGGTGAGCCGCCAATGCATGGATCCCGGACAGGGCGACGACCACTCTCAAAGCCGGATCCCGCTGGGCAGCCTGAGCGACCGACTCCACCTCCTCCGTGGTGAGCGACGCGGGAATCGTGGTGGTGAGCCTGCCGCCCTTGATGCCGCGCATCGGGTTGCTGAAGATCAGCCGCTCGGCCTTGAGCGTCCCGAACAGCGACCGCAGGGCACTGGCCTCATAGGCCCGGTGCGGCCGATTGGTCAGCCAGGTAGCGAGGTCATCTCGCTTAACCTGCCTCAGGGTTGCGTACTTTCCGCCGTACTCGGTGAGGAACGGCAGGACGAGCCTGAGCAGAGTGACGACCGTGGATCGGGCCCGTGGCCTGCGGCGGGAAGTCCCGTGCCGCAGGAGCCCGATCCACGTGTCCAGTTCCGCCCGGATGTCCGGGGCCAGGAAGGCGAAGTGCTTCTGGCACCACCGGTCGAGCGAGTCGGGCCGGTCGTCGAGGAAGATCTCCAGGTCCTCGAACACCTCCAAGACGTGATTGGCGGGCACTGCGGTGTGGGTGAGCTGGGAGATGGTCGAGGCCCTGATTCGCTCGCCTGGTCGGTGGACCGCGCAGAGGATGCGGATGCCGCGTCCCACCGAGCCGACGGTGCGAGACGGCCAGCCCCGCAGTTCCGCAATCCGTGCGGCACGGATGGTCAAGAAGGCGGCCAACTCCGGGTCCAGCAGTGGCTGTTTGCTACTGACACCGCGCAGGTTGCGGGGCATGTCGAACAGCATGAGCTCCGTCCAGCGGGGCGGGACGGAGTGCAAAGTCACCCTGGTCGGCTCCGGCGGGTCCTGCCGGGGCGGAGGTCCGCCGCGAGGCCGCAGGGTGCCGATGATGAACAGCTGGTGCCCCGTGCGGGCGGCGGCCGTCAGGTCGACGCTCGTCTTGTTGTGCGGGCCGGCGATCAGACCGGCCTGTCGGCGGCAGAGCCGGCAGACGCCTTCGATGGCCGCGACGTCGCGGTGGCAGATGTCGCAGTGCTGGCTCGTCGCCTTCGCGACGAAGCCCCAGCATGCCTTGCAGCGGGGGCGGTCGAACCAGCCCCATCCCAGGCAGTCCCGGCAGCTGCGGGTGGCCCACGGCCGTAAGCGTCGAACAGGCCGTCTCATAGCGGCGGCCCCGAGCGGCCGGTCCGCCGCTGGTGACTGATCGGGGTTCCACCGACGACCTGCTTCTCCGTCTCCATCGCCGGGGTGGGCTGACGATCGGCCCGCTTCTCCGGGACGAGCAGGTCGGCAGGTGTGCAGTCCAGCACCTCGCAGATGATGTCGAGGTCGTCGAGACGAACGGTCAGCGGACGGCCCGACCACAGGTGAGACATCTTGCCCGCAGAGATCACCAGTCCGGCATCCGCGAGCATCCGTTGCAGTTCAGACGCTTTCCAGACGTCACGCTGGGCGGCGACCATCCGCAGGTTCCACTTCATCAGCGGGCCCCTCCGAATCGAGCTGCCGCCCGCTGTCCCGCGCGGATCCAGGCGTCTTCGACGTGGGACTTCTCGACATGCACGTAGATCATGGTCGTGTTGAGCCATTCATGTCCGAGGATTTCCTGGATGGCAACGACGTCCATGCCGTTGCGGTAAAGGTCTGAGGCGGCGAAGTGCCGCAACACGTGCGGGGTCAACTGTCCGGCCTGGTGCGGCAGATGCCGTGCGACCGCCTCGGCCAGCCCGGTCCGCAGGGCGTCATCGGTCACTGGCCGACTGGAGCCGTCACTGTGTCGGCGTTCGGAGGGAAACAGCGGGGCCCGTGGGTCGTTGACACGGTCATCGAACTCCCAGCGAGGCCCAGTGACCCACCATTCCAGCAGGTCGCGCGAGCCATTGATCAGCGGGACGAGCCGTTCCTTCTTGCCGCGGCCCTGGCTGCCCTTGCCCTTCAGCAATACCTTGCCGAACCGGCCCAGGTCCCAGCGGACGTCCCCGATCCGTAACAGGCACAACTCCGAGATCCGGGGTCCGATCAGGCTGGTCAGCCGCGAGGCGGTGTAGTTCCGGGCGGCCGGAGCGTACTTGCGGGCCTCCTCCATGTCGCACCGCCAGCCGCCGAACAGCGCGGCGATCTCACCTTCCGGCGGCGGGATCCGCAGCCTCGCGGAGGTGCCACCGCGGGGCCGGTTCACCTCGTCCAGCGGGGACTCGACGACGAATCCGGTGGCCGCGTGAATGGCGGCCTTGTGCCGCAGTTCGAGGAACTCGAAGAACACCGAGAAGGCGATGGCCTGGCGGACCTTGGTGCCCGCAGCCGAGTCGCGGCGGTATCGGCCGAAGTACCGGTCGAGGTCCTGAGGCTCCATCTCCCACAACGGTCGGCCGAACCACTCGCGCAGGGCCATCACGGGCCCGACGTCGCCGCGGATCGTGTCATCGAGGACACCGGCCGAAGCGCGGGCGAGGACAAACTCTGCCAGCAGGTCCTGCTCGAAGGCGGCGATCTCCTCGGCGGTCTCCAGCCGAAGCTCCGGCCGCAGATCCCGCACGACAGCCAGAGCCATGCCGTTCCTCCCCTTCAGCTATCGGGCGACTCCGCCATGACAGCCGAGGAGACTTCGGGATTTCCGAGGAACGAGCAGTAATCACCCGATCGTGGTCAGACGAGGGGAAGCACCAGATCAGGCAGCTGCCGAGGCCATCGCCGAGGTCGGGAGGCTCAGGGAACTCACGGAAACATGGACATAGTGGGCCCGGAAGGACACCCATCGCTCGGACTCGATGCGGCTGCGGCCGGTGCAGATGCGATTGACCGCTGGTTTCAGATTGTCGTAGCGGATGTGCTTGGTCGGCACTCCGCCCAGGACGTTGAACGCCTCGACGTGCCCTTCCATGAAGGACTCCTGGGCTTGCGAGGCATAGACGCTTCTCTGCACTACTCGCATCGCCAGCGGACAAGGAGATCGCGGACGTAGGTGTCGGCGTGCAGACTCTTCCCCGGCGAGATGACCGCCCGGTGCGGGCGGTCATCTCGCCGGGCTCCTACTCGACCCCGAGCGTCACAAGCTCTTCCGGAACCCGGAAGCCTTTGGCGGGCTGGTAGCCCTTGATGGCCATGTCGTAGATCGGCTCAAGCAACTCGTCTGCCTCATCAGGGAGTTCACCGCGGTCGCGAAGTGTCTGCGTGGCGCGGTTGGCCGGGCGCGTGAACCCCTTCAGTTGCCGGTCAGCCGGATAGCCGCCGAGTTCGTAGACCTCGGAACGCGTGATGGAGCCACCGTTTGCGATGGCGCGTTTCACGACCTTGATCTGCACCTCGGCCCTGCTGCCGGCCATCATGACAATGGCTTGGTCATAAGCGTTCTTTGTCCACCCGCTTGCCTCGACATCCTCGGGAATGGCCGCGTCGAGGTTGGCCTGAGCTTCCGAGATCGCCTGAAGAATGACCTGTTTCTGGTGCGGCGAGTAGCCGGTCACGTCGACCGTGATCAGCTCTCGCGGGGCTGCGTTGTAGCCCTGCGACATGGGAGAATCCTTCTGTGGAGGGAGTCGAGACGGCGTTGGTTGGCCCCGGTGTCCGTCTCGACTCCCGCTTGTCTTGATGAAGTAGACTCTACTTATTCAACTGTAGAGCGCGCAAGGATCCTGATCGCCTGTCTCAGCTGAGGGCGCCGGCCCCTCCCTCGCCCTGTTCGGCTTGCCAGCGCAAGCGGTCGGCCTGCTTCTTCTTCTCGGCGATGTGCCGCAGGCTCTCCTTCAGGGCGGCGACCTCGCCCAGCCACTCCATGCGATGGGCCTCTTCGAGCCGTTCGCTGGTGTTGGCCTCGATCTCCAGCAGCCGGGGGACCTGGGCGAGGTCGAGGCGGAGCATCGGGCAGCGGACACAGGCGTGCTCGTGCTGACACGGGGTGCCGTAAGGTCGGTCGCAGGTGCCCAGGGCGACCTTGCGGAGGCCGAAGTGGTCGCGGAAGTCCGCCCACTCGGCGGCGGTCGGATCCCGGTACTCCTCGCTGGGACGCGTGGTTCGCCGCTGGTCGACGAAGTGCCGGTAGTGGCGGATGACTTCCTCTGGATAGACCGCCACATACCCCTGAGTGGTGTTCAAATCGAGGTGCCCGAGCACCTTGGCGGCGATGTGGATCGGCAGGCCGCCGTTCACCGTCTCCGTCGAGAAGATTCTTCGGAAGTCATGCGGGGTGAATCGCAACCCGGTGCCGTCGACATCGACGATGTCGGCCCGTTCCGCGAGTTCGGTGAGCATCTCCCGTACCCGGTTGGGCGAGATCACCTGGAGACGGTGCTGGGAGATGCGTTGAAACAGGTGGGGCAG
The DNA here is from genome assembly GCF_001866675.1 of Streptomyces sp. MUSC 14. Classification (NCBI taxonomy): domain Bacteria; kingdom Bacillati; phylum Actinomycetota; class Actinomycetes; order Kitasatosporales; family Streptomycetaceae; genus Streptomyces; species Streptomyces sp. MUSC 14. The sequence goes on from NZ_MLYN01000066.1 coordinate 9,051, forward strand.
CGGCGGGCCGAAGACCCGCTCGTAGCCGTCGTACCGACTCAGCAACGGCACCCGTCCGTCAGCACCCTTGATCCGGCGAATGATCCGGGCGAGGACGGCCACCAGGTCCGGGTCAGCGGGAATGACCGGCTCCCGGTCAGTCTTGGATGGACTGATCTGCAGCAGCGGCACCAGCTCACCTGTCGGCGCTTGATATTGACGCAGACTCAAATGCGTCAGCTCCAGGAGCTCTTCGACGCGGGCCCCGGTCCGCCGCAGCACCTCGATCACGGCCCAGGTCCAGAAGGCGTTGGACTCCTCGCACTCGGCATCGAAGCGCGTCTCCGGCTCCGCGGCCGGGGTGACGAACAACGCGGTGGGGCGCCAGTGACTGCGTGCCCGTCCAGTGCGGCGATACTGCAGGCCATCGGCGGTGAACTCCTGCCCGGGCGGGGTCGCCCGCGCGGCGACCAGGATGAGTTCGGCGTGTCGCAGACGTTCCTCGGCGGCGGCTACCAATCGCGGGACGACGGGGATCAGGGTGCGCGTGCGCTGCTGCATGCGGGCCTGGCGGTGCCGGGTCTCCTTGAGGTAGCCGCGGATATCCGCCTCGCTGATCGGGCAAGGGGCAGCCCAGCGAGACCAGCGGGCCGGGTCCTCCAATGACCACTGCAGCAGATCCAGGTAGAAGGAGCGGACGGTCAGGAACACGTTGTGGCTGTTGCGGCGAGGGCGACCGTCGGGCAGCACGCGGGCACGCTGTTTCCATGCCTGGGCGACCGTGTCGGGCAGGTGGAGCGAGGAAATACCGCGGTGGTGGCGTTCCAGGTCGGTCCAGAACAGCCCGGCGAGCGTGTGGGCCTGGTTGACCAGGGAACCGTAGTCGAGGACCGCAGCCCGCTCGGCAACGTAGTGCACCAGGACATCGCGGATCTCGCGATGGGCGATCGGGTAACGGTCGATAAGCTCGGCGGGGGTGAGCTGCCCCGGGGCACGAGCATGCCGCAGGGTCGGCGGCGCGTCCTTCAGGCCGCCGACGGCGTGCAGGATCTCGTAGGCAAACGGCAGCGAGGCCACCGTGCGGCCTGAGGCCCGGCGGGCCGCCGCGTACTCTTCGAAGTCCTCGACCTGCAGGTCCAGCAGGTCTTTGCCGGTCACGATGACCATGCGTGTGAGCAGGTTGAGCGCCTCGGCGGCGTGCTCGTCGCAACCTTCCCGCCCGTCGGCCCGATCCTGCAGCTGGGCGAACACCTCGGCCTGGTTGTGCCGTCGGTAGGCGTCGTAGACCCCGAGCAGACGGCTGCCGCACAGCCAGGCGTAGGACGGCCGGACCGCGCGAAGCACGATCAACACGCCGAGCCCGGCGGTGAGCCGGCACCGCTGGGACGGGCTGAGCCCCGGTGGGCCCCACTGCTTGCCGAGGGTATCCGAGCCGCTCAGCAGCCAGCGGTCCTGCCAGTCCTCGCCGGGAAGCTCGCCGAGCCAGTCCAGAACGCGGGTCATCGCCCGGTCCTGGCGGGACCGCTGCTGGGCAGTTGGCTCCACCAGCAGCCCGCGGGCGAGCTCGACCAGTGCGGCCCGGGATGCCTTCTCCCGGCCCGGAGTTGGCCTCCCGCCGAGCTGTTCGGACGGGCGCGGGCCGACCAGGACCGCAGGATCGCGGACGCTGGCGGGAGTGCGGGCGGTGCGTCCGTGGCGGGCGGCCATCACGCGGTCCCGAAAACATCGGCGAGGTCGTCCGGGTCGTAGTTCCAGCCCGCCAACGGGCGCGGCTGCGGCTTGGGCCGCGTGTAGTGCTCGTGCACCTTCGCGACGACCTCGTCGATTCGGGGCCGTAGGTAGCCGCTGGTGGTGGTGATCCGCCGATGCCGCATCACCTGCTGGGCATCGGCCAGGCTCAGGCCGGGGTCGTCGACCAGCCGCAGACACAGGGTGTGCCGCAAGTCGTGCAGGCAGACATTCGCCCCGATCCGGGCGTTGATCCGGTTCAGGACCGCCCGCAGCGCGGTGTAGGTCAGCGGGCGCAACGGTCCACGCCGGGTCCACCACACCGGCTCGTCCGGCTCGGGCCGGTGACCTTCCTGGGCCAGCTCACCCAGGTAGAGGGTCAGCCAGGAGAAAGCCTCCGGCGAAGCCGGGCATGCCTGCTTGACTCCGCCCAGCCCCTTGGACTGCACGTAGATCCGCCCCTCACCGGGGTGAACGTCGTCGATCGTCATCCCCAGCATCTCCGCTGCCCTCGCCCCGCTGGACAAGAACATCGAGAACAGGGCGCGGTCCCGGTTGCAGCCCAATGCCCGGAAAAGGTCGTCGATCACGTCCTCCGGGACGGCCCGGGGCTCCGGGACGCTCTGCTTTTGGCGATAGGCACCCCGGCGGTGCAGCCGAAACGGCTCCAGCGGGTTGTGATGAGCCTCAACTCGCTGACCACGGCGCCCTTGCGGAGGCACCGGCGAAACGACCGGCCCCTGCCCTGTGTGCAGGTGGTGGTCATAGAACGCAGAGATCACCGACAGCGCATGGTTGACCGTCGCCGGAGCGTACCCCTCCCGCAGATAGGGCTTGCCCGTGCGCGAGTTCACCGACCCCGGGGCAGGCCCACCCTCGCGACGCCGGTCGCGAGCCGGGTTGTGGCTGGCGCGCAGCCACAACACGAAGTCGCGCACGTCGGCACGTTGGGCGCGGCTCCAGGTGGCGTCCCGCCAGGTGGTGTAACGGATCAAGGCGCCGGAATCGGCAGGTCTTCGCCGCATCGGCGTGGTTCGGGGCCGCGCATGGCGCTGACGGCAGGACAGCCGCTGCGCGACCCGGGAGCCGTGCCTCATGGGGTGCCCGACGCGCGGTTACCGGAACTCGTCGAGCAAGGTCGCTTACACCACGAAGCGGGACACGACCCGGCTCCAGGGCACCTGAATCGCGTCCAGAAACCGGAACCAGCGCAGCAGGTCGTAGGCGTAGGAGCGGCACGAGGCCGCTGTGTTCCCACACGCCACAAGCTCACGCAGGAACTCACTCACCGGCTCAACCGGAAGGCCGGAGCCATCAAGCACTTTCCAGGGCAGCGAGGTGTCACCGGTCGACGCCACCCTTCCGATCCGGGCCACCACGAGGCCGGCCGAGAGCTCTCCCGGTCGGGGAGCATCCTGATCCATCACATCTCCGTCCACTCGGCAGCGTTCCGGACGGAGACTTCTCGCCTACCCAGCCATCACCGAGGAGGACACGCCGATAGTGCGGTCAACGGGTCGGTGGACAGCCTTGCCGGAGTACGACAGTCGCAGCGTGAACAGGTGGCACTTGACGACCTGGCCCGCCAGGCGGACCCAGACGTCGGCGAAATCGACCTCGGCTTCCTCACCGGGCAGGTGGACCTGCGGGACCATGCCCGTCAGGTGCCGACGGCCTTCCAGCACCTCGGCCTCGATCTGCGGGCGCCTGGCCAGCACGTAGTCGCAGACCGTGGAGTACGACACCAGGTCGAAGTCGTACTCCTGGGCGAGACGCTGATGGATCCGGCGCGCGGTGTGCTTCTGCTTGCGCGGCGCACTCGCGTCTTCCCGCAGCATGTCGTCGATCCACGGCTTGGCCGGATCGAGGACCGTGGCCCGCGGCGCCGGTTTCTTCCGCGGCGGCGGAACCGCAGACAGCAAAGCCTGCCGCACCGTCCGGCGGTGCACTCCGTACTTCTCCGCCAGAGCCCGCTGCGACAGTTCCGGATCGAGACGCTTGTCTCTCCGGATCGCAGCGAATAGTTCCGCCCGCGACAAACCCATCCCGGCCTCCCGACAGGACCGTGATCAAGCAACACGGCCTCCGACAGGACCGTGATCGACGCACAAACCCTGCCGTCGCCGGGCGGACGGACCAGTGCATTCACTCCAAAGAGGGCACGTCGCGGACCTGCATGTCGGCCTACTCGCGCGAACGTCGCCAGCCTGTCGCGCGGTCCGCCGAACTACTCACTCTCGTCGAGGGCCCGATAGTCGCGACTGCGCGGCAAGCCCTTCACCAACTGCAAGAACCCCTCATGCAGCCGACCGTTGGTGACCAGCACCGACATGTCACCTTCCAGTACGGACGTTCCGCTCAGGTCGGTCACCCGGCCACCCGCCTCGGTGACGATGACCGGCATCGAAGCGACGTCCTCGTAGCCCATCGGCGGACCGGCGATGACGCCGGCATCGGCCCGGCCCGTCACCAGGGCCACGATCATGCCTGTTGAGGGCACCAGGAGGACCCGGCGGTGAAGAGCGCAGAGGAGTTCCTCCGGCCATCCGGCCGGATTGTGCATCAGCGTCCTCGCGCCTCCCAGAGCGGTCCGCTCCGTGACCCGGGCACGGCGGCCCGACTGCAAGTCCGGCTCCGGGCCAGGCAGCACCCAGCAGCCCAGACCGCGACCCGCCACAATCATCTGCTGGCTCATAGGCATGTTGATCACGCCGATAGCAGGCCCGTGCTCGTCCTCGTAGGCGAGATCGTTCGCGAACAGCGGCACCCGGTGCGTGAAGTACTTCGTGCCGTTGATCGGGTCGATGATCCAACGCCGTCCCGATGACCCGCCGGTCGCACCTCCCTCCTCTCCGAAGATCCCGTCATCCGGCACCCGTCGGCTCAGCTCATCCCTGATCAGCTCTTCAACCGCCACGTCGATCTCGGTGACCTCGGTGCCGTCCTCCTTGAGACGGCTGTGCCAGTCATTGCTGAAGAAGCCTTGCGCGGACATCTGCCCGGCACGAGCGGCCAGGCGAACGGCGAAGTCCAGAAGCTCCCGATCAACGGGAGGGGCATCGAACACGTAGTCCATCCGTCGACCCTTTCACGGCTCTCCGACTGCCGGGTGGAGCCAGATCAACTTCGTACGTCGTGGGGCCACTTCCGATCCGTGCCATGGAGCCCAAAGAAGTGCTTACAAACAGGCCTGCGCAGCCTGGCCGTGGCGGATGCGGTCGAGCAGGGCCTGGTGGTAGGCCGTGAGGTCCCCGTCAGGGAGGAGGGCGGGGCTGCCGGTGAGGGCGTACCACTCCTCGGCCCCGGTGTACTGGACGGTGACGTGTGCGGTGCGCCCGTCGGCGCCGAGGACGGTGCGGACGGTGAGGTCGCCGGTGATGACGCCGACGTCGTCGGTCATGGCGCCACCCGGCCCGGCCTTCACATCGTCGACCAGTTGCTGCGGGGTCCAGGTCATGGAGTACAGCCGCTTCCCTCAAACCAGTGATCGTGCGCTCGCAAAGCCTAGCCACCCGAGGCTGACCACCTGGGCATATCCAGCGCCACGTCACCCAGTCGCGGGACAGCGGCACGGGCAGCAGGACGGCCCACTGCGTCAACTCGCCAAAGCGGCACACTGCGTTCGAGGGACGAAGCAGCACCGTGGCGGCCGGTCCGCTAGTTGGTACCTCCGTGATCATCTCTTCTGTGCGGCGCCGCGCCGCCACCCTCGCCGTGACGTGTCTGTCCCTCCTCGTCACAGTCAGCGCCGTCCCCGCTGCAGCCGCCAATTCCGCAACCACAGCGGCCGCGCAGGTCGTGCGGCGCGACCTTCCCGAGCCGCCGGGCGCCGACGTCACCCGCAAAGAACTCGACGAACTCGTCGTCGAGGCCCCCCACTCGATGGCCGGCTACAGCCGCGCCAAGTTCCCCCACTGGATCAAGCAGTACGGGGAGTGCGACACCCGCGAGGTCGTCCTCGCCCGCGACGGAAAGGGCGTCACGCAGGACTCGATGTGCCGGGCCGTCTCCGGCACCTGGTACAGCCCGTACGACGACAAGACGCTCGATTCCGCCTCCAAGATCGACATTGACCACATGGTCCCGTTGGCCAACGCCTGGCGCTCCGGCGCGGACACCTGGACCACCGAGAAGCGGCGGGCGTTCGCGAACGACCTCGACCACTCGCAGCTGATTGCCGTCTCGGCCGGTTCGAACCGGTCCAAGGGGGACCAGAGCCCGGATCAGTGGGCGCCGCCGAACAAGGACTACTGGTGCACGTACTCGCGGGCCTGGACGGACGTGAAGTACGGGTACGGGCTGAGCATCACGGCCGCTGAGAAGCACAAGCTCGTCGAGATGCTCAGCACCTGCGACTGAGCCGCTTGCCGCGGCACAGAGCCGCGCGCTGGTGTCGGGGACCCGCACACAGCATTGCGCCCTGCTCCTCAACGATCCGGGGGCGGGGCGCCCCGCGTTCCCAGGCGGCGCGCTGGCGTCAGTTCTGTTCTGTCTCTGGGGATCACGAGCGTAGCGGACCTCTCGGGGTCGAGCGTGCCCGCCCGGAGGCGGTCAGCGGCTGGCATTCTTCGGCCATAGCACCCGTACCGGGATGCCCGTGCGTTCTGCGTACGCGACGACGTCCGCCGTTCCGCCGTAGCCCCATGCCGGTTTGCCGTCCCACACGGCTAGTAGCTCTTCCGCCAGGCCCACGAGGATTTCGCTCCCCGCCTGGTGTGCCTCTGATGTCGACTCGGTCATGCCCGTCTCATGGATGTCAGAGGCGTGGGACAGAAGCTTGTCGTAGGTAGGGTGGTGCCAGTCTGGCAGGCTTTCGCGGTACTTGGCTGCCGGGATGACCACTTCAAGACGGCCGCCGCGCTTCAAGACGGCTTCGGCGAACCAGGAGTCGGGGCCGTCAGCGATGCACGACACGGCGACCAGCTCGGTGGCGTTGAAGCTGCTTACGGCCTCGTCGAGCAAGGTGCGGACGCGTTCTTCGACCTCCGTGCTGAGCCCGCGGTGACCGGTGATACCCACCCGCATGTTTGTCCTCCTACAGGTAGACGCCGTGTAGGCGCTCGTCAAAGTCCCGCACCACCTTGGGCGGCGTGTTCGTGGTGAGGGTACGGCGCACTTGCCGGGCGCGCTCCACGATCCGCCCCGACCGGTACTTGAGTCCGGTATCCAGAGCGCGACTGGCGTGTGCGAACGCCGCTTCTACCCGTCCGCCGGCAAGGTGTCCGGCCGCGATGTCCAGGACGATCAGCGCACGCTGTTTCGCATGTCCGGTGGTCAGGGCTTCCGTGTCCTCGCTGAGTACCCAGTCGGGCAGGCCCAAGCGCGCGCCGCAGGCGACGCGGGCGGCGGAGACCTTGGCTTCGGTGAAGGTGAACACCCACGGCCACGGCGGTGGTTCCTCGGTGGGGCGGGTGGCTACAGCCGCACGTGATGCGGTCAGGGCGTGGTCGGCGCGGCGCCGGTCACCGGCTGCCGCATGGGCAAGGGCCTCCACACTGGACAGCCACGCGTTGGCGACAGCGGGGCGCCGGTCGCCGAGTGCTCGCCGTGCCCGGGTTGTCAGGTTGAGGGCCTGGACACCATTCCCAGAGTAGGCCTCGAACTGGGCGAGACTTCCGGCCTGGTAGGCGGTGAGTAGCGGGTCACCGGCGGAACGGGCCGCTTTGATCGCTGTTCCGTACCAGGTGCGGGCGGAGCCGTTGTCGTCCATGTCCCATGAGAGCCATCCGGCGAGGCTCGCGGCCTCGCTTGCCACTGCGGCGAGGCGTGGTCGGTCGCTTTCCGAGGCGTGGTGGGTGATGGTCTGGATCAGCCGCAGGTGGGTGTGAACGGGCTCGGACAGGTCCCGGGACGGCGTCGAGCCGTCCAGCCGCCTGTATGCCGACGTGCTCAGTCGCAGCGCGGCGGCCTGGCCGCCGGTCGGGTCGTGTGGGTCGGGCGCGGCGGCCAGGATGGGGGCTGCCATTGCGGCGACTGCGCCGCCGAGGATGGTTCGTCGGTGCATGGGATCGTCGTCTCTCGCCTGTGCCTGCGGCATGCGCCCATCTGCGAGACCCACCAGTGCTGGCGGGATCCGAAGATGTGCAGCCGCCGCAGCCAGGACGTCCGTGCTGTAGGTACCTGAGCCGCGTTTTTCCAGACGGGAGACGGCGGACTGAGACAGTCCGATCGACTCGCCTAGCTGGGTCTGGGTCATTCGCTGGTCCTCGCGGGCAAGCGCGACAACCCGCCCGTAGTCGCCTTCCCGGGAGGCGTCCCGGATCGGTCCCGACTGCCAGTCCACGGCTACCCCCACGGTACGAGTCCACACGGCATCCGGCGCCTGCCTGTACCCGCTGAGTGCATATCCGTATGCGGGTGCCGCATGCGTGATGGTCTCACAGCGCACAGTGATCGTTGACTGGGTGTCAGCACCAACCCCTCTGTGGCTCACGGCGGTTGTTGCTCCGGCTCCCCCCCGGTCCGCTCACCATCCACCCCCGATTGAGGCGCGACGATGGCCAGTGAAATGACGACATTCCCTGATCTTCCGAATAGCCCGCTAGGGCAGCGCGTGGTGACAACTGCCGAGCGGAGGCTCGCTGTCGAGTGCTGGCTGCTGGCAGCTGCGGCGTTCGGCACAGACCAGGCCCGCAGCGCGTGGGACGCGCAAGGCATGGCCCTCCTGCGATGCGGCGGCCGGTTCTGCGCGATCCGTGTGCCGGTGGACGTGGCTGAGGCCGCCGCTGGGTGCGCCGTTCCCGCAGAGGTGGACGCCTACCTCTCCGGGGCGCTTCCCGGCGCGCCGGTCATACGGAGCCAACTCGGCAAGTGGCTGTTCGTGCTGTGCGAACCGAGCACCGTCACCGCCTGGACCGCGCCGGGCACGGAGTACCTCGGCGATGGCCACCAACTGGGCGTGCCACACCCCGACATCGTCCGGCACCCAGGCGGCACCGGCGCCTACTGGGCGGTGCCCATGTCCGGGCCGGGCGTCGTGGGCAACGGCGCGACACTGTCCAGGCTCATCTCCCACGGCCGGCGACGGCTCGCGCAGATGGCCGTGGACCCGCCGCACACGCCGGTCGAGTCGGCGCGCGTCGACCTGGCCGGGGCACGCCGACTGTGGGACCACATTCTCCACCTCACGCGAGATCTGCCGGCCACGGTGCCGTCACGAGCCCAAATGGACCCGTCGATCGCGACGATGCGGGACTACCTCGAGGACCTGGTCCGCTCGGTCGAGCCGGCACTCGACGAGGAGGACCCCGCTATCCGGCCAACGGCGCGATGGCTTCTCGGCCGGGTGCGACAGCTGCTGCTGTCCGAGCCGCCCTCCAGCCCTCGGAAAGCCGCCGAGCAGGCCGAAGATCTGGCGCTGTCCTGCCGGGCGCTCAGCGGGATCTACGAAAGGGCAGCGTGGACAAGGCGAGAGGCGAGGCCGTGACTGACGCGTTGCTCCAGGACACGTACCCGCGATGGCGCGTGCTGGTGGCCGAGGACGGGGAGCCCGTGCTGTCCATCTCCCTGCCCCGAGCAGACGCATCGGTACCTGTTGCCCGGCAGCTGGTCCGCGAGGCCCTGGCGGACTGGGACCTGCCGGACCTCGCGGACGCGGCCGAGCTCGTGACATCCGAACTGGCCTCGAATGCAGTCAGACACGCGCGCCATGGAACGCTCAGACTCACCCTCCGGCGTCGCGCCGACAGGGGCGTACGGGTATCTGTGACGGACAAGAGCCGGACACCACCGACGCCGAGGTCAGCGAGCGCTGAAGACATCACCGGCCGAGGCCTTGCTCTGGTCGATGCCCTCTCGCAGCAGTGGGGGACCGACCCCCTTCCTTGGGGAAAGCGCGTCTGGGCCGATCTGCGAGCGCCCGAGCCATCTGAGGAGGATCAGCCGCAGCGGCAGCCCGATGAGGTGCGCATAGTGCGCACCCACCATGCGCAGGCCCTCTATCTCCTCGCGCTGTTGGTGGTGATGGGCGTGCTGGTGTTCGGCATCGTCCGTAGCGACCAGAGCCAACACCACACCGGTGTGACGGAAGGGACCACCCGATGACCACCCGCGCGGTGATGGACGTGCCGGCGGTCCCGAGGCTGCGCCGTGCCCTGTGCCGCGAGCTGACGGCGGCCGCCGTCGGGCCGGTGCCCTACAACTGGCTCTCGCCCACCGGGCGCCGAGACCAGGTGCTGACCGCGTGGGACCGTGGACAACTCGCCGAGGTCCCCGTGGGCCTCACCTTCGACGCCCTGCTCATACCCGGCGCACTGGCCCGAGACGTCGTCGCTCGCATGGCAGCGGTGGGCATCCAGCCCGGCCCGGTCATCCTCGGCCCGTCGGGAGCGGAGTTCATCGTCGCCCTGGGCTCCGCACCCGGCTGGTGCGCGCCGGACTCCCTGCTTCTCCGGCACGGTGCCCTGGCTCTCCTGCCGCCCCCGACCGTCCTGCTGCCGCAGACGGTGGCCGCCCGCGGTTGGCTCATACGTCCCGCCCACCGCGGGGTGAGCAGCCCGCCGGGGGAGGGGCTGCCCTGCGGCAGCAGCCTGCACCGGCCCTACCTGGCGGCGGTCCGGGCCGCTGCGGACGCTACCCGTCTCGCCGATTCAAGGAGCCCAGTTGCTGGTCGAGTGGATCGCTGACGAGTGCTGGCGCTGCGATGCCCAGGGCGTGCCCGTGACGTGGGTGGGCCCGGTCCAGTGGGACGGCGAGCACGCCCCGTTCCGCCTGTGTGAACCATGCCTGACCGCGATCGAACGCAAGGCCTTGGTGCACCTCGCGCACCGCTCGTTCGAGGGCGGGCCTTCGGTCACCGTACGCGACCACGAACCCCCCACCACGCCCATCATCTTGACGAGGAGCCTGATGGAACCGCCCGAGCGTGCTCAGTACGTGTCGATCGCCTTCACCGGAGTTGGTATCCGGGCACAGGCCCATGGCCGGACAGGCCGGGAAGCCTGGCAGATGCTGCGCCACCGGCACCCGCGCCTGATGTGGGCCGTCACCACCGCCTACGCACTGGTGGCCGGCAGCCTCGCCGTCACCGTCGTGACCCACCTAGTGACCTAACCCGCCCAGACACCCGCCCGGCTTGGGGATGGTGAAGTCACGGTCGGCAGGACGCGTTGGGGAGCGGCATACCGGCCGAGGCTGGCCCGAGACCTGGCACCGACTGGCCCTCACAAGAAGCGAGAACTTGGTGTACGAGATGCGCCCGGCCACTAACGAGGACGGCCCGGTGGTCCACGGGCTCCTCCGAGCACGCAACGACTGGGCCCGCCGGCTTGGCCAGTTACCACCAGAGAGCATCGCCCTGCGTCTGCTGATCGGAGGCACCGGCGACGACATGGCGCTGATGCTGCTCACGGAGGACAACACCGTCGTGGGCTGCTTCGTCCTCTACGCCACCACACCGGGGTGGACATGGACCGCCAGCGAGCGCGCCGAGCCGTCCATGAGCCTGTCCATGATGCACACCCATCCCGATCAGCACGGCGCGAGACTGGCCAACTTGATGACCCTGTGGGTGCTTGACTACACCGCCCGGCGCACCAGTCCCGAACTTGAGTGGGTGCGTTGCTCTGTCCCGGACAACCGGCTGGCGCGGTACGTCCGTGAGGAACTGGGCTGGCATCAGGTCCGCGTCACTTGTAACGCCCAGGGACAGCGCTACGCCCTGATGCAACGGCGTCCCCATCGTCTCCCTGAACTCTCCGCCCTGATCACGAGGAGCGTCGATCCGACGCTCCTCGTGACGGGGGACCTGGCGATCACCACGGCCCCCGTCGTGCCCCGGCAGCCGCGCCACACCGCCGGCTTCGTCACCAGCGACCAAAGAGGCGGCCTCCCATGACCTCACCGAAGCCGCCGTTGCGGACGCGGATCACGGAGGCGGTCATCACGATTCTGCTGGCCGGCCTCGCGGTCCTCGCCTTCGGGGTCGCACTGGTCCACATGCTTCGGACTCACTGAGGTAGAGGGGAGCAACACACGATGACGGCCGACTCCACGGATTTAGGCGAAGTCCTGGCCCTGATAGGGGAGAGCGCCCGATGAAGCCACACGACGCGCGCCCCCACTCGCCGACCCGCCAGGCGCCGACGGATCACGGATCCACGAGTCCCCCGCTGCCCAGCACCGGACTTTCCGGCATTGGCGGGCAGCGGCACACCAAGACCTCCCGTCTGCAGGGACGGGCGGACGGGTCCGGCTGGTGCCGGACCCGCGGCACCACCGGGCGCAGGTACCCGCTCGCGCCCGCCCTACAAAACAGCAGGAAATAGGGAGAACTCATGGAGTCGAAGTCCCAGATCGCCGCCACCAGTACCCCGGCGGAGCAGACCGAGGAGATCACCGGGGCCGTCGTGATCGCCGTCGACGTCGAGGACGAGGAGTAGGCCCGAGGCCCAGCTCTCCGACGACCTCGTGGTCGCCTTCGGTGTCAAGGGCGACGACCCGAATCCGTCGTGACCTGACCGTCCTGTAAGTGGGGTGTCCCTTCCCTTCATACCGGCCACACCGGTCCGGGGAGGGACATCCCTCCTCCACACAGATGAGGTGCCAGTGATTCACGTGTTCGTCGGGCCGACGCTGAGCCGGTCCGAACCGTTACTTGATGTGCCGGGGGTTCAGGTCTGGCCGCCGGTACAGCATGGGGACCTGTTCGCCGCCGAAATCGGCAGCGGCGACACGGTCGTGATCATCGACGGGGTCTACCACCAGGCTCCGGCGCTGCGCCACAAGGAGATCCTGGCCTGTATGGGCCAAGGCGTCCGGTTGATCGGCGCGGCGAGCATCGGCGCGCTGCGGGCCGCCGAACTGTCGCCGTACGGGATGCTCGGCGTCGGCCACATCTACGCCTCCTACGCCCGCGGGGAGATCGACGGCGATGACGAGGTGGCTGTCGGGCAGGCTCCGGATGGGGAGTGCGGCGCGCTGACCTGGCCAGTGGTCAATCTCCGGCACGTCCTCCAGCTCGCCAAGTGGGCCGGGGTCCTCAACGGTGATCGGGCCGCCAGGCTTCTGGAGGCGTGGCGCGCGGTCTACTACCCGCACCGCACCTGGGCCGCCGTACGAGTCGTCTGCCGCTGCCAGGGCGAGACGAAGTTCGCCGACTGGCTGGCTGAACAGCTCGAACAGGATCAGCACTTCGGCGACCTCAAGCGCGCCGATGCCCTTGCGGCCATACGCATCGCGCTGAACGGCAGCGAAGCGCCACAGGCCAACGTCCTGCTGCCTCCTGCGATGTGGGAGACGACGTACTTCCGCCGCTGGTCCAACGCCTTCGCACGCGCGCGTATGGACGGACTGGATCTGTCCACCGAGGACCGCCTCGTCTACCAGCAGGTGTTCGACCCGGAGTTCGCCATGACGTGGGCCGCCTACCTTGAACACCGCTCCCTCCACCCCGCCGGCGGAGGGCCGGGCCTGCCGCTGGCGAAGCGGCTGGCCCAGGTCACCGGTGGCGATCTGCCCGCCGACCGCGTGTTCCACCCGCCGGTCGACCTGCGGGACGAGCAGGCAGTGGCCGTGCTGCTGGCAGGGGAGAGCGAGCAGGACCGCCAGGCGGTCGCCCGGTACGCCGACGCTCTCGCGGCCGAGCGCCGCACCCGGCCGGGTTTCACGGTCGCGGCAGTACGCGACGACCTGACCCGCCGGCTCCTGATGCGGGTGTGGAAGTGCCCTGAGACGGAGTTCGACGCTCAGGCGTCCGCGCGCGGGCTGGTTTGCGGGGCACGCGCCGTCGCCGCGGCCAAGCGGCTCCTCCCTGGGCTGCTGCAGGAGAGGAACGAGACGCGTGAGCGGAAGGAGGCGGAAGGTGTTTCGCGGTGACAGCCTGGTGGCGCTGCCGGGCACGGTACGGGCCAGGACGCCGGAGGAGACGTGGGAGGCGGTGGCCGGCCGCCTCGAGGAGGACTTCGGGATCACCCGGGTTGCCGACCTGAGGGGCCTGGACTGTATCGGGCTGCCGGTCTTCACGGCGATCCGGCCCACGTCGCGGACTCTGAGCACGTCCCAGGGCAAGGGCGTCACCGCCCTGTTGGCGAAGCTGTCGGCGGTGATGGAGGCGATCGAACTGTGGCATGTTGAGCAGCCGCTGCCGATCGCGGCGCGTGGGTCGGCCGTGGAGGTCGTCCCTGACTTTCCCGTCTCCGCGCTGCCGCTCACTGTCCCGTATCCCGAGGACACCCTTGCCCGGGTGGTGTGGGAGTGGACCACGGGCACCGGCCTGATGAGCGGCCAGAAGGTGCTCGTGCCGGTCGACCTGGTCCGCCGCCGGGCTCAGCGGCCTGAGTGGAGCCCGGATCTGCTGCGTGCGACCAGCACCGGCCTGGCGTGCGGGAACACCCGCGACGAGGCGCTGCTGCACGCCTTGTTCGAGGTCGTTGAACGGGACGTGCTCTTCCACGACGCACAGTGCAGTGGCCGGCAGCGCACGCTGATCGACCCGGCGACGGTCGATGATCCCTACGGCCGGGAGGTGATCGACCGGGTGCGTGGGGCCGGGATGGCGTTGGAACTGTCCCTCGTGGACGGCCCGTACGGGATCCCGGTGTGCCTGGCCTACCTGTGGTCCGAGGACGTCCCGGTCGTCTTCGCCGGCGGCGGGTGCCACAGCTGCTCGGCTATCGCCCTGACCCGGGCGGTGACCGAGGCCGCGCAATCCCGGCTGACGGCCATCGCCGGAACGCGCGATGACCTCCCGAGCGATCTCGCGTGGTCCGACACTCTGCCCCTTGGCCCGGCCCAGCGCACAGGGCTTGCCGTGTGGCCGCAGGCAACCGCCCAGTTCACCTCAGGCTCGGGCGGCTTCGCCGACCAGGTACGTGACGTTGCGCGGCGGGTCGAACTCATCACCGGATATGAGCCGATGGCCCTGGACCTTTCGGACGCCGGAGCTCCCGTCTGCGCGGTCCAGGTCATCTGCCCCGGTACCCGATCACGGATCAGGACGGCGATGCCGCGATGACACTCCACCCCGTCACCCCAGCCGGCCCACAGCCCCGGCGACTCGCCTCCCAGTACGACGCGCTGCACGCCGCCCGGGCACGCACCTCGCTGGTTGCCCGCCTGTACGCCGAGGCCATGGGCGAGGACTATCCCATCGAGGTCAACGCCTCCAGCTCATGCGACTGGCCCCTGCTGGGGCTGATGACTGCCCGGCTACGGATGCGGCCCGGGCAGCTCCTGATGGACGCCGGCTGCGGCAACGGCGGCATCGGGCTGTGGCTGGCCCGCGCCCTGGCCGTCCGCCTGATCGGCTTCGACATCTCTCCCAACGCCGTCGCACAAGCCACCGCCCGCATTACCGACTTCGTCCCCGCCGGCCAAGCGGCCTTCCACATCGCCCGCATGGAAGCCACCGGCCTGCCCGACAGCTGCGTCCACGGCGCGGTGTGCGTCGACGCCTTCGGACGCGCCGACGACCGGGCATCCGCACTGCGCGAACTCGGCCGTCTCCTGGCACCCGGCGGCCGACTCCTTCTCACCCGCGGCCTGAGACCCGGCGTGACACCGGCATGGGAGGAACAGGCGCGCGCCGCCGGACTCATCCTGGAGTGCGTGCACGAGCGTCCCACCGAGCCCGCCATGTGGGAGCGCCTCTACCGGCTGTGGATCGACCACGCCGACGAGCTGCGCCGCGACTTGGGCGACTTCCCGGCACGGAACATGCTGGCCGAGGCGCACCGGATGCTCCCTGTCCTGCCCGGCCGTCGCGCGGTCCTGCTGGCCCTGCGGCGCGCCGGCACATCACCAGCCATGCCTGATGCGGCCGATACGATGGCCCAGCCCAGCCGCCCCCACGGCGGTGGATCCCCGTCCACGGAGAGGACCCCGGAGTGACCCAGAGCCACCTCGCCCGTGCGGCGGTGTTCTCGGCCGGGTCCTGGGGCACGGCCGTCGCCAAGATCCTGGCCGACGCCGGCACCAGCGTGGTCGTGCACGCCCGCCGGGACGAGATTGCCGACGGCATCAACACGTTGCATCGCAACGTCGGCTACTTCCCGGACATCGAGCTGCCCGCCTCGCTGACCGCGACCACCGACCCGTCCGTCGCACTGAACGGCGCGGACTTCCTGGTGCTGTCCATCCCCGCGCAGAATCTGCGGACCAACCTCGCCGCGTGGGCGCCGCACATCGCAGACGGCACCGTGATCGTGTCGCTGATGAAAGGCATCGAGCAGAGCAGCCATCTGCGGGCGAGTCAGATCATCACCGACGTGACCGGCGTGAGCGCGGACCAGGTCGCGGTGCTGTCCGGCCCGAACCTGGCACGCGAGATCATGGACGGTCGGCCCGCCGCTGCCACCGTCGCTTGCCCGGACGAGGACGCCGCCCGCCGTTTCCAACAGGCCTGCCATACCCCGTACTTCCGGCCCTACACCAGCATCGATGTGACCGGTTGCGAGCTGGGCGGCGCGGTGAAGAACGTCATCGCCCTCGCCGTCGGCATCGCCTCCGGCATGGGCCTGGGCGACAACGCGACGGCCATGCTCATCACCCGCGGGCTGGCGGAGACCACCCGGCTGGGTGTGGCGATGGGCGCCCACCCGGCCACCCTCGCCGGTCTGGCCGGCCTCGGTGACCTGGTGGCCACCTGCTCCTCGCCGCTGTCTCGGAACCGCACTTTCGGCACCCACCTCGGCCGGGGTTTGAGCGTCCACGAGGCGACGGCTGCCACTCGGCAGACCACCGAGGGTGTCAAGAGTGCGGAGGCGGTCCTCGCCCTGGCTCACGCTCACGACGTCGAGATGCCGATCACGTCTGTGGTCTCCGCCCTGCTGCACGAGAAGGTCACTCTCACCCAGGCCGCGGCCGCGCTGATGCAGCGGCCCCCCAAGCCTGAGCGCTGACCCCCAGCGCCCCGTCAGCGGGCGCACCCCGATTACTTCACCCTCCCTGCCCGGAGGTCACTGCCCATGCTGTCCGCTGTCCAGATCATCGCCACTGTTGCCCTGGTGGCGTGGATGATCACCGGTTTCACCCCGCTGCCCGGCCGTTGGCTGCGCTGGAAGATGTTCTGCCGCGCCACCTTCACGATCACCTCGCTCACCGGCACCAAGGACGGCCGCACCGCGCCTGTGAACGTCTACAACTACCTCTCTCCGGGTTCCTTCATCCTCGGCCCGCCGCAGCTCCAGACAGTCCTCGACCACCTCACCGGCAGCGGCCGGTACGACCGGATCGACGGACACGGCCGCGTCCTGTCCGCTCGCGGCGAGCAGAGGGTGGAAGTCAGGGGCAGCCGTGTGGTTCTTTGACGCCCTCGCCTCCGGCTTCCAGCAGCCCACCGACCCTGGATGTCTCCAGTGGTTCCGGATCATCTTCGGCACCGTACTCACCGCGCGGTTCGCTCTCGCTTTCGGCCAGGGCGGCTGGGACCGCCTCAGCCCCGGCTCGCTCAGCGCCCACCTTGCCGAGCAGCGCCTCGGCCCGGCCCGTGCCCGCCTCCTGATCGGCGTCTACCGGCCCGTGCTGATCGTCCGTGCGGCCGCCGCCCTCGCCCTGGCGCTCGGCTTCGTCCCCCGCGTCACGCTGCTGGTGGTTTTGGCCGGTGCCGCGATGGAACTGCTGTACCTCAAGAGCCCCAACGCCATCAGATACACCCTGCTGACCGGCACGTGCCTCCTGCTCGCCGGCGACCTCGGCCAGGGCCTGCGCATCGAGCACAGCCTGAGCACGGCGAACACCTGGGCCCAGTGCCTCCTCGTGCTGATCACTACAGACATCTACTGGAACAGCGCCTGGCAGAAGCTCCGCTCGCCTCAGTTCCGCAGCGGGCTCTATCTCGCGCAGTGGATCCATACCTACAGCCAGGTCAGGGAACATCTGTCCTACCGTCGCCAATTCGCCGTCCCCGGCATCGTCCTCCGCCATGCGGGCAACCTCACCGAGCGGGACGTTCGCCTCTGGCGCTTGGTCGCGGTCACCGTCATCACAGCGGAGAGCGCGCTGCCGCCCGCTCTGCTCATCCCGCAGTCGACGCCGTACGCGGTCGCCGCTGGCATCACTATGCACGTGGCCTTCACCTGCCTCAAACCCCGCCAGCTCCTCACCTTCTCCGGGCTCACCATCGCCACCTACGTCGCCTTCGCCACCTGACCAAGGCAGTGGGCGCACAACCGCAATCCCCGCAGCCACCGCCCAGGGCGCGTGGCCGACAGACGAAGACATGAACCGGGAAATGACCGCTGAGGTGAGTTGCTGGCAGGCCGCAAATGCCGATCAGCCGTCACGGGCGGGTGAACTCCACCTCCACGCCGTAACGCCCGCCAACACGCGGAGAGTTGCCCGACCATGAAGCGACTGACCCTGGCGGCTACGGCCGCCGTCATCACCGTCCTGCCCGTCCCACACGCCTCAGCTGTGCCCACTCGGCAGCCGTGCACGGCCCACTGGCGGGTCACCGCGACCGTCGCCCTTCGCAGGCCTACGGCGGACGAGGTCGTGGCGACGGTGCACAGTCCGGTAGTCCGCTACCTGCACGCCGGCGATCACATCATCTCGTGTTCCCTCGCCGTGGGCCGCGACGGAGAGCATGCCTACCGTGACTGCGGGGGCGGGAGCGAATGGGCGGTCGTGCGAGGTCCCCGGGGCGGACAGATGCCTTCGGCCTGCCTGCGGAGGGCGTGATCGGGAGGTGAAGCAGTGGACGCCCGGCACGCACCGGGGGTCCCGCCACGGAAGGCATGGGATCCGTCGACGTGGCACACATATTCGATGAATTGGTGGAGATGCAGAAGTCGGCTGACAAGGCGCGCGGCCGGGTACTGGAGCTGCGGGACACCTACGGCCCGCCCACGACGACACCGGTCGCCACAGCAGGACCAAGCCTACGAGGCGGCCTGGCAGAACTGGCGGGGCCTGACCGAAAGGTCCAGGAAGCCATCACCACGCATGCCTCGAAGGAGGGCACGCCCTGCTGCGACGTGGAGGCAGCTGTACGGGCCGAGGCCCGTCGCCCGGAGCCAGAGCTGGCCAGCGCGTAGAAGAACCACGTCGTCGGCGCTCACGCGACCGACGGACCGGGCGGGCGCGGCTCCATCCTGGGCTTTAGCGTGGTAGTGCCTTGCGCATGACAGGACCGCAGGGCCGGGCGGCCCCGTGAACCGCGCCCTGGACAGGGGCCGCCCATTCCCTCGCCGTCAGGGAGGGCCCTGGGCTCCCAGGAGGCCGTCACGGACTGCCCCACCTTCAGCTGCCCTCACCTGGGACACCCTGTGCGCATCCGGACGACGACACTCTTCTTATGATCAACTGTGCCGTTTTGTTCCTTCTCTCCTCTTACGCAGGGGTGGCGCAAGGTGGCGCTTCGGGCGGAAGAAGCGAGAGTGCATATGCGGACCGCGTACGCCCGGCACACTTCCGTACCGGACGGCGCAGCACAGCTGTCCTACCTGCCCTGTCCGGCCGCGGACCTGCGTGACGTCGCAAGGCCGGCCCGGGCGGGACTCGCCCCTGCACCAGCCACGTAAGAAGGAGGCACCGCGCACGAACGTTGTGCGCAGACACCACGATGTCGCCATCTTTCATCCATGACGTCAGCGCCCAGTACCTGGCTTCCGTACTCTTCGCGCTCACCGTGCTCGCCGCCGGCGCCGGGCGGTCAGTCTGGCGGCGCAGGAACCAGCGCCGTGACCGAGCACATATCGAGCAAGCCCAGCAAGCTCCGCCCAACCCGAGCCTCACCGCGACCGTGCCGGCGCACGACCAAGGGACGTCGTCCGACGGACGACAGAAAGTGTCGTCCTGAAGATGACACAGAACTTAGACCGCGCTCCCGACGCCGTGCGCCGGCACAACCGTGCACAGGCGTGGGCCCTCCTGACCGAGAACCCACCGGGAATCCAGCGGCTCCCTCAGCCCGACAGCGACTCCCCGGGCCGATTGATGGACGTCGCCCGCAACTACGACCGCATCTGCCGGCGGGCCGAGGGCCTTCTGCATCCCGACGCCACGGAGGCCGAGGTCCTGGCCGCACTGCTGGGCATCCGCATGCTCCGGGAAAAGCTCGAGCACGACGAGTTGAAACTCACCACGCTGGCGCGCACCAAGAAGATCACCTGGGCGCGCATCGCGCAGTGGCAGGAACTCAGCGGCCGTCAGGCCTCCGAGCGGCGACATCTGCAGCTGCAACGCGCCTCAACTCGTCCCGACGGCACCGCACCCGCCACACAGCATGAACGAGTCGAGTACGCCCGCGGGCTTCGCCGTCGGCGCGCCGAACGCCAGTGGGCCCTGGACCACGCCACGCGGATCCGCCGGGTGGCTGCGCAGTTGGCTGCTGTCAGCGACCTCCAGGAACGGGTGGACAGTTCCCATGAGGCCCGGATCATCCGTGCCCTCCGTCATGGCGATGAATCGCCGCCGCAGCAGGCCCAGCCAGAGTCGCTCGTATGGCCGAAGGCGCTGAGGGAGTGCGTCGCCGAGGACGAGCGGTTCCGCAGGATGCCGCCGCCCCTTGTCGACGACGGCCTGAATGATGCCGACTGGCAGCGCCGGCAGCAGGAAGCCGACATCGTGCACCGCCTCCTGGGCCTGATCGGCTATGCCGCGAATGTCCGGAACATCGAGCTGAGCGACTTGCCCGATCTGGCGGACGCAGTCTTCGACCTGTACAACGACGCACAGCAGGCGGAGGCAAGAAACCGGCGCTGAGCGCGCCGTCACCGAGGACAGCATCCGCATCTGCGTGGCGCTTGCGCCCGGGACGGCTGCCGGAGGTGACAGCCGTCACGGGCGTGCTGCGGGCGGCGCCCCTGACCCGTCCGCGGCCAGCCGGCCCCCGGGGCAGCGATCTTCGCCAACACGCTGCTGCCCCGGGACTGGGGGCTGGCACGAGCAGCCGCCAGCGTGGGGGACTCGAGGGGGCCGGCGCAGGCGATGCTCAGGTCGGCGTTGCTGGTGCCCCGGTGTCCGGCTGCTGCTGGGCCGGCGGGTCGGCCGACTCCGGCGGTGTACCAGGCGCATTGTCGGATCGGGACTGGCCCGATGTGTGCCAGGGCCTGGAAAGCGTGCCGTCTGGGGATCTGGCCCAGGAGGCGGTCTTCCTGGCGTCCTCGGCGTGCTTCGTTGCATGCCTGGACCAGGGTGAGGGTGTGCTGGGGAAAGTTCTGGATGACTGGGTGGACCACCATGAGCAAGACGATGCCCCACCAGGGAGCGCCGGTCAGCGCGGTCAATGCGCTGGGCGCCAGGTTGATGAAGGACTCGGTGAGGCGGGGCGTGATCAACGGGGCTCCGAAGTACAGGGGCGGTGTGGGTGGAACGGACTGTTCTGGGTGGTGCCAGGACAAGATGCCTCGTGCTGGGGTTAGCCGCGCAAGGTGGTTCCTACGGGCTCGGCCCGGCTCATTCGCGGTCTCTGAGCTGCAGAATCGGGATCCGGGAATCCCCTTATGACGCTCGTGATGCCGTCGGCCCGGTGAAGGCAGTGGCCGGACAGAGCTGGGGCAGTCCGGTGTCTGGGGCGGGCCAGGCGCCTGTGACTGCTGTCCGGCTGCCCGGGTGGGATGCCACACCTCGTGGGGCAACAGGTGGACGACGACCGGCTCCGCACGCCGCGGGTGCACGGGCAGGACAGGCTGAGGGACCGAGCCTACGGGCCCGAGCCGCTCGGCGACAGGGCACCAGTCAGTCGCGCCTTCGCTTCGAAGCTCCGACTGCGCCGTATGAGGGCCACGGAGCGTCAAGAACACGCTGAGGGCTGGTGCGACTTTTCGCAGACGATCCCCGCTGAGCCGATCCCGAAGGGCCACAACCCGATCCACTTCGTGGGAGTGTGAGAGTTGCTCAGTTGTGAGGCGTAGACAGGGGAGTGGGACGTGGCTGCGGGGAAGCTTCAGATACCCCAGCTGACCCGGGCGCATCGGGCCCTCATCGGCGTGGTTGTGGTCGGCGCATTGGTCGTCGCCGGTATCGGTTTCGCCGGCTCGTACGCGGCGGTCCGTGAGCTGGCCGTCAAGAAGGGCTTCGGGAACTTCTCGTACGTGTTCCCGGTCGGCATCGACGCGGGTATCTGTGTCCTGCTGGCCCTGGATCTGCTGCTGACCTGGATACGCATCCCCTTCCCGCTGCTGCGGCAGACGGCGTGGCTGCTGACGGCGGCGACGATCGCGTTCAACGGCGCGGCCGCCTGGCCGGATCCGCTGGGCGTGGGGATGCACGCGGTGATCCCGATCCTGTTCGTGGTCGCGGTCGAGGCGGCCCGGCACGCGGTCGGCCGGATCGCGGACATCACGGCCGACAAGCACATGGAGGACGTCCGCATCACCCGCTGGCTGCTCTCCCCGGCCCCGACGTTCCTCCTCTGGCGCCGCATGAAGCTGTGGGAGCTGCGCTCCTACGACCAGGTGATCAAGCTGGAGCAGGAACGCCTCGTCTATCAGGCGAGCTTGCGTTCCCGCTTCGGCCGCGCATGGCGCAGGAAGGCCCCGGTGGAGTCGCTGATGCCGCTCCGCCTGGCCCGCTACGGCGTCCCCTTGGCTCAGACGGCCCCGGCCGGACTGGCCGCCGCAGGCATTGATGAGCCGCCGATTCAGTTCATCGTCGAGCGGACCCCGGTTCCGGCGCAGCGGCAGAGCCCCGAACTCAAGGCCGCCGTCGACCAGGAAGAAGAACTGGCGCAAGCCAGCGGCGCGGAACCCCAGCCGGTGGAGCAAGTACGAACTGCACACCTGGAGCAGCCGCACGACATAGAAGACGAAGGGAACGCTCAGCACCTCGCCGATGCCTATCAGGACTGGATGGCAGCCTTCGGACACGAGCCCACCAGGGCGCAGTTCGCCCTGTGGCTCCAAGACCAGTACGGCGCGGCCACCGCGGCCGGCGAGCCACTGTCCGACGAGCAACTCGAACCTCTCCTGCGACTCCTCAAGCAGCGCCACACCCCACCAGCCGAGGAGGAGACGCAACCCCAAACCTCGCACGACGCGGACGACGGTTGGAGTGACTACTTCTATAACTCTTGGCTCATGTACGCGCAGCAGTACGGCGCGTACCCCGACGCCGACGCGCTCGCCCAGTACGTGCACCAGCGCGACGGCATCACGGGCGCCGACGGACGGCCGGTCACCGGAGCCGACGTGGAGAACTTCGTCGCCGCATTCCAGGAACGCGAGTACGGCACCAGCGCACCGGCACCCGAGCCGGCCGTCGAGGATGAAGCGGCGGACGCCGATCCCGGCGAGCAGCAGGCCACCGCACCCCACCCAGCACCGGAGACTCAGCAGGAGACTGCCAGTGCGGGTGCGCACGCTGCCAAGGAGCAGCGTGGGCCGAGCGTCAACGCGCCCATCGACGAACAACCCGCCCCCCTCGACCCGGCGGGAGGCGACCTCACCGTCGTGGACCGCTACTTCCTGGCCTGGATGGACTACCAGGCCGAGCACGGCGACGAACCCGGCGCCGAGCAGCTGTCGACCTACCTCGCGGAGAAGGGCATGCACGGCCGGGGAGGGAAACCGGTCAGCCCATCCACGCTGCGCCGCTACCCGCTCTGGTTCCGTATCTACAACGTCTGGGCCGAACACCGCGTGCGCACCGAGAACCCTGCGGCGGACGCCGTTGCGCAGGATTGCGCAGCCCGCGGCTTCACTGCCCAGTACAACAAGCCCATCACCCCTGCACAGGTCACCGAGCAGGCTGGCGATTTCGAGCGGCGCTGGCGTGCCCTCACCCGCTATCACGCCGACGCCCAGCAGTAGACCGTGCCGCACACCCGTTGCGTATCAAGGGCTCAGCGATGCGCAATCGGTAAAACTCCCGATCAGCTGCCCAATGCGTAGCCACAGTGATCATTGCGCAGGCTTGCGTACCGGACCCTGACCGGCCAAGAGGATTGCCATGAGAGCTCTGCGCATCGCCTCGGACACCACCGTCATGGAACGCGCCCTCCCCGAAGCTGATGCGCTGTCCGTGATCCGTTAGCACGTCGGAACATTGGGAGCCGTCGACCAGGCCGTGTACCACCACCGTGCCCTCCTGCATGTGCACGGCGAGGGCCAGGGATCGGGCTCGGCCAGAACCTCGCCGCATGCGCGCTCGCGAGCGCCTGGCGCCGCATGACCCTGTACCCGTTGCATGGACCTGTTGTCATCACGGGCCGCACGCCGGACGTGGAAGCGGCCGCCCTGGACGACGATCTGCCGAGCATGCCCGCACGGCTGTGCTGACCGTGCGGAAAACACAGAAGGCATGGGAGTCGCGGCCGCCGGCCTCGACCGAGACGGCCGTCAGTGAACTGCTCGCCTTCGCGGCTCGGGACGTGACCTCCGGCCGGTAGCTCGTACTGCGCACCCTGCATCCCCTGCTGGGCCGTGCGTGTAGGGACCGCAGTGTCGCGAGTACTGGCTCCTGCAGTGATGGCGTTTTCCGCGCTCGATGAGCTCTGCTCGTGGGTGCGGATCACTAGTAGAACGTCTGAGCGGGATGCCATCGGTGGCCGCTCTATGTGACGCCTGCCACGCATGGCGAGCAGGTGTCTTGGGGTATATCGGGAGTCCTTCCACGAGCGTCGCGGGCGGCGGTGGAAGGGCAACGGTCTGCAGGATCCCGGGTTTTGCTCACCGGGGATCCTCGGCTATATACGGCGAAGCGTGCGTCAGGGACGACACGGTGATTGGACAGTCCATCCGGCCTTGCGGGGTGGAATGAGCTGCGTCGCCCGCATTCCGCCGTCGGCCTTCGGCGCCGCTAGGACCGACAGGATCCGCTGGTACTCCGGCGCGATACGGCACCTTCCTCCCCGGCACCGCAGCGGCCCCGGCCTGTTCCGTAGTCTCGACATCCGGATCGGCCAGCACTTCGGTGAGGTCTCACGGGCCTGGCCGAGCCGCTCCAGCTGCATTTCGGCCGTGCTGAGCGCGGTCGTGAACCGCTCGATCTCCTCCCGCAGCCGGGGCACCTCGGAAACGGGCCTTCTTCTCCCGGGCCTCTGGCAGGCCGGGCGCCGCCGGCATCAGCTGCCTCGCCGAACACGACATGAGCGGATGAGCGCCTGAACTCTCCCGCCACTCATCGTTATCTGGTGCTGTCTAGTGACCGAGCAAGTCGATGTGCTGCGAAGTCTTCAGTGAAGTAAGGGAAGTTGGATGGGAAGGCATGGTGACATCCTTGCGCTGAGCCTGGCCTGGTGGGGAGGTGGACATGCCCGTGACGGCTCCGCCGGGCTGGGGCTTCTGGCACGGGGAGGGACCGCGGTGGCCATGGAGGCCGGGGCGCTCGACGGCCTGTTTATACAGGTTGTCGATGAGCGCGAGGTTCAGTTCGTCAGCCCCGTCAGCCCCGTCAGCACAGAGGGCTCCTTTGGGCCTCATGCAACGATGATCACCTGATACCACTCGCTGTCGAGGATGCGGTCGGACTGCACCGCGCGCCCCAGCTCGCCACCCGCAGCTTTGTTGTCGTCATTGTCGACATGAGCCCGTATGCAGGGCGCGTTGGGCGGGCTGCCCCGGTTGACGGTGACGCCCGTGACGTCCCATACGCCGCTGATCTGGCGTGGGGTGATGTCCACACACAGGGCACCGTCATTCCCGCCCTGGTAGGAACTTGCGAAGGGGTACTCGTCACAGGAATCGTTGGGGACACCGGTGGCGCCCCGCACGAAGCGCAATGGCCCGCGGTCGCAGGTCGTGGCACGCCTGTTTCTGTTGTCCGGGTCGAGGGGGTCGACAAACCGCTCCAGTGGGTGGTCGGCGTCGCCGAATTTGCCCGAGAGGTTCTTCTGCGCCCACTCGTAGGCGACGGCCGCCCCGTGGTAGACCGATTTCGAGAAGGTCACGTTGGCCAGGTGGCCCATGACGATGCAGCCGGGGCTGTTGCCGATCTCGTCGTCACAGCGCACCTCGGGGCCGAGCCACTCGGTGTGGGTAGTCCGGGGCGCCGCGCCGAGGATGGTCCCGTCCACGCGGTAGGTGGGCTGGATCTGTGAGTGGAACCCCTTGCCGACGGTTGAGGTGTAGGTGAGGGTGCCGCCGTCCTTGCCCTGGCCACTGTGTAGGAGCACGGGTGCACCGCCCCATGCCGGTGGCCCGGCAGTGCACTGGCCGCTGCAGGTGGAGCTCAGCGACAGCGTCACGCCGGTGACGTTGGGCGTCATCTCGGTGACGTAGGCGCTGACGTCTTCCGACCATCGCGCGCCGGACAGGGAGGCCATGGATGACGCGGCCACGACCATGACATCGGCGTGGCCGATCACCGCCTGCTTGTCGTCGAGGAGCTCGTAGAGGACTAAGTGCCGTGTGCAGTAGGCCTTGCGGGTGGAGACGACAGGGTCGCTGGAGTCGTTGGTGCAGAGGTCCGCCCCCGGGTTGCCGGCGCGGACGGAGGCAGGGGCGGGGGCGGGTTCTGCCCTGAGGCAGGTCCAGGCCGCGCCCTGGTGTTGGAGCGCGGAGCCAGGGGCGGTGCGCGTGCAGGTGCCGTGGTGCTGGGGGGTTGTCCGGCTCGTGGGCGGTGCGGCGGCGGCTGTTGAGGTGCCCGCGGCGCACAGGGCTGCGGTGAAGGCGAGCGAGGCTACCGCTGCCAGCCCGCGTCTGAGGTGTTTCAAGAGGTGGTCCCTTCCTTCGGTGGCCCCTTTGCGGGCACACCGATGGCATGGAACCGGGCAACTCCCGTTCCTGCCAACCGAGAACGGGACAGTTCTTGATCGTATTTGGCCAGTTGTGGCATCGTCCTGCCGCCCCCGGCGGCGCTATTTTCGCTCACGCTCACCTCACAGACCACGCACAGCAGGGGGGAAACAACGATGCGCCGCACAAGAACCCGCCTTGGCAGAGGGCTCGGGGCGCTCTTAGCCACCGCGACGGCGGCCGTGGGCCTGGCCGCCACCCCGGCCGCCGCCGCACCGGCCGCGCCCGCCGCCGCCCAGCAGACGGCCGAGCCCGGACAGACCTGTACCGCAGCCGATCTCGGCAAGCGGCACCCGGTCATCAAGAGCACCGAAGTCGCCCCGGTGATCACCCACTTCAAGGGCTGGTACGTCACCGAGGGCACGACCGGCTCCCAGACCATCTCCACCAACACCCAGACCACCATCTCGGTCTCCGTCGGCGTCAATGGCAACGTGCAGGGCAGCTTTGCCGTCGACGCTCTCGGCATGGTCGGCGCGAGCCTGGGCCTGAATGTGCAGGTCAACTACACCTCCACCAGCAGCGTGTCGAACTCCATCACCTGGAACTTCTTCCAGCCCGGCTACTACGGGCTCTACAAGGGCACCAAGAAGGTCACCGGCACCTACGGCAGTCTCAACTGCAACCGCGTCCAACAAGGCGACGGCAGCTACGCGTTGAAGTGGGTCGAGGGCCCCGACACCGGCAGCTACACCACCTACACCACCGTCGAAGAAGGCGCGGTGCGCTGCGAGGACAAGGTCCCCGCCAACAGCATCATGGCCAAGGCACAGGGCCTGCTGGACTGCGGCAGCGCCACCGCCACCGCCAAGCACGCGGCGGGCCCGGTCCCCTCGGCAAAGGCCACCGCAGCCCGGCACGCCGCCGGGAGCGCCGCCAACGCCACCAAGAACGCGAAGAGCGTCACCACGTCCACCGCACAGGCCGCTCTCACCTGTGGCACCGACGCCTACAAGATCGCCGTACCCGACAAGCCCCTGAACTGGAGCGCACCGCTCCTGGCCACCGACGGCATCCGTCTGCGCGAATCCAACTTCACCAGCGCTCACCTGGACAACTGGCGGCTTTGCAACGTGACGGAGAACAACGGGGTCCTCGAGGCGTCCCTGTGGAACTGGGGCAACGGCGGGTGCGCGACCATCGCCGAGCAGAACGCTGCCGACGAAGGGGCGGCCCTGACGACGGCCCCCTGTACGGAGGACGACCTCCAGCGGTTCTACATCTACCGTGACGTCCCCGGCTCCGGGAAGATCGGCCTCCAGAACAAGTACACCGGCTACATGATCGGCCATGACCGCTACGCCGACGGCGAGTTCTTGCGCCAGTACAGCAGCGGAAGGCCGGACGGCACCGGCACCTACGACCTCGTGAAGGTCTGACCGCCAACCAGCCATAACCGCTCGGGCCCTGGCCGAATCCGGCTGGGGCCCGAGCCGCGTGCTGCGGGCGCGTCGCGTGCCGCCATGCGAGGCGATCGGTCGAGCCCGGGCATGTCCACCGGCTCGATACTGCTGGGCAGGCTGCCGCCGTTCAGTGCCTTGAGGGAGTCGGACAGCACGACCATGGCTTGCTGCCGCTTCTCGATGTTCGTGAACCCTTGGCCGACCTGCTCCCATTGCTGTGCAGCAGCGGGAACCACCACCGGTCGCAGGAGCAGATCAGGCGAGCAAGGCGCTGGAGTTCGGCCGCGTGCTCGTCGCCCAGGTCGCCGGGAGCGTGGTGTTCGAGTTGGTCCAGGACGACGAGGTCCGGGTGGTCGTAGAGGTTCTCCTTCAAGAAGCGTAGGCGACGGACGCGTTGCTCGTCCGCTGCCCGCTGCGCCAGCAGCTCCTGTGCTGCGCTGGGCAGGCCGAGGGTCGCCTTGACGTCCACCAGGCAGTAGTTCGGGGAATGGCGAGGCAGACAGCCGAGGGCGGCGTTGACAGCGTCCTGGGCGGCGGGCACGTCTGAGGCTCGCAGACGCGCCGCCGTCGCGGTCGCTGCGGCTTGCACTGTGGCGCGTGCTGTCTCCTCCAGGTTGGGAGGCACCCGCCACAGTGGTCGCCAGGTGATTGTGTATCGGGCGACTTCGCGAGCGTGGCTGTTTCGGCCCACGCGCGCAAAGGGACACGCGCACCGTTGCGGTAGATGACGTGTGTCAGCTCGTGCTTGGTGGCTAGCCGGTCCGCAAGGCTCTTCGCAGCCTGCTTCGTGGTCATGTTTCCTGCGGCCAGCAGCGGCACTTCGCGGCGCGCTGCTTCTCGCACGCCGCGCTAGAACTGGCTTTCCATCCGCTCGGCTTCCTCGGAGCGGCGTCGAAAGTCGGCGTAGGAGTTTGCTGCGAGCGACTGGAGCGCGTCGCGGTGGAATGTGGTCCAAGTGAGGGCCTCGGCGGCCATCCGCCCGCCGTCTTCTTATAGGTGCGGGAACTGCCCCTGTCGAACTGCTGGGCCTCCTGGTCCACGCGCTGACCGAACTCGGTGGTGGCCTGCTTGAACTCCTCCAGCGTGGCGAGCGTGTACGGCGTGCGGGGTCAGGTCCCCTTCGCCGTATGGGCGCTCGCGAGCGCCTGGCGCCGCATGACCCAGTGCCCACTGCACGGAACCGTGGTCATCACGGGCCGCACGTCGGACGGGGAAGCGGCCGCACTGGACGACGATCTTGCCGAGCACGCCCGCACGGTGACGCAGACCGTGCGGCAAACACTGAAGGCATGGAAGGCCCGGCCGCCCGCCTCGAGCGAGGCGGCCGTCAGCGAACTCCTTGCCTATGCGGCTCGGGACGTGGCCTCCGGCCGGTAGCGCGTACCGCGCATCCTGCGCACCGGCCTTCTACAGGGCCTTGGGCATGGCCGGGCCGCGGCCGTGGAGGAGTTCGTTGATCAGCTGTTCCGTCTCCATTTCCATCGACGCTTCCAGGGATCTGTTGACCTGTTGGATGCGGGCGATGGCGGTGTGCAGTCCGGAGCGGTTCCCCGCGGCGTTTTCTACCCTCATCCATGCCCGGTACAGCAGTTCGGAGCTGTCGTCGACGTCGAGGCCGGTTGCGATGGCCTGCCGGGCCGCGCTGAGGCTGTGGTGGGGGCCCGCCGGGGTGCGGTAGGTGGCCACGGTGTGCGCGACATCGATGATCCTCGTGATCATCTCCTGCTGGAACGGTTCGGCCCAGGGCAGTGGCCGCGAGCCGAACGGCCTTCCTCGCACCAGGCCGAGGGCCTTTTCCAGGTCCGGCAGGCCGGCAGGGCCCTGGGGCAGCGCGCGTTCGGCGAGTTGGAGGAACCTTGTCCAGTCGCACCGTACGGCGGGGGAGAGGCGGTAGGGGTCCTCGCCGGTGCGGCGGCGCGGCACGTACGGGTTGCCGGCCGGGTCGTTGCCGAGTGCGCTGCGCAGGCCCCGCAGGCGGGCGTTGAGGGTGCTTGCTCCCCAGGGGGTGAGTGGGTCCATGTCGGAGCACAGCGCGTCGGCGCTGCGGTTGGGGCGGAAATACATCAGTGTCGCGAGCTGGGCGATGCGCGGGCCGTGACCGGAGCTGGCCACGCCCTCCACTTCGACAGGTCCCAGGACGCGGATCTCCGGCGCATGCAGATCGTGCGCTTCGCTGTCCGCTGTGCCCCCGCCGCTGTCCGGTTCCGGAATCGCAGAGGCTGGAACGTCCGGTTCTTCGTTCTCTGCCGGGCCTTCGGCGAGCTCTGGCCGGGGTGAGTCCTGCCCGTCGTCCGACGTGGCCGGCAGCAGTCGCAGACCGGCCGGATCGGTAGAGGCGGCCAGCAGGGCCGGGAACACGTCGCTGTCGGTCAGGTTCCCCGACACCGGTTCCGCCGCGGGGGCCTCGCTGCCGCAGTCCCGGCCAGGACCGCTGCCGAGGCCGTCGAACTCCTCCGCCACGGCGAGATCGGATTGCCTTGCGAGGTCCGGCTCGTCGGGAACGGCCCGCCACGGGCCCTGGGCAGGTTCGGCGGGCTGCCCGGAGAGGGCAAGCGCCGTGGCGATCTGTTCGTACGCCGCGCGCTCCAGGCGCTGCACGATGATGTCCAAGCCGATGGAGCCGAGGGGTTGCGGCGTGCTGAGGGACGCGTTGACGGTTTCCGCCTCGGGGAAGTGCGCCCCAGCGGAGCCGGCCGGGGCAATGAGCGTGACGGGAACGCCGCCGGCCCTGTCGATCACGTCGGCGAACTGCCAAGCGGTATCGGCGTCCAGCTCGGCCGCGCACAGCAGCAGATAGGGCTGGTGGCTGCTGCCGGGCATCTGGTGAGCCTCCAGCAGACGCTCGGACAGATCCCGCAGCGCATGGGCAGGCTGCCGCATGTGCGCGATCCGGCAGGTCGGCAGCAACTGCGGCAGATCCTCGCCGAACCCCACGGTCACCACCTCAATCTCGGTCGCCCACGGGCTCATCCCCAGTTCCAGCGCCAGCGACGTGCACACCTCCGCGATGTGCAACGCCTCGCCGTCCAGCAGCACGGCAGGCACACGCCCGAGGTTGACCAGCACGAGCTCACCAGAATCCGTGCTGCCGATGGTGACCAGGCCCGGATACGGGGCCGGCATCTCGCGTGTCGCGTCCTCGTCCAGGAGGTCGGCGTCGGCGGCCAGGCGCCACCATCCGCCCTCGCCCGCCGTGAACGGCGCCCGGGGCTCCTGGCCGAGGTCCTCCGGCAGGACGTCCACCGTGCGGGCACCGATCCGCGCGGCCCGCAGCACGGGCACCTCTGCACCGTCCTGACCGGCGAGGTGCGCGAGGGTGTGCACAGCCAGGTGCAGGCGGGTGGCACCAGCCAGCTCGGCCGCTGCCGCGAGCTGCGCCTCCGCGGGAGAGATCTCCGGAGCCATCGCGATTCTCTCGCCGGGCGTGCGGCGGCGGCGCTGCAGCAGCCTGCGCACAGCAAGTGCCCCGGTGATGGCGGCTGCCAGCAGCGCACCGGCGCCCAGGACCGTGCGTAGCTGCAGTGGATTGCTCGCCGACGCTGTCGGCGCGTGGGAGCCGGTAGCAGCAGGGGAGGAGGAGCTGGGTGCGGACGCGGCGGCGGACGCTGTCGGGGAGGCACTGGCAGGGGGCCGGGACGCCGCAGGCGGCACTCCTTGCTGCTGGCCGGGCCGCGCGCTGGGAGCCGCCGACGTGGGTGCGCTCGACTGACTCTGACTCGGTGCGGGTGCCGGCTTTGTCCCCTCGCCGTGCCCCTGGTCTTGGTCCTGCTGATGGTGAGGAGTGGGGGTGGCCGGGAGCGTGTGCGGGCGGCTGTCGGAGTCGGCGGCGTTCCTATCGCCGTTGCGGCCTGTGTCCTGGGCCGGATCGTGCCGCTCGGACGGGGCGCCGGGCACGGTGATCTGCTGCCCCGGGTAGATCACATCCGGGTTGGTGATCTCGGGCAGGCCGTGTGGTTGGGACTTGCCGCGGCTGGCCTCGAAAAGCCTCGGCCACGCGTTGCCGTCCCCGTATTCCTTCTGCGCGATCCGCGAAAGGGAGTCGCCCTCCCTCGCGGTGTCCTCATGTGCGCTTGTCCCGGCAGCGGTTGGTGCCCTGTCACTCAGCTGTGCGCGCGTGCCTGCTGAAGCAGTGGTCTCAGAGGTGTCGCCTGCTGCGGCATCGCCGCTGGCGGGAGTAGAGGTCCGGGCGTCGAGAGGCAGCTTGATGACCGCTGCCTTCGGCAGGTACTGGTCACCAGAGGCCAGTCCGGGCACGTCGGGATTGAGAGCGGCGATGTCTTTCCACCGCTGCCCGTTGCCGAGGTAGGTCTCGGCGAGGTCCCACGGGGTCTCGGTAGCCGACGTGACGGTATGGGTGGGGTAGCTGGCCTTGGTGGTGGGCGTTGCGCGGGGTGTGGCGGTGGCTCCCGCGGTGTGGCCGTTCACGGTCTGGGTGACGGCGATGGCGGGTGTGGTGGTGGCGGCCGATGCGGCGGTCGGGGCCAGCAGTACGATGCCGCCGACCAGGAAGCTGGCCAGGGACTGCATGCTGCCCAGGCCGCGGATGCGGGGTGCGGAGCGGCGGCGGGCGACGGCGACGACCTCGACGACGACACTGAGAGTGAACGCGGCCCAGGCGGCCCAGCCGATCAGGGTGAGCACGACCAGCCACAGGGTGCCGTCGTCCTGCTGGAGCAGCAGGCCAGGGCCGCCGGACAACTCGGTGGGCTGGTGGCCGATCGTGAGCAGCGCCAGCGGGACACCGCCGACCAGGGCAACCAGGAGGATCAGACCGGTCAGGGCACGCAGCAGTGCGCCGGCGGCGCGCAGTGGTTTCGGGGTTCGGGGGGCCATGGCGTTCAGCTTTCTCATTTCCCGGAACCCCAGGGCGTCAGCCCTGGGAAGGAGCGGATCCTTTGGTCCCGCGGCGCGGAGCGCCGCAGCGTCACTTCGGGCTGCGGACTTTCTGGATGGCGGGTGTAGGCGTAGCCGTCGCTGCGCTGAATGAGCCGCACATGGGTGTGTTTGACGGCGGCGGCGAGGCCGTGGGGGGTGCGGATGTCGAAGAGTCCGCTGGTGCGGACCATGACGCGGCCGGTGTGGGTGCCCGCGTACTTGCCGGCTGGCACCGTAGCCGTCACGAGGTCGCCAGTGGCGAAGCCGTGCACACGTTTGGTTCGTGGGCTGGTTCGGCGGGGGAAGCCATGCTTGTCCGGGCTGGTGCGCTGATGCACACCACGCCCGGTGCAGGCGGCCACCAGGACCGTGGTGACGGTCTCGGTGATGGTGTCGAGCTTGCCCACGGCCAGGGCGTCGAGGGTATGGGACTTGGGTAGTTTGTTGCGGGTCCGGTTCCACTTGGTGCGGCCACCCGACGCGGTATAGGTGGGCAGCATCGCGCTAAGGGAGCGCCACAGAGCCCAGCGGGTGGACTGGACGGCGGCCGCGTCCCGCATTGGTGCCTTTGCCTGGGCGAGGATCCTGGCCAGCAGTTTCGGCTTGCCTTTGAGGAAATCCTCAATCGGTTGGTTGTCCTTCGCCTGGTTGCAGCGGATGCAAGCGATGGCCAGGTTGGACACGCGGTCAGAGCCGCCGCGGGAACGGGGACGGATGTGTTCGATGTTGAGTGGCACACCCTTAGAGCCGCAGTAGGCGCACGTCCGCCCCCACTTAGCGAGCAGGTACTCGCGGATCTCGTAACCGTGGAGGGTACCGCGGCAGTACTCGGCACCCTGAAGCGGACGCCCGGCGCTGATGACATGGGTGTCGAACGCGACCCGCTCCACATGGACGGCACAGACCGGTGCCCAGCGGGCGATCCGGCCGACCCACGAGACGGTGGTCTCCACCCGGTGGCGCAGCGACGGCGCCAGCCAGCCTTCCGGGCGGCGCCGGTTGAAGAAACGCGGTGCCCTGTACCGGAGATTCCGGGACCGCCGCCCCCTGCGGTAGTCGGCCCGCTGCTGAAGCTTCTTGCGGATCTGGGCGCCCCGGTGACCGAGTTGCAGGGCGTACCGGGCGCGTCGCTGTCCGGCGACCGCTGTGAACACTGCGAGGCCGGTGTGCTTGCTACCGGGATCGATGCCCACCTCGACGCCGTCTACGGCGGACTCGGATGCGGCGCGGTCCTTGAGGCGGATGACGAACGGGGTGTGCCGGTGGACAACAGCGCGTCCCTTCGTGAGGAGCTTGCGGGCCCTGGCAGGCGTGCACGGCTGCAATGGATGCCCGTGCCTATCGAGTACGAACACGAACGGGTGGCACTCACGTGCCTCCTCCCCAACCGCAGAGTTGGGGGTGACGCCCCCGGCAGCAGACGAACCACCGGGGATCTCACCTCGACCAGCTTCCGCGCCGGGCACCGCCTGGAAGCGGTCTTCGAGCCCCGTTTCGTCCCCGATCCGGGGGGTGTCTGCTGACTCGAATTCCAGAGCCAACTGCTGGTGAAGCACAGGTGGGTGGGTCTTCTCCCCTACGCGAAAGGTAGCCATCGTCGGTCACCTCCTTGATGGTGATGGCTCGGTCTGGTAACGGCGGCTTTCAGCAACTACGGCTGAAAGCCCGGGGCTTCGCCCCGGGATCCCGTTACCCTCCAGCGGCTTGAGTTTGCAGGTGGGCGGTCGCCGTGCCGCTCACGTGGATCGTGCCCACGCCGAGCAGTGCGGCAAAGTGCGTGGCGTAGCTGTCGTGGACGGTCACGGTCAGGGTCTGCCCGCCGTCGGTGACTTGTACGTCGCCTTGCACATGCGCGGCAGCGAGATAGTCCAGGGCGGCTCCGCGCGCGGCGTCGGGATCGATGGTGATGGCCGTGCCCTGGATCGCCTGGGCGGGGTCGACCTGCTCGCCGGCAGAGCGGGCGGCTTCCTGGGCGAGGGAGGTGGCGCGGTTGGACGCGTTGAGGGCGCCGCCGCCGTCGACGAGCAGCCCCATGACCATGAGGATGGCGAGTGCGGACATGGCCAGGAACAGGGACATCGACCCGCGGTCGGCCGGTTCGGCGTGGCAGCGGGCAAGCCGGCTCCGCATGGCGGTGATCACTGGCGCCCTCGGTACGTGTCAATCGGGCTGGTGAATGATGACGTGAGGGTCTTGGATCCGGGCAGGCCGGGCAGTCCGATGTCCGACAGGCGCGCGGTGCACGAGATCGTGGCGGTCACCGTGGCCGCCTGGCCGACGTCGAGGGAGTAGCCGGAGGTGTCGACGGAGACGTCGGTGGTCTGGCAGGTGACGCCGTCGCCGCTGAGGCTACCCTCGGCAGCTGTCCGAGCCTGGGCCTGGGCGCTGTCGGCGTCCCGCTGGAGGGAGGCGGCCCGGGCCGCGGCGTGCGCGGCCGCGTCAACGGACCCGGAGGCGTCGACGACACGGCCGAAGGCGATCATCAGGCCGAGCAGGGCGATGATGGCCGGGGCGATCACCGCGACTTCCAGTGAGGCGCTGCCCCGGTCGCGGCCCTTGTCGCGGCGCGCGGACGTAAGGAAGCGGATCATGGCGCCGCCGTCCAGCGTTCGATGGGGCCTTGGGCGTCCTGGGTGACCGTCAGTTCCAGTCCGGGAACGAGGGTCGCGACGTGTCCGGTGACGGTGATGTGGAGTTCCTCGGCAGTGCTGCCGGCGGAGGAGACGGACGCGCCGCGCACGCTGCCTCCGAACTTTGCGAGGAAGCCCTGCGCCTGGGCGACGCCGTCGCCCGGGCTGGAGCCGAACTGGCGCCCGGTATCGACGCCTTGCCGCGCTGCGGACTGCGCGACCTTGCGGGCGTGGTAGTACAACCCGACCTGGATGATGGTGAAGACCAGCATCAGCACCACCACAGCCAGGACGGCGACCTCCACGCTGCCGTACCCGCGATCCTCGCGCAGCCGGGCGCCCAGCGCCCGCCAGCGGCCGTTGCGCTTGTGCGCCTTCACCGTTACTCCCCTCCCTGGTCGTGGATCCGGTACTCAGCCTCCGTTGATGATGCCGATCTTCTCCATCACCTTTGTCTTGATGGCGGCGACCACGAGTCCGGCCACCACGATCAGGACGGCTGCCATGACGGCCAGCTCGGTGGTGGACTGGCCGGTGTCGCCGGCGGTCTTCAGCTGCTCCCAGCGGGCCCGCAGCAGGGTCGTGAGGTAGGTGAGGTCCATCGTGTCTTCCTTTTGGGTCAGCTGCCGAGGATGGTGATGGTCAGGGGGATCATCACGAAGGTGATCATGAGGATGACCCCGAAAGTCACCGGCAGGATCATGGCGGTGGAGGCCTCGTTGGCTTTGGCCTTCTGGTCGGTCCGCAGGGCGATGCGCAGTTGCCGGGCTTGGGCCTGCAAGGTGGTGTAGACGGGGGCGCCGTCTCCGGCCAGGGCGAGGGTGTCTGCGGGCCGTGTGAGTTCGGGGATGTCGAGTTCCTCGCCGAGCTGCCGAAGGGCGTCCCACGGGGTGACGCCGGCGAGTTCGGCCTGGTGGAAGACCTGCCGCATCCGCTCGAAGATGAAGTTCTCGCCGACCCGGGCGGTCTCGGTCAGGGCTTGGGCGGCACCGGAGTTGGCGACCCGGGCCAGCGCCACGCGCTCAAGATAGGACGCGGCCGCGTGGCGGACGACGAGGCGGGTCTGGGCGGCCTCCTTGGCGACCTCGCGGCCCGGCCACAGCCAGAACAGCGCCGCCAGACCAAGGGAGAGGCCCGCCGGGACGACGTAGGGAAACGGCGCACCGCCGAGGGCGAGCATGCCCTGCAGCAGTAGTGGAATGATCAGCCCGTAGAGGGCGAACAGGACCCGCTTGCCGAGGTGTTCGGCTGGGCTGATGCGCAGCAGGTTCAGGTCACGCATCGGCAAGGCGATGCGGTCACCGACGTCGGCCGGGAGCCGGTTGCCGACCCGCTCGGGCAGCGATCCGGTCCGGGAGGGGGCCTCGGTGGGCAAGAGAGTGGGCGCCTTGCTCGCGTCGAGGCGGTCCAGGGCGCTGGTGAGATCAGGTTTCGCGGGCCAGGCGGCACGGATGCCGACTCCGAGCAGGAGGCCGGCTGCTGCTGCGGGTGCGATGACGGTCAGTGGGATCATCGTGCTTCCTCCCTCCGGGCGGGTGCGGCGGCCGCCGAGGCCCAGGCCTGCGGACGGGTGTCGCCGGCGCCGAAGGCGTAGCCGAGAACGATCTCCCGTGTCTGGTGCTTGTCGATCTCGATCAGGCGCGGGTCGGGTGCGGTGCGGGCGATGCGGCGCAGCAGCACCAGCGTCCAGGCGAAACCGGAGCCCAGGAGGGCGAGGACGACCTGTCCGGCCGGGGTCTCGTACCAGCCCGACCAGCCCTGGTTCAGCATGCAGCCGAGGACGACGACGAGGACGACGATGGACACCATGCGCGCGCTTTTGCGGACTTTTGCCCGGTCGGCCTCCACGTCGCGGGCGTCAGCGGCCTGCTCGTGGATGGTGACCGCGAGGGCTTCGAGCGCGTCGGCCAGGCCCCGGCCCTTGTAGACGGCATGTGACTGGAAGAGCAGTACCACGTGGTCGAAGACTCCGTCGGCCATTTCGTAGGCGAACAGGTCGTAGGCGTCGTGTGCCTCCATACCGGTCCGCAGCCGCTCGGACAGGGCGCGGACGTTCGCCGCGATCGGCGCGGGGGCGTTCTTCGCCGAGGCACGGATCGTGGCCGGCAGCCCGATCCCGGCGGTGTGCACACCGGCGAGCCCGTTGAGCCACTGGGCGAGCGCCTCGAGACGTTCGATGCGCGCCTGCGCGGAGACGCCCGGGTTGAGGACGAACGGCAGTCCGAGGACCGCGGCTCCGGCGAGCAGCCCGTGCACGGGCCAGCCCGTGTACGCCCACACCCCGAGTGTGACGACACCGGCTACGGTGACCAGGTAGCGCCAGCGGGCCTGCCACTTCTCCGGCAGTTCGGCCCGTGCGCGCTGGATACGGGCAGCGACCTGGCGTCGCGGTTTGAGCGGGTCCGGCGTTCGGCCGCGGATCTCACGCACCACGCCGACGAGGGCGACAGCGGCAAGGACGGCGAACAGGGCCGCGAACAGAGAGAGTTCGGAAATGGTCAAGGTGCCTCCCCGGTGTGTGCCCGAGGGACAGGGGCGTGTGGCGTCATGATGAGGGGCCCTTTCGCTGAAGGGGCCCGCCCCACGCGCCGAGCGGCCTGTCGGTCAGCCAGCGGCGCTGGAAGGAGGGACTGCCCTCAAGATCGTCGAAGCGGGACATGTCCTCCAGCTCGCCGATGAAGGACGGCATGTTCTTGAACACCGCACGCGGCTCCGCTGGCGGGTGCGGACCGAAGATTTCGGTGACGGTCGGCCGGCCTCCTTCACCGACCACGTCGTGGACCTCCAGGACGTGGCTGACGTAACGGTGCTTGTGGCCGCCGTACTTGAGGTCGCTGCGGTCGTAGGCGATGTAGACGACGACATCGATCGAGGCGGCGATGAGGTGGTGGGCCGCCTCAGTCGCCATCCCGGCCTCGGTGCACAGCTGCACCAGACGGCTGATGATGGCGTGCGGACGGCGCACGTGCATGGTGCACATCGAGCCGGAGCCGCCGGCCGACATCGCCTGCAGCATGGGCAGAATCTCGGTGGAGCGGACCTCACCGACGACGACGCGGGTGGCGTTGTAGCGCAGAGCGACGGGGAACATGTCGGAGATGGTGATCTCGCCGGCCATACGGTCGCCGAGGACCTCGCCGTTGGACTGCCGCGCCTCGAACGCAAAGGTCACCGGGCCGGGTTTCCCGGCGGCCATGGGTTCGTCGAGGAAGAGCTCGCGGTCCGATTCCAGGGTGACGAGCCGTTCGTCGGCAGGGATTTCCCGGCCCATCGCCCGCAGCATGGACGTCTTGCCCGAGCCCATGTCGCCGACCACGAGCACGTTCATCCGGGCCTGGATACAGGCCCGCAGGAAGTAGTCCAGAATCGGGTTGAGGGTGCCCCACGCCTGCAGCTGTCCCATGCCTGTGTCCCGCAGTCGGTGCTTACGGATGACGACCGAGGGACGGCTGGTGAGCAAGGACGCCGTCACACGTGAGCCGTCGGGCAGCCGGAAGCCCACCATCGGCGTGGCCTGGGTCAAAGACCGCTCGCCGTGCCCGGACAGGCGTGCCATCCGGTTGACCCAGGCGATGAGCTCCTCGTGCGAGTCCGCGACCCGGTCGATGACGCGGCGCGGCCGGTCGAAGTACTCGACAGCGGCGCGCACCCCGTCGACCATGACGTCCTCGACACCGTCCTCGTCGAGCAGGGTCTGCAGACGGCCGCCGCGGTACATGGCGTTGAACACAGCGCTGGCAACGGCCTGTTCCTGGGCCTCGGTGAGCGGCACCGTGGCCTCGGCGGCGTGCTTGGCGCTCCAGTCCGCGGCGGCGGCGGTGGCCAGGGAGCGGGCCAGGGCACGGCGGTCCGCCTCCTCCATGAGCCGCTGAGGATCGCGTGTGCTCAGTTCTTTGGAGACATCGGCCTGCAGAGACTCGATGACCTCCCATGGCACCGGCAGCTCGCCGGGCAGGTCAGCCAGCCGCGGCACCGCGGCCGGACTGGTCCGCGCGGCCGGAACCGGTGCGGGAACCGGCGTCGCCGGTACCGGGGGTGCCTGGGGGGATCGGCGCTGGGTGAGGTGACCGGCGAGCAGGCCGGCGATGTCGTCGCGCCCCATGGCCGGCTGGTGCCCGCCTGCGCCGGGCCGCTGGTGCGTGTCAGCCATCGTTCACCCCCGGCTGCGGATGCTGCAGATTTAGTCGCTGCAGGATCCCGGCCACCTGGTCACTGGCCGCAGGACGCGGGTAGTGCTGGTGGATCCGGCGGCGCGCCGCCGCGGCCCCGATCTGCTCGGTCGCAGTACGGGCATGCAGCAGCAGAGGACTGCGCCCGTAACCGCGCGGCTGGCGGCCGCCCGCGGTCAGATAGTGGGCGGGGTCCGGGTCGTGGGGCAGCGCGGCGAGCACCGGTGCCCCGAGGACCTCGGCGACCCGATGGGCGCGGAAGTCGCCGTCCTCGATCAGGAGCAGGGCCAGCGCGTCGGCACCTGAGCCGTGCTCCTGCAGTTCGGCGCGCAGCGTCGGCAGGACGTGGCGGGCCAGGGTCAGGGACTGTTCGGTGCCGCGCACTACGAGGAGGACCATGTCGGCCCGGTACAGCAAGGCGGCCGGGGTGAGGGTGGGATGCAGACGGCCCGCTTCCAGGGCGAGACGGCCGCCGTCGACGAAGACGTCGTAGCCCGCCTGTTCGGCCATGATGTGCAGCACGTCGGCCAGGGCATCCCAGGTGCGGGCCATGGCGGCGGCCTGGGCCGGGTCGGTGAGGCCGGGCAGCAGCTTGCGGTGGCCGCCCGGATCGAGCGGCCACAGGTGCGAGGCGAAAGCGTTGGCGAGGGCCTCGAGCCCGGTGCGTTCGGCGCGGGCCAGGTGGTAGAGGCCGTAGCTGGCGTCGGCCTGCCCGGCCAGCAGGCCGGCCCGGATGGTGCCGCCGGCCGGGTCGCACTCGGCGAGCAGCGAGGGCCGCTTGGAGGCCAGGGTCAGGGCCAGCGAGGAGGCGGTGACGCCGGATGATTTCACGGAGACAAGGGCGGTGACCGGCATGGCTACTTGCTCCGGGGTTCCCGCACCAGGGCGATGCGGCCCTGGGAGGCGCGGCTGGCCAGTACCGGGCCGTCGCTCGCGCCGGCGGCGAGGTTGACGACGACCGCACCGGAGGCGTCCGGGCGGGACACGGACACCACCACGGCCTCGATCGGCGAATCGGCGGTGTCGTTCTTCACGTCCGTCGTGGTGCCCGGGGCGGGGACGGTGACGGCGAGGACCTTGTCACCGGAGGCCAGGGTGCCGGCCGGGGCCTGGCCCCGCTTGACCAGGACACCGACCTGCTGCTGATCGTCGCCCAGGCCGGTTCCGGCGGCCAGCTGCGAGGCGAGCAGCAGCCCGCCCTGACGCAGGTCGACCGCGGTCCGCCTGCCCAGCACCGACGCCTTCTCGGACGCCGGCATCGGGGAGAGCGCCGCATCGGCGGAGACCTCGGCAACCGTGACGTCCGATGCCGTGAGCACCTGGCCGGCCGGGACATCGCGGGCAACAGCCAGCACCTTCGTACGGCTGCTGGCGGAGTTGACGGCCCAAACCGCACCCAAGGCACAGAGCACCGCGAGCACGATGGACAAAGCCGCCACCGACCAGCGGCGTTCCCGCTTGACGGGCGCCGTCGTGGTGATCGGCAGTTCGGAGCGGTCCGGGCTGGTCGGGCGTGGTACAGCCGACGCTGGGGATTCCATGACGGTCAGGGACCTTTCGAGGTTCGAGCGTGCGCGTTGCGCGACTTCAGTTGAGGACCTGCACCTCGCGTACGTCGACCGCGAACTGGGTCTGGCGTACTTCGGTGAACTGCCCGGCGTCTGCGGGCCCCCCGGTCACCTGCCAGTTGACGGTCCAGGTGGCCGTTGCGGTACCGCGGAACTTCCCACCCGTTTCGTCGCTGGAGGCCTTGTCGTAGAGGTGGCCGCAGTCCGGGGACTGGGCCTTGCCCATGGACGGCGTGTACTTGGTGCCGGGCCCGTTGCACACCACGGCCGCGGTGCCGTCGCCCATCTTCCAGCTGATCGAGGAGACCTCCGCGGTTGCCGTGACACTCACCCCGCCCGCGGCCGCGGTGGCGCTGTTGGGCCCGTATGTGGTCGGCGTCTGGTCCACCCACATCCACATAGGCATACCCACCACGTACCTGCCGCCGGCCTTGGGGTTGGCCACCTTCGGGCCGACCAGCTTCATCGAGTCCACTGCGCGCCGGGCGAGGACCTCGGGGTCGATCTGGGGCGCGGCCGGCTGGTTCTGCCCATCAGGGATCCACACCACGCCGAAGCGGCCCGTCGACGGGCAGATGACCTGGTAGGCCGCTCCCTTGCCGCCTTGACGCTTGCCCTGCTGCATGGCCAGGTTGTCCGGCGGCGGCTGCGGGACGAGCTTGGTGTAGGTGCAGTCATCCGGGGTGTTGCTGCTTGAGCTTGCGGTACTGGAACCCTGCTTGGAGTCGTCGGGGCTGCCGGACGAGCCCGGCGTGCTGTTGGTGTCGCTCGCGCACACCGTGACAAGGATCTGGGAGTTGCCGCACTGCGGGTTGGCCGACGGCCCGTCGGCAGCATGTGCAACTGCGGGTACGAACCCGGTGATCAGGAAGGCAGCGCTTCCGGCGGCAGCGACGTGTTTCAGCATGTCCGCCCCCCATCCGGGGTGTAGTCGACGATCATCCACCGGCCGCTCCATCGCTCCGCCTTGGCGGTGGCGATGTAGCGCTTGGGCTGATTGGCCGGCAGCGGAATGACCTGTCCGGTCTTGACCTGCTTCGCCTTCCAGTTGGTCAGGTCGATGCAGTCGGTCACGGAGGCTTTGGGAAGCTTGGCGGTGAGGTCGATCGAGGACACCGTGGGGGAGTGGCCGACCTCGCCCCCGCCGACGGTCCCGGACTGCTTCATATGGGCCAGGTCGAGACGGAACTTGGCCAGCGCATCGAGCGACGCGTACTTCGTCAGATCGGTGCCCGCGGCGTCCGCCTTCTGGTACGCCTTCATCTGCGCAGCCCACATGTTGGTGTAGGTCGTCAGAACGGCTTCCTTCTCGGCTGCGTCCGGGCTCGCCGAGGTCGACGCTGCCGGCGACGAGGCGGGGCCCGACGTCTTCGCGGCAGGCTTGCTGTCACCGCTGGAGGAACTGCACGCGGACAGGGCGAGCACGCTCAGCGAGAGAGACGCTGCTACGACATTTCGAACGCGAAGGGCAGGATGAGGAATCCGGTGTGTGCGGCGGTTCACGTTGCCTCCCCGTGCGGCGCGCCTGGTGCGGGCAGCGGGCGCCCGCCCGGCATACGCCTGTGGAACCTGGTCAAGCTGCACTGATGCGCATGGCGTAGTCGTCAGGTTACGCATATGCCAGTCAACTTCCCAGCTTCGTTTTCAAGTTCACTCGCCCAACTGGGGATGTATCCGGTCACTTCCGGAACTGGGTGTCGACTTGTAGTCGTGTGCACTTGCTCATCTCGTCGGTGATTGAACGCTGCCAGGCTGCCTCTGTCGTTTTGTGTCATTTCCGGTCCGCGACAGTGAGATCTCAGATCACCTTTCAAGCCCCTCCCGTCAAAGGCCACATGAAGATCACCTCCTTGCCGAAATTCCCGTGCCCGCCCGCGAGCAGCTGCACCAGGTGCACTCCTCCGGCTCGCTGTCGCGGGACGGGAGGGCGGGGATGTGCCATCCCACCGGCACCCGGCTGCTGCGCTGTTGCGAGACCGACTGGCGGGAGCGGCCGGGTCGCGGCAGAACGTGCAACTGGTGGGTGGAGAGCATGCGGTGCTGGGCGAGCGTGGCTAGCAGTTGATGCTTGAGGGGCTCGGTGGGGCTGGGCGTGACGCCCGCTGCCGTACGGTCCTTGGGCTGGGCGGTGGTCAGGTCCATTCGTTTTCCTTCGAAAGGCGGACAGCTGTGGTGACGGCGGGGGAGTGCTCGGTGAGGAATGCGGTGACGCGGGCGAGTTGGCGGGCTGCGCGGTCGGTGAGCTGGTGCAGGGGGAGCGCTCCGGCGTTCGCGCAGGCGGCCTGCTCCAACGCGGGGATGTCCCGTGCACGGGCCTGGTCGGTGAAGACGTCGTCGAGGTGGGGTCCGCGCAGCTGGATGGGTCCGATGCGTCGGCCGTGCACGCTCATGGAGACGTAGTGCTCGAACCGTTGCATGGTGGCGACCCGGTCGGGGCTGGGGTCATCGCCCCACTCGGCCGTGATGGGTGCGATCGCCGACCGTGATCCTGCGGTGGTGGCCAGGGTGGAGGCGTTCTGTACCAGGGACAGCCGCACCGCCTGGGGCAGGCGGGCCAGCAGTTGTGTCATGCCGTGGACGTGGCACTTGTACTTGCGCAGGTCCTCGAACATGGAGGCGATGGTCTCGGGGGCCGCGCCGGTCAGGGTGATCAGCTCGTCGAAGTACGGACGGAACGGGATCCTCCTGTCCTCGGGCGTGTCACGGCGTGAGCGTGCGGCGCGCAGCAGGTCGCGGGCGAGGAGTGCGGTCAGGAGGCGGTCGGTGGGTCCGTTGCCGCCCGGGCACACCCACACGATCATCCGTGAGTCCATCGCGGCGCGGATGTTGTAGGCCCCGACGGGCTGGCCGAGGAAGGCGCGGGTGACGGGGTTGGCGGCGAGGCGGGCGATCGGGTTGAGGACGACAGCGAACGCGTCGGCCGGCAGGGAGGGGAACACCGCCTGCCACCACGCGCGGGTCTCCTGATCCAGTCGGCCTGCCACCGCGGCGAGTGCCGCTCTGCGGAAGGCGGCGTCGGTGAGCAGGGCCCTCACGTGGAAGATGGTAGCCTGGTCCCGGGGCCGACGGGCCTGGCATGCCAGCTCGTTGACGGCGACCAGGACGGTCAGTGCTGCGGTGAGGATGGTGAGGGCGCGCGGGGCGGTTGCGTCGTCCCAGGCCAGTGCGGAGGCGTAGGCGTCGGCGATCGCCTCGACGACCTCGTGCGCCGCCTGCCCGTGGTGCATGCCCAGTGGATTCCACGAACTCACCCGCGGGTTGGGACCGAGACCGTTGAGGTCGAACAGGGCGATCCGCGGCATCAAGTGGTCGTGGGCGAGGAACGTGGTGGCCCGCGGCCAGGAGTCACGGTGCGGGTCGACGAAGACGAGTCCGCCGCCCGCGTGTGCCCACCCGATCGCCTGCGCCAAGGCTCTCTCGGTCTTGCCGCCGCCGGCCTTGCCCACCCCGACCTCGAACAGCGTCTCCTTGGCGTAGGTGGCGACCAGACGCTGCCTGCCGTCAGGGGCCCGGTAGATGCCCTGCAGCAGCAGGTCCGGGTTGCCGAATTCGAAGG
This sequence comes from Streptomyces sp. MUSC 14, assembly GCF_001866675.1. NCBI lineage: Bacteria > Bacillati > Actinomycetota > Actinomycetes > Kitasatosporales > Streptomycetaceae > Streptomyces > Streptomyces sp. MUSC 14. Next base: position 53,573 of record NZ_MLYN01000066.1, read on the forward strand.
TCGGCAGGTCACCGGCGAGCACCGGCAGACGACAGTTCCGCGTGGGGGGCTTGAGTAGGCCGGTGAGTTCCTCCAGCCGCACCCAGTTCGCGCGGGGCGGCTGGCAGTGCCCCAACTCCCAGCGGCGTTCGAAGCCGCGCCGGGTCGGCCAGTGATCGGCACCGATCCGCCACGGCCCCAGACGCCAGCCGCGCATCGCCCACCTCGAGCGGCCCCCGAAAACGTCCAGAGCGGCCTGGAGCTGGGCCAGCCGGGCCTGAGCCCGGCCTTCGGTGTTGGACGCGCACATCACCAGCAGCTGGACCCTGACCAGGTGGTCGTCCTCGGCGAGCTTGCCCAGCGCCTCGGCCGGCTCCACCCGGCGCGGCACCGGCGGCATCACCAGCCTGCGTCCGGAACCCGGACCGGGCCTGTCACTCAGGAGCTGCTGCAACTGCCAGCCCACGGAGTCCTCGATGCCGGCCGCATCCTGCCGCAGCCAGCGCGCGGCCCGCTGAGCCTCCCGGCGCTCGGACCGGCGCGCGTTGCTCATCAGCTGCAGACGACGCGCCCGCAGCGCCCATTTCGGGGCACGCTGTATGTCGAGCCGGAGCTCGGCGAGGTCACCGAGCTCGGCGCGCAGGTCGGCCACGGCGTCGACGAGCGGCTGCAGCGGATCGGGCGTGAGGGGGACGTCCCGCAGCGGGGAGGTGGGCCTGCCCCGGAGGATGAACTCGGCCCGCACCACATGCCCACGCGGCTTGTCGGCGATCGGCCTGGCCCGGTTGACCGTGACGTCCGGCCCGAACGGCGTTATCGACAGCAGCCGTTCACCGCCCGCAGGGCCCTCGATGCGGTAGCGCAGCGGGCTCGAGCCGTCCGCACGCAGCCGGATCTGCACCGTTTTCGACCGGCGAGGCGCCCACCAGGGCATGCTCGTCGAGGCCCGCGCCAGCTGCACCCCGCGCCGGAAAATCTCCTCCAGACTCGGGTCGAAATGCCGGGTGGAGACGAGTTCCAGCGCCATCCGCTGCGCCGAAGCTTTTGCCGCCAGCCGGCGTACGACCAGCTCGCTCGCACCCCAGGCCGCGGCGACGACCAGGGCGAGCAGGTACCAATGCTCGTAGAGCCAGTCAGCGGCGCTGACCAGATCGGTGAGCAGGCCGAGCGCCTGACCGGCTGCTGTCTGTCCGGCCTGAACGGTTACATGTGGGGCTGCCACGTCCACGCGAGGCCGCCTCCCTTCTCTGTCGTGTCCATGGGCGTGGTGCGGGTGAAGTGCAGGTCGGTGATGCGGCCGTCGGTGTAGGTGCCGCCGCGGTCGCATCCCGCCCACACCAGGTGCACCACCGCCCGATCCGGGCCGCCGTCGCGGCGCGCGATCGCCGCCTGGATACGGAAGCGGGCGGCGGCGAAGGCCGGAGCCACCGCGTGCCCGGAACGGCCGAAGTAACCGGGCCACCGGGCTCGGCCGATCCCTGTGGCGTCCGCCCGCAACAGGGCACGGCCGGCCGTGCCCAATTGCCGCTCGTCGGTGTGGGGAAGGTCGGCGGGCCAGGCGGCCTCCAGCGCCTGCTGGATGGCCCGGTCACCGGCCGCGCCCTCGCCGTGCGGCGGGAGCGCCGAAGCGGAGGCCGGCCGGGGCACCGTCACCGACGTCCCCGCTGCAACGGGCGCGCCGCCTGCCGCAGGGTGCTCGCCTGCGTAACGCGACGAGGGCTCCGCATGCGCGGCGTGCGGCACAGATGCCGACGAGGTCGCCGATGAGCTGGGGCTGGTCGGCAGGGCGAGCAGGGCCACCCCGGTAACGATCAGGATTGCGGTGGCGATCAACAGCAGGCGCGGTGAGCGCGGCGAGGCGGAGGTGCTCAACCCTCTTGACCGGTCGGGTCGATGGGAGCTCGACGTGCGCGGCCTGTCCTCCACCGACCTGCCCGTGCGGGTGCTCATCAGCGTGTCCAGCCTTGGGACCGACGCTGCTCTTCGCGCCCTGCGCGCAACTGTCCCGTGAGCCATACGAGCGTGATGGCGCTGGCGAGGAACAGGGCGGGGGGAATCCAGCGTGTCCACGGTCCTCCGGGGAAGCCGGCGACGAAGAGCTGAGCAAAGCCCGACGTGCCAGCGATGGCACCACAGCCGATCGCGAGGCGTTGCCCTGCACGGCCTCGCTTCCAGTTGATGCGGCGGTACCCGATGAAGAGGTTCAGCCCGGCGATCGCGCCCACGCCGCTGACCATGCTGAGCACCGTGAGCGTCCACATCAGGACGCGTGCGCAGTTCACTCGTTCACCTCTCTCCAGATCAGCAGCTGGCCGCCTTCATCTGCGGCCCTGCACGTGGGCGTTGTCATAGCAGCCGGGCACCTCCCGCAAATCCGGACATCGCGTCCACCGCGTCCAGGCGTACAACCGTGCCGGGGCGGGCGGCATTGACCATCTGGCCGCCCCCGAGGTAGATGCCGACGTGAAAGATCGTCGAGTCCCGGCCGGGGGCGTAGGCGTAGAAGACGAGGTCCCCTGCCTTGAGCGCACTTGTGCCGAGGCTGGCGGGGATCCGCCGGCCCGCCCCGGCCTGCTCGGCCGCGGTGCGCGGCAGGTTGATGCCGGCCTTGGCATAGGCGTAGGTGGTGAGCCCCGAGCAGTCGAAGCCCTTGATGCCGGTGCCGCTCTTGCCGCTGATGGTGCAGCACGACCCGTACGAGGGGCCGCTCGCGTTGCCGCCGCCCCACGAGTAGGGCACGCCCCGCTGGGACAGGGCGGCGTCGATCACGGTGCGCACCTTCCCGGCGAGATTCTTCAGGTCCGGGTCCTTGGCGGCTGCCGTGTACTGGTCGATCCAGCCCAGCACGTTCGAGAGGTACTCGCTGGAGTGGTTGTACTGAAGGATTGCCGCGTCGAGTTGGGCGTGCTGGGTCAGGTCGCGGCCGTTGCCGCACAGGTAGACCGCTGCGCTGAGCGCGGCGTCGTCAGCGTTCTGCGGGTCCGCGGTGTGATCGCCGTTGCCGTCCTGGCCGACGGACTCCCAGGTCGAGGGCAGGAACTGGAAGGGACCCACGGCCCGGTCGCCTTGTGAGGTGCCGTCCCACTTCCCGCCGTCGCTGTCCGGTACCACCGTCGTGTTGCCCCCTGCACCGGAGCCGTTGAGGAGCACTCCGTAGATCGGCGGGCGGATGTCACCGTTGTCGGCGATGCTGTGGCCGATGGCATGGTTGGACTCGACCTTGGCGATCCCGGCCAGGATCGGCCAGCGCATCCCCTGGCACTTCGGAACATGCTTCCCGACCTGCTGGACCGCCTTCTTGTACGCGGTCAGCATCCGGGCAGGGATGTCCGCGGCGCTGCCGCCCTCGGCGATCCCGCCGTCATCCTGCTGCCCGGTCTTCAGTGCGACGTACGCGCTGATCGCGTTCCCGACCGGCACGGCACAGCACACGGCGGTGAACAGCAACAGCACCACCACACACCCCCACCGCGCCAGGCGGCGCCGGCTGGATCTCACTCGCCCTCACCGCCGTCGCCGCGCCGCTGGTCACGCTGGCGGCGAAGCCGGTCGGCGTCGGCCTGGGTCCTGCGCATCAGCTCCTGGAACCGGGCCCGCGCCTCGCCACGGGTGCTGCTGGTGGCGCCTGCGCCTCCCGGCAGGACCGGCCTGGGCCCGCCCCCGGTCGGTCCCGCCGGGCGCCGGGGCGTACCACCGCCGAACCGCGTCGGGGGAGCCGGCGGGGCAGGTGGGGCCGGAGGGGCTGGCGGCGGGGTGCCGGATCCGGGCGCAGGGGTGGGTGCCGGCGGGTTCGGCCGTCCGCGGCCCGGGCTGCCGGAGGAGCCGGCCGGCCGCGGAGCCGGTGCCGGACGGGCGGGCAGGCGCCGGCCGGTGAAGGGGCCCATCCCGCCGGCGTCGTCGCCTTCCCGCACGGCCCGGGCCACATCGCGCCCCCTGTCCCCCCAGACGCGGGCGTCCTCGCGGACGGTGTTGCCCCAAACCCGCACCTGCTGGCGGGCGTCGTGGGAGTACCGTGAGCCCGCCGCACGGGTGCGCCGTGCATTTTCCGGCAGGCCGACGGTGGCTCCGTAGGCGATGCGGCCGCCACGGTGGAGGATGCGGTAGCCGCGGAAGCGGATGAGCCGGTTGTGGGCCCGGGTGGACAGCAGGGTTCGGTCGCTGTTCTGGTCGTGCAGCACCCGGCCGGTGTTGCGGTCCACGATCTGGCCCTCGTCGTTGCGGTACCGGTCGGGCGGGCCACCGGGCCGGCGCGGCCGGCCGCCGCCCGGACCGCCGTTGCCTCCGTCCGGGCCGCCGCCTGAGTTTGGATCCCCGCCGGCGGTGGGCTTGCGCCACTTGGCCAACTGCTCCCGGTCCGGGCGGCGTCCGATCAGCAGCCAGTGCGCACCCTTCAGGCCGAGTCGTGTCCCGAGCCCGCCCACGGCGGCCGCTGCGGTCAGCGGTGCGAGCCCGCGCCCGGCCTCGGCGGTGGCGTCCGCGAGCATCCGGCCGGTGTCCACCGGCATCCCCGCCCCGTCGACCATCGAGGTGAGTGCGCCCATCAGCCGCTGCCGGGTGCCGAGCATCCCGAACCTTCCACCACCACCGCCGCCGCCGGTGAAGGCGCGCAGACCGCTGCCGTATCCGCCGAGCGCGGCGGGGGAGTTCATGGCGAGCGCGGCGCCGAGCTCGGAAGTGTCCCCGGGCATGTGGGTGCCGCCGACCTTGGCGTAGCGCATCCGCATCGCCATGCTCCGGCCGAAGGACGCGATGCCGGCCAGGAGCCTTCGGTGCCCGGCCGCCCCGGCGATGGCGAGGACGTCGATGAGGAGGATCCGCTCGACCATCAGGTCGGGGCCGTTGGTGATGGTGGCATCCACGGCGATCCCGAAGAACGGTACGAAGGCACAGACCGCGACCACGGCCAGGACCGCGATCCCCCACACCGACAGCCACTTCCACACCGTCTGGCGCGGCGGGCCGGGCAGCATGGCCGCGATGAAGGCGACGCCGCCGGCCGCTGCTGCTCCGACGCACACGCCCTGGGTGCCGAGGAGGACGATGGCACTGCTGAGGAGCATGCCGCAGATGAACAAGGCGGCGATCAGCAGCAGGAAGGTCCCGCCGACCCGCCACCAGGTGGGCTTTTGGGCGTAGTCGGCGCAGGCCTGGCCGACCGGCCCGGCCTTCTTCATGTCCGCCAGGAAGGCGGCGAAGGACCGGTCCTCGTCGGTGACGATCGCGTTGGGGGAGTTCAGCAGATCGCCCCCGGCGGTGAGGGAGGGCAGGTCGTCGTCGTTGCTCGTGCGGCTGGCTCTGCCGTCGATGGAGGCTTCGCAGTACTTCTTGGCCTCGCCCTTGATCCGGCTGCAGGTGTCCTTCGCCTCCTGCGAGGGATACGTCTTGGGCTGGTAGCCGCCGGTGATCCACTTGAGGTGGACCGCGTAGGCCTTGCGGTCAGAAGGCTTGGCCGGGTCGAGGATGCGCCCGTACTGAAGGAGCATGTACGGCTTGACGATCAGCGCGTTCGTGATGCTGTCCTGGATCGGGCGGGCCACCTGGGCGGCGGAGACCGGTCCCTCGCCCAGGTGCTGTTCGCACTTGATCTCGGCGTGGCCGGCCATGCCGTCGCACGGCCCCTTGCTGGCGATCTTCCCGCCCCAGTCGTAGGAGTTGACGCTCTCCTGGGCGACCTCGGCGGCCACCTGCTGGGACTGCCCCAACGGCCCGTCCTGGGCGAGCAGCGTGTCGGGGCGGATGAGGGCCGAGGCGGCGAACGCCCCGATCAACAGGGTGAGGAAGATTTCCCCCAGACCACGGCCGACCCGGCCCCGCACGATCATGAAACCGGCGAAGACGAACGCCCACGCGAGCAGCAGCCCCTTCAACCCCAGCCTGTCGACGACCACGTGGTTGTAGGTGTCGGCGACCTTCTGCGCGGGGCGGGTGAGGATCGTCAGCAGCGGGAACCGGAACGCCACCTCGATCGCCCACCCGGCCAGCCCGACCAGCAACTGGATCAGGGTGAACAGCCCGGACAGGGCGAACGCGAGGGCCTGGCTCTTGAAGGCGACGATGGAGCCGCCGTCGGCGTTCAGGTCGTACCCGCCGATCGGCACGCCCTCGGAAGAGGTGATGTTCAACGGGGAGAGCAGATCGCCGGTCTCGCCGTTGCTGCCGGCCGCGTAGACGACCTGGGTGTTGACTATGAGGAAGACCCCGGTGAGCAGCACCAGGAATCCGGCGGTTCGCAGGGTGCCGCGGTCTGGGCGGAACATCGTCGTTAGCCCCGCTTCTGCCCGGCCGTGCGGCGACTGCTGCGCCATAGCACGAGCGCGGCCACCCCGGCTCCGGCCGGCACCAGCCGCCAGGCCGCCCCTGCGTGATGGTTTCCCGGCTCGGGGGTGGCGTTGCCGCGCTCGCAGTACGCCTTGGCGCGGCCCACGATCGCCGCGCACGGGTCGTGATGGCCGGCCTGGCCGACGTGGGCGTGGGCGTCGGCGGCGAAGGCCTGCCCGGTCTGCGGCCACCACGAATCCGGCAGGCCGACCGAGACGGCCAGCATCAGCACGCCGGCGGTCACAGCGGCGACGGCCAGGACGCTGAACGCCGCGGCGATGCGCCGGGAACGGGACGGGGCGAAAGACGACGTGGTCACGAGACGTGTTCCTTCGGACGGGCATCGCCGGTCGGCCCGGCGACGGGCTCGGGCGTGGGGGTCGAGGCGGTGCTGGTGCGTCGTCCCGGTGTGGTGGTGATGGAGGACTTGATGCGTGCGATGCGGGGGATGACGGCCTTGACGCGGCCGGTGTTCTGCCTCGGGCAGGTCAGCAGGAACTCGCCCTCGCGGCCCCTCTGCCCGACCGGGGACAGGCCGGTGGTCACCAGCCGCACGAGGTCCGGGTTGCCCGGGTCGAGCCCGACGAACTCCAGGCCGCGGCGGGCGCGTTCACGGTCCGCGGTGCGGGCCAGTGCGCGGTAGGCCATCAGCCCGCGGTCCGGGCCGAGTTCCTCGGCATCGTGCGAACCGGCGATGAGGCCGGCACCGTGCTTGCGGCCGTCGTGGAGAATCTCGTGAACCAGGGCGGTGCCCTCGGCCGAGCTGGTCAGCCAGTACAGCTCGTCCGCCACGACCGCGGTGAACCGCTCGGGGTCCTCGAACGCCGTCTGCCGGGCGAGCGCGGCGATCAGGTAGAGCACCGCACGGCCGATCAGCGCTTCCAGCGGCTGCTGATGCAGGACCTCCGGGTTGGCGAACGCAGCCTTCGGCGGCAGTTTCAGACCCGTGGTCGTGATCACGATCATGTCCGAGGCGCTGGAGGCGTCCAGCCGCACCGGCGGCAATGCTGGGTCGAACACCATCGCCGCGAGCGGGTTGGTGGCCACGACGCGGATGAGACCGGCCAGGGTGGCAGCCGCATCCTGCCGCTTGCCCGCCTCGCGGCCGGCCATGTCTTCCAGGACCTCCAGCACGCGGTGCATCGACGGCTGGTCGCCGGCGGCTGCCTTCTCGACAGCGTGATGCAGGACTTCGCCGTTGGTGCTCATCGGGCCGATGCCGAGCTGCAGGGTGAGGTAGGACAGGGCGTAGTGGCGGCCCTCGGAGCCGTCGAACATCCGCAACGGGTCGATCGACACCTCCGCCTTGGCGGCGTCGATGATCTGGCAGCGGTCCTTCGCGGCGCTGCGGGCGAAGGTGGCCCACTCGCGTACCGGGGTGCGGTCGATACAGATCGCGCAGCCCCCGCGCGCCCACACCGCCTCCGACACCAGCTTCTGCAAAACACTCTTGCCCGCGCCCAGGTCCCCGACGATGCCCATGGACGCCGACGCATCCACCTTGGGAGCGTCCGCAACGTTGATCATCACGGGGCGGGAGGTGCCGCTGTCCAGGTCGAGCCCGAGGAACATCCCGTTCGGGTCGCCGACCTCGCCCACGGTGAAGGCACCGCCCAGGGCCCAGTCCTCCGAGACCTGGTGCTGCGTGAACTCCCGCACCACACCCGGGCGTACCGTGCCGGGCAGGCCGAGCGTGAACAGCGCCTCCTGCAGGCCGGCCGGGCGCACCGCCCGGTAGTCGGCGCCGCCGAGCAGCGCCGCCAGGGCCCGCGCCCGGGCGTCGCACACGGCGGCGGTCGGCCCCCACACGGTCAGCACGGTCACCGACTGCACCTCGACCTCGACGGACGTCCGCGACAGACGGGCATCCAGCTCACCCAGATCACGGGCGGCATCGGTCAGTGAGGCGGGCATGCCGGTGGGGCGGGCGTCGTACTGGTCGGCCTGGTCGATCAGTTCGTTCTTCTTGCGCCGAACCTGGTCGCGGGCCTTCTCCGCCGGGACCAGGGTGAGATCGACGGTGTAGTCGACGGGGAAGTCCAGCGTCTCCAGCTGGGCGAACAGGTCGGCGGCATCCTGGCTGACGGCGGGAGGGCACTCGGCCAGGGCGAGCTGGGCCTGGTAGCCGACACCGGCGTCGGTTTCGACCTGCAGCCAGCGCCGCCCCAGCGGGGAGCCGGTGTTCAGCCGCCACCAGGCCTTGCGGCCCGACCGCGTGATCCGGCCCGCGCTCTTGAGCTCCTCGACGTCGTCGAGTTCCGGGTCGATACCGCCCTCCTGCAGACGGACCTGTCCGAGATCGGCGTAACTGGGAGAACGCAGCACCCCCTCGTGGATCCGGCCGTCGTACAGCTCGCTGGTCTCGGCCTCGGCGAGCAGCGGCTCCGCCAGCCCGCGGTGCAGGGCGTGCTGGACCATCCACACGACCTCCGCCGGACGGGCCGGGCGGAAGGCGAGACCTCCGGCGAGCGCGGCCTCCACCCGCGAGGCCTGCTCGCGGTAGGCACTCACCTCGCGCCGTGCCACCGGCACCGGCTGCATGCCCAGCAGCGGGGACAACTCGGCCCACGCCGCACCGAGGGACGCCGACACCTGTAGCCCGGCCGCCTCGGCCTTCAGAGGCACGGCCAGCCACAGGGTGCGGCGGTGCATCTCCTGCTCGTCCAGCAGATCCAGGGTGGCCTCGACGTTCTCCACCCACGGATGCCGGCCCACGCCCGGCACCTCGGTCGGCTCGATGCCCTCGATCATCTTCAGGGCGACCTCACCCGGGTCGAGCTGCGCGCACAGACCGAACAACCGCGGTGCCCCGGACAGCGACCGCACCAAATGCGTGATCTTGGCGAGCTGTTCGTCGCGGACCGCCGCGGGCACGTAGGTGCCCTGGACGGTCTCCTCGAGTTGTCCGTGTGCGTCCGGGCCGGGGTGCAGGCGGTAGATCGCCCACACACCACCCTGGGCCGACCACACCAGGTGCCCGGCGATGTGACGGATCGGAACCCTCACCGCGCACCCCCCTGCCCGACGGACGCGAGCAGCTGCTGCACACCCGAGACCGGCATCGCCGCCGCGGGAGCAGTAGGTGCGCTGCGGCGGCGCACTGACTTGCGGACTCGCGTGGACGTGCGGCCTGTCGCGGGGTGCGGGTGCGGCGTCTGCGTCGCATGGGACGGTGCGGGTTCCGGCACGGGTGCGCCTTCGATCGTGAAGCCGCCAAGCAGCGGCCTGGGTCCGCGGTCGCGGGCGGCCCGCCCGCCGATCCGTCCTCCTCGTGGCTGCCAGCCCAGCAGCACCCAGCCCACAGCGGCCTGCATCGGGGCCCGGCCCCGGATCTTCGGCCGGCGCACCGCCCAGATGGCCAGGATCCACGCGATGGGGGGAACCGGCCCCATCCACGACCACCAGCTGATCGTCTTGACCAGAAGGAAGCCGCCGCCGACGGCGACCGCGATCTGCGCGGGGGTGTAAGGGCCAAGGGGGATCTTCCAGTCGGCGACCTTGCCCAGCACCCACGGATGGCGGCGCGCTGCGGTGTAGAAGCGGCCCACCCGGCCGACGGCCGCGCTCACAGCCAGCCCCCGACGCCTGGTGCGTGGTCATGGTGGACGGGGAGCTGTGACGTCACGACGCCGGGGACGGCAGCTGCGCCCTTGGACGGGTTCTTCACCTCGTTCTCGAACATCGACGCCAGGTCGTTGCGTGAGTTGTACAGACCGAGGGCGATCACCATCAGCAGCAGGGCGCCGATCCCGGCCTTGAGGCTGAACCGCTGGATCATGATCACGACGACGAGGCAGACCAGACCGGCCTGCAGGCCCTTGGTCGCCCAGTCCCTGAACATTGTGATCCACGAGTTGCCGAGGTCGTTCAACTGCCCGGCGAGGATCACGCTGTGCACGGCGTTCATCGGGCACCGCCGTCCTGGGTGGTGCCGGACTGGAGCGCGGCGATCTCCCACCGGCCCGAGCGGGCCCGGAGCGTGAGTTCGTAGGCCAGCGGCCACCGCCCGCCGCTGTCCCGGGCCTCAACCTGGGCCAGGACACGCACCGTCGTGCCGTCCCCCGGCACTTGCCCGGCGGCCGCCGCCTGTTCGACGGCGGACACCTGCTGGACGGAGACGGCCGTGTAGGGGGCCGGGGAGACGGCCGGCAGGTTCACGCCGGGCGCGAGGAAGCGATCGACCTCCCCGGCACCGGTCAGATAAGCGGCCAGGAACTGGCCGACTGCAGTGGACAGATCACCGTCGGGGACGCCCACCCCGTACGGCGACGCCGGCACCGCGGCCCGGCCGGGGCCGGCCACCACGCCGGGCGCACCGGTCACGGTGAACGAGGCGCCGTCGCGTCCGGCGGCCACCGGCACCGTGTAATAGCGCACCGAGCCGTCGGCGTACTGCGCAGCCACCGTCACCAACCAGCCGCCGCTCCCGCTCTGCGCACTGCGCACCGCCGTGACGGACTGCGGACCGGACTGCGCATCGGCGGCCGGGGTGGGAAGGTCGACGTCCGGCGCGAGTGACTGCGCAAGCCGCGCCTGCGCAGTGGTCGCGTCGTCGGCGCTGCTGCGCAGCCACGCGCTGACGAACAGTTGCGCATAGCCGCCCGGGTCGGCGGCCGCGGCGGTGCGCACGGTGGTCGGCTTGGCCTCGGTGGCCGCCTGGACCGTGGTCGGGGTGGAGGCAATGGCGACGCACAGGGCGATGGGGCCGGCCGCGATCACGGTCCAGACCGCTACGCGTGAGAGGCGTACGCGGCGCCGCATCGCCTGAAGGGCCACGCCGGCCGCCATCGGAGCACCAGCCTGGCTCTCGGAGGCCTGCATGCCAGGGGACATGGTCAAACTCCCAGGTCGGAACGTGTACTTGCTGACCTTGAGAAAACCCGCCGCCCCCGACCCGACCACCGACCACGGGACCCCGACCACGGTCACGATGCGGCCACGAAGTCCATGGTCTGGCCCATGGTCGCCCCGACCACGGCCCCGACCACGGGCTGACAGTGAGGGGTGCTCGCGGTACGGCCGAGGACCGCCGCATGACCACACGCCGGGCCGCACCCCGCGCACCGGGGAGCCGGCCACCCGCGCCCGCAACAGGCACGTGCGCGGTGGAGCGGGACGGGCGCACGAGAAGACCGGGGCACCACCAGAGGGACTGCGCAGCCCCTGCGATCCGATGCGCAGAGTCCTTGCGAGAACCCCCGGCGGGTTGCGCAACGGCACCGCACAACCCGATGCGCACGATCCTCGACTCGTTGCGCAGCCTGATTGCGCACGGCCCGTTGGCGGCTGCGCACTCGGGCTGCGCAACGGCTGCGCACCCTGGCCGAGGGCGCGTGGTCGGCCCGACCACGAGAGCGACCATGGCAGCTCGACGGCTGCCGTTGCCGGATCGTGACCGATGGTCGGGGCTCGTGGCCGCCGGCGTGGTCGGGGCCGGCGGGTGACCTGAAGGCATGGAACACACGCCCTCCCGCGCACCCAGAACCGTCGGCCGCCTCACCCCGGCCGTCTGGGAGCGCCCCTTCGGCTACCGCGTGCGCCCCGTACCGGAGGCGCGGCGATGAGCGGCTTCGGGGCGGGGATCCGGCGCGGGGTGATGGCGGCCGATCAGTTCACCCAGATCGCCAACGGCCTGTTCCGCGATGCCCGGTTGTCCTTCAAGGCGAAGGGCTTGTTCGGCTACATCAGCACCCATGCAACTGGCTGGCAGGTGACGGTCGCCGACCTCATGAGAGCCGGGCCCGACGGGCGCGACGCCGTACGCGCCGCCCTGAGCGAACTGCAGCGCCACGGCTACCTCATTCGCGAACAGCTCCGGCACGACAACGGGACGCTCGGCGAGATCGTCTACTCGATCACGGACCGACCGGCTGTCATGGACGCCGACCTCGTCCAGGCGGCGCGTACGTTCGCTTCCGTTCCGGCCGGCGCGGCGATGAGCGGCTTCGGGGCGGGGATCCGGCGCGGGGTGATGGCGGCCGATCAGTTCACCCAGATCGCCAACGGCCTGTTCCGCGATGCCCGGTTGTCCTTCAAGGCGAAGGGCTTGTTCGGACTTATCAGCACGCACCGGGACGGCTGGCGGATGACCGTCACCGACCTGGCGCGCCGCGGCCGCGACGGCGAGGCAGCCGTGAAGAGCGGGCTCAAGGAGCTTCAGAGGCACGGCTTCCTGCTCAGGGAACGCGAGCGCAACTCGGACGGCACCCTCGGCGCGGCCGCGTACTTCATCACCGACCTGCCCAGCCTGCAAAACAGCAGGTCGCAACCGATGTCGGGTTTTCCACCGGTGGATAACCCGACGTCGGTCAATCGCCCCACTAAGAACACCAAGAGAAAGAAGACCAACAAGCAGAACACCAGTCCCCTCCGTCCGTGCCTGAGCGAAGCGACGCGGGCGTCTGGACGGACGGACGGGCCGGATACCCCGAAGCCCCAACCGGCCGTGCCGGCCGTGCCGACGGCAGATGAGATGCACCCGGGGATCCAACTGCTGCTCGAGATCGGAGCGGCTCGCCCCGAACTCCTCCTGACCGGACAGGCGCTGACCCACCAGGGCCGCGTCGTGACCGTGATGCTGGAAGTCGGCTGGAGCAGCGAGCAGCTGCGTCACGTCATCGCCGGCCGACCGCTGCCGACACCGGTACGCACCTCCGTCGGGGCGATCATCGCCGCCCGGCTCCGCGCCGCCCAGGCCTACCCGCCACCCGCCACCGCCGCCGGCCCGCATGATGCGCCCTCGCATCGGGAGCCGTTCGAGCCACCAGCCCGCCAGCCGTCGGCGGCCCCGGCCGCCCGCACCGTGAGCGACGCCCTCACTTACCGGGCCCTCGTCGAATGCTCCGGCTGCGGCTGCCCCGGGACCGCCCCCGGCGAAGACCTCTGTCCGGCCTGCCTGGGCTGGCCGCTGTGCCGCACCTGCCCGGGCCCCACACGCAAGCGCGCCCATCCCGATGGCGACGGCCGCTGCACCACCTGCGCCTCCGCCTTCACGGACCCACCGGAAGGAAGCAGCCCGTGACTCATACCGTCCCCAGCACACCGCCGGCTGAAGCCGCGCACCACGACCGCCCCTTCGCCCAAGACCCGGGGCGTTGGACGCAAGCACACTCACGTGCCCTGCGCACCGGCCACGTCCCCGACCACACCTGCTCGACGGCGTGCGAACCCGTGCTCGTCCACGAACGCACCCTATGGGGCTGGCTCGCCTGGACCATCCCCGGCGACGGCAGCCGGCCCGAGACCCCCCACCAGATCGGGGTGCTCACCCCGGGCGCCACCCGTGCACAGCGCTGGGCCGGGCGCTGGCTGACGCGGCGTCCCGCCCGGCGCATCGCCCTGTTCCGCCTGCCCGGATCCGTCCGCCTGTCCACGGCAGCCGTTGCCCTCCTCAGCCTGCTCACTGGCCTGTTCGCCATCGGCCACGGAACTCCCACCGACACCGCGCTACCCGCAATGGCACTCGCACCACTGCTCACCGAACACGTGCCCCAACGCCTGGACGCCCGGGCCCGCGAACACGTCCGCACCGGCCAAGACCCGGCTGCCTGCCGCTACCTGCAGCGCCTGGCGTCCCTGCAGACCTCGCTCGTCCAGGCCGCCGCCGGCAGCGACCGCTACGAGCTGCGCCGCTCGGCCGAGATCGGCCACAACCTGCTGTGGGAGGCCGCGGGTCTGCTCCAGACCCACGACACCCGGGCGGTCTCCGACGCCCTCATTCTCCGAGAACGGCTGATGGTCCAACTCGGCCACCAGGTGACCCAGATCAACACCGCCGCTGAGAACGCCGAGAACGGCACCACGGACGAGGACCAGACCCGCGAGCCAGAGCGGCCTCTGGGCCCGTACCCGCCGCACGGCCAGCCGACGGCGCCTTCCCCCACGCCCGGCACCCCACTACCGAAGGGAACCGTACTCATGCCCCAGCCCGAGACCAGCCCGGCCGACCGCACCCCAGACGTCTACCTCCTCTTCGCACACGAGGCGTACTACCCGGCCGCCGCCCAGGAGATCAACACCACCGTCGTGGCCGCCGCCTCCCTGCTGCACCCCCAGGTGCGCCAGCCCGACGGCGCCCGCATCCACGACCTCCTCACCCGCGGCCGCAGGCCGGGCGAGATCATCCCGCTGGCCACCCTCACCCACGAACTGGGCGGAGGTGCCGACTGGCCGGAAGTCGGTGACTGGGAGCGCGTCACCACCGACCTGGTCCAACTCGTCCGTGCAGGCCGGTGCGACGCCCTCAGCCTCGGCCTGCCCGAAATCGCGCGTGCCCTCGTCTGCACCGGCCCGCACAGCCACGTACGCGCCTACGATGCCGCGGCCGACGACTTCATCGTCTACGGGTCCGCCGAGCGGGCCGCAGTGCTGACCGAGGTCGGAACCTTCCTCGCCAGCCTCGTGACCGAACAGGATCTTTGGCCCGGCGACGGCCTGCTGGCCCCACTCGCCCGGACCGGTCAGGAAACCAGGTGATTTCACGCATCCGAACAACCGGCCTCGTGTGAAAGGGGAGTCCAAATGCTCATCGGATTCGAAGGCCGGGCGGTGTGGGCCGATCTTCGGCGTCTGCTCCACCGGCTCGCGCAGAGAACCCGATATCACAGGCGGTCCGTACGCTGAGTCCGCGGATCTGAATGCGCAGGAAGCCGCCGCATGGATCGATGAGGCCCAGGCAGCACTCGACTACGGACACGGCCGTACCGCCGTGCGCTACCTGCGCCACGCTCTCACTCGTGCCAGGCGCTGTCGAAGCGGTCCACGGCGCAGGCACCCCCTCCGGGTTGCACGCGATCTGCCAGCGTGTGGTTGAGGCCGACCAGATGGGTGGACTGTTCCACGGTCCCCCGCTCAAGGCCTGAAGCATCTGCTGGTGGAGGCAGCACGGCGCCCCAGGCAATCGCCTGGGGCGCCGTGCGTTTCGTTCCTACTGCGTAGGAGGCATGCTCACTGGGACGGTGCTGCCGTCACGCCCGGGCGGCGATGCGCTCGCCGAGATCGGCGGCGGCAGGGCTGTCGGGGATGGACGGCAGACGGGCTGCGATGTTGGTCAGTCCGTCATGGATGCGTACGGACTGTACGCCGGCGGCGCAGTCGAGGAACTCGCTCCAGGTGGCGAGGGCGGTCTCGGTGTTGCCGCGCTTGAGCTGGACGTGCCCGAGGTCGGCGAGCACGATCGCCCGGGTCCTCTTGCGGTCCAGGCCGTGGATGTCCAGCGCCAGGTGCCAATGCTCCTCCGCTGCGGTGAGGTCACCGAGCTTGGCGTGGATCATGCCGGACTCGTGCGCCCACCGGCCGTGGCTGTAGTGGCTCGCCCAGGACTGGCCGGGCCGTGCAGGGGCGTGTTCGATCGCGGCCTGCGCGGGACCACCTCCGCAGGCGCGGGGACCACCGAGGCGCTCGATCCGGCGGGCGCTGCGCACCAGGACCACCCTCGCAGGCGCGGGGACCACTCAGCGGCGAAAGCCCGGACGTCGGCGGGCCGGGGACCACCCCCGCAGGCGGGGGAACCACATCCGCTCAGCTAGATGCCCGATGTACTGCTTGGGACCACCCCCGCAGGCGCGGGGGCCACTCGACAGTCCGCACGGACGGCCGCTTCCCGGCGGGACCACCCCCCCGCGGGCGCGGGGACCACGAGGAGGCGCAGCGGGGCCGGCGGCTCGCCCTGGGACCATCCCCGCGGGCGCGGGGACCACCACCGCCGTCACGACGCAGCCCCCGCCCCGCCGGGACCATCCCCGCGGGCGCGGGGACCACGTGGTCGAGCTGGAGAGCCGGGACGTGGAGGTGGGACCATCCCCGCGGGCGCGGGGACCACTCTCTTTCCTCTCTCTCAGTGGCGGGCGGCGGGGGACCATCCCCGCGGGCGCGGGGACCACTCACCGAGGGGCCGACCGTTGACCGCCAGGAGGGGACCATCCCCGCGGGCGCGGGGACCACCCGTTCCTGTTCGCCATCACCACATTGATGGTGGGACCATCCCCGCGGGCGCGGGGACCACTCTGGTGGGAATTCTCGAAGGTCATGCGGTCTGGGACCATCCCCGCGGGCGCGGGGACCACGACGGCTCCACCTACCGGTGGTGGCTCAAGCAGGGACCATCCCCGCGGGCGCGGGGACCACGCCCTCGGGTTGGCGGGGGAGCAGCAGCCGGCGGGACCATCCCCGCGGGCGCGGGGACCACAAGAAGGGCAACGACGACGTCAAGTCCGTGATGGGACCATCCCCGCGGGCGCGGGGACCACCCCACGTTCGGCGCGTCCCCCGAATACACCTCGGGACCATCCCCGCTGGCGCGGGGACCACGGGAGAGGCGCGCGACGCCATCGGAGACACGGGGGACCATCCCCGCGGGCGCGGGGACCACGTCTTGTGCAGCCACGCCAGGAGCTGGGCGGCGGGACCATCCCCGCGGGCGCGGGGACCACCTCTACAAGCGGGCGCACCGCCTGTACACGGAGGGACCATCCCCGCGGGCGCGGGGACCACTGGGAATTTGTTTCAGGTGTGGAGCGTCCGCCGGGACCATCCCCGCGGGCGCGGGGACCACGTCGGCGCACCGACCGGCTTCCGCAACGCGTCGGGACCAACCCCGCGTGCGCGGGGACCGCGGAACGCAGCGGCCGGCCGGCTTCCCGCGCGAGGGACCAATCCCGCGTATGCGGGGACCACAGCCCTTTCCTGCGGCTTCGGGCCGCGCCTCGGGGACCAACCCCGCGTGCGCGGGGACCACAAGTGAGCGTGCTCCGAACCGCCGGCGAGCACGGGACCAACCCCGCGTGCGGGGACCACGCGGTACCGGCGGCCCAGGCCGGGACGATCCAGGGACCAACCCCGCGTGCGCGGGGACCACGCCATGGACCGCCAGAGCGGCGAGCGCCGCGAGGGACCAACCCTGCGTGCGCGGGGACCACTCCTCGACCATTTCCTCGAATGTGCACGTCGGGGGACCAACCCCGCGTGCTCGGGGACCACGACCGGGGCCACGGCCGGGACGTAGGCCTCAGGGGACCAACCCCGCGTGCGCGGGGACCACTTCAAGGTAGGCATCCCGGTCCTGTGCGGCGTGGGACCAACCCAGCGTGCGCGGGGACCACACGGTGAGGTTGTTCTGCGCGTCGGCCATTCAGGGACCAACCCCGCGTGCGCGGGGACCACAGAGGAATAGTCAAAACCTGTGGATCCGGTGTAAGTCAGGGGTAGCGCGGGAGTCCGCCGAGATCCGGGAGCTCGTCTTCGAAGTCGCAGGCGGCAACGGCGTCGTAGCCGCGGTTCCAGGCCGCCTTGAGGAGTCGTGACACTGCCTCGACGAGCGCGGGTCCGGGTTCGTCGGTTTCCGCCTCGATGGTGAACGGCCACCCGATGAAGTCGTCGGCCAGCCCGACGTCCGGGTTGTGCCGGATCTCGAAGACCATCTGGCCCGCCCGGACCGTGTAGTGATCGTCGGCCTGGCCTCCGACAGCCGCCGCGACGAGCTCCGTCACGGACGGGTGGTGACCGCCTCGCAGGTAGATCTGGCAGCTGCCGTAGTCGTTCGGCCCGGTCACGCGACCTGCTCCTGGCGCTCGACCAGGACGCCGTTCTCGAACCGGGCGCCGCGCGGACCAAGGGCACGAGGTGGGCGCCGGTGATCGCGCGCCATCGGGCCTGCGCAGACTCCACCAGCTTGAACACCATCGCTAGTGCTGCAGCCGGGCTGCCCGCGCCGCGGGTGACCTTGGTGCGGAGCTTGACCGTGGAGAACGTGGACTCGATCGGGTTCGTGGTCCGCAGGTGGATCCAGTGCTCCGCCGGGAAATCGTAGAACGCCAGCAACTCCACGGCGTCGTCGGTGATCTTCGCGACGGCCTTGGGCCACTTCGCGCCGTAGGTCCTCGCGAACGCCTCGATCGCCTTCTCGGCATGCGCGCGGCCCTCGGCGTTGTAGATCTCCTGCATGGCTCTCGTCGCGCCAGAGTGCGCGGACTTCGGAAAGGAGTTCGACACAGGCTTTGTGAACCCAGCACCTTTGATGCCTCACGGCGGGGAACACCTCGGCCAGCGCCTTCCACAGCCCCATCGCAGCGTCGCCGACCACCAGCTCCGGGGCGCGCATGCCGCGCCGGCGGCAGTCGCGCAGTAGGTCGGCCCACGACTCGGTGGACTCGCGCAGGCCCTCGGCCAGTGCGATCAGCTCCTTGGTGCCGTCCAGGCGGACGCCGAGCAGGACCAGGATGCACGAGTGAGCCTGGCCGAGCCGGATCTTCGGGTGCACGCCGTCGGCCCACACGCACACGTAGTCGCGGTCCGACAGGTCCCGGTCGCAGAAGGCGGCGTGGTCGTCCTGCCACTGCCGGGTTAGCCGAGTCATCGTCGTCGGCGACAGGCCGGCCGCGCCGCCGAGGAACTGCTCCAGTGCCGGGACGAAATCCCCGGACGACAGGCCGTGCAGGTAGAGCAATGGCAGCACCTCGGAGATCGGACTGCTGGAGCCATCGTCGGTGACTACGCTGAGCACGGGCGTGCCTTCCCGACCCGCGCTGCGAACGCGGGCCTACTCGGTGACCATCACAGGATCATTCGGGAAGGTACGCCCTCCGCGTCCTTCCCGGAACCGATCCACAAGTCCTGAGCATTGCTCGGGACCACACCAGCGGCAAGACTAGGAACGACTCTGCGAAGGGACCAACCCCGCGTGCGCGGGGACCACGTGACGGCTCAGGCGGTCGGCGCCGAGCTGACGGGACCAACCCCGTGTGCGCGGGGACCACAGGGCGTTTCAGGCGGTGGAGGGCGGCAGCCAGGGACCAACCTCGCGTGCGCGGGGACCACCGGCCTGGTCGCCGAGCATCATGGCGTCCCAGGGGACCAACCCCGCGTACGCGGGGACCACTGAAAACCCTCGGCCTCGTCCGCTGCGGGACCAACCCCGCGTGCGCGGGGACCACTCCACGACCAGTTCGTTGCGAGCCTTCAGCGCGGGACCAACCCCGCGTGCGCGGGACCACGTCTACGCCGACGAAAACGAGGCCCTCGCCGCGGGACCAACCCCGCGTGCGCGGGGACCACCCCAGCTCGCTGGCCCCGAAGTTCATGTCCGCGGGACCAACCCCGGGTGCGCGGGGACCACACGTTCCCCTTCGCTTGGAGGCCGTCCACCCCGGGACCAACCCCGCGTGCGCGGGGACCACATCGCCGGTGAACGCGCCGCAGGCGCCCGGCGAGGACCAACCCCGCGTGCGCGGGGACCACAGCTCCAAGGAGTTCGAGAAGGTCCGCGCCGAGGGACCAACCCCGCGTGCGCGGGGACCACGTGCGGGTCCATGCCGCCGTCGCGGCGTTCGCGGGACCAACCCCGCGTGCGCGGGGACCACACGCTCCGGCAGATCGTCGTCGTGCATCAGTAGGGACCAACCCCGCGTGCGCGGGGACCACGCAAGCGTGAAGAAGCCGAACCGCCTGATGACGGGATCAACCCCGCGTGCGCGGGGACCACTCCTCCCGCTGCCACTGCTCAACCAGGGCACCGGGACCAACCCCGCGTGCGCGGGGACCACTGGCAGACCGGGCCGGCGCTCCCCACCGCCCTGGGACCAACCCCGCGTGCGCGGGGACCACAGCTCCAGCAGGTCCGGGGCGGCGGAGTCCTGGGGACCAACCCCGCGTGCGCGGGGACCACCCACCTACAGCGGCAGTACGGCCGTCGTGGACGGGACCAACCCCGCGTGCGCGGGGACCACAGGCCGTGAGCTGGGCATTTACGCGGTGCATGGGTGGATAGTCACCTCTTCCAAGGAAACGGACAATTCACCCTCTCGGTTATTCGGTCTGTTGGCAGGAAGAACGCGTGCCGTGTTCCCTACTTCGCCGAGCCTCCTCCACGCACCACGCTAATACTGCGACCCGCGAAGCTACTTGCTTCGGTCACCCCGCCACCTCGGCGGAGTCGATGAAGCAAGCACCCGGCCGCCTGGAAGCCGGGCTCTCGGCCGCGAGCGTTCTACATCGTTGCTCTGGCCAGGACCTCCAGCGCCCGCCACGGTTCGTCGGCCTGCACTGTGCCGTCCGGTCGATCGTCGCCTGTATAACGGCCGCACCTTCCACCGGCACGTCCGGTACATCTACTGACCTTTGCGGCGTGTTGTCGTTGGGGGCTGACGATGTGTGATCGTCGCGGTATGCCGGTTGTGTGAGATATCCGCAGGGTGGTGGGCTGACGCCTGAACGGCAGGCGTTTCGCGAGCGGATCCGGCTGGAGGCCGCGGAGCGGTTCGCTGTGGGTGCCTGCAGCGCCGAGGTCGCCAAGGACTTACGGGTGAGTGTGCGCTCGGTGCAGCGCTGGCGCCGGGCCTGGCAGGACGCGGGCACCCAGGGGCTGCAGTCCGCCGGGCCCGTGTCACGGCCCAAGCTGAGTGAGGCCCTGTTCATCGTGCTCGAGCAGGAGCTCGCCAAGGGGCCGGTCGCGCACGGCTGGCCGGACCAGACGTGGACGCTGGCGCGCATCAAGACGCTGATCGGGCGCCGGTTCCACAAGAGCATGACGCTGTCGGCGATCGCGAAGATGCTGCACCGGCATGGCTTCAGCCATCAGGTGCCGGCCCGCCGAGCCATCGAGCGCGACGAGGAGGCCGTGGCGGGCTGGGTGAAGGAGACCTGGCCGCAGGTGGAAGGTCCGTGGCGGCGCTCGACGCCTGGCTGTGCTTCGAAGACGAAGCCGGCTTCTCGATGACGCCGCCCACCGCACGGACCTGGGCCCGGCGCGGACGCACACCCGTCATCCGGGTGAGGGGACGCTCCCAGCGCCGCTTCTCCGTCGCCGCTCTGGCCTGCTACAAGCACGGTGAACGCTCACGGCTGATCTACCGGCCCAAGCGGCATCTCGATCACAAGCGCGGCGGCAGACGCAGTTTCACCTGGACCGACTACCGCGACCTGCTCATCGCCGCGCACCAGCAGCTCGGTGCACCCATCGTGCTCGTGTGGGACAACCTCAACGTCCACAAGGACCGCCGACTACGGGAGTTCATCGACACCCACGACTGGATCACCTGCTACTTCCTCCCGGCCTACGCACCGGACCTCACCCCGTCGAGATGTGCTTGCCGCACTGCGGGTCGCGTAGGTGCGATCTTTCATGATCCGTGTTCTCCTTGATCATTGGTGTTGTTGTGGTCCGGGATGTTGTTGATCCACCGGCGCCGCTTGCGGAGCCGGTCCGGAGTGCGGCGCAGTGCCTTGAGCCGCTCGATTTCATCGGGGTCGGCGGTGATGATCCAGCGATGTGGCGGGCGCTCGTCCTGCCGTCCGGTGACCCAGCCGCGCTGCAACCAACCGAACAGGGTGGCGGCGGGCATGTCGATCTCGCGGGCGAGCGTGGCGAGCCACCATTCGTGCACGCTCAGCGGGCCGTTGGCGGTGTGCCGGTCCGCCTCCAGTCCGGGGCGGATGCCGAGACGGCGGATCAGGTGCTGGATCTCGCCGGGGTTGAAGCGCGGGCTCTGCCGGGGCGGGCGTAGTCCCTCGGCGGCCAGCTCGTCGGCGATCTGGCCGGTCGTCAGCCCTCCCGCGGCCAGCGCGCGGATCCGCTCGACGAGACGGGGATAGTAGGAGAGTTGATCGACGCGGGCGACGGGACGGGTCAGATCGGCGTCGGTGCGAGCACCGCCGGCCCACACGATCGTGGCGTGGACCTGCTCGCTCGCTCCCCTCGCGGCCACCTCCACCCGTTCCACTACGCAGCGCAGCAGCCGCTTGCGGTCCGCGATGGTCGTCGACTTGGCGTGCCACAGCGTCGGGAGGTCGACGGCGAGAGCGCGGATCGCGGCCAGCTCGGCGGCCGACAGGTGGTCTGGCTGCTCGTGGCGGTAGTGCTCGTAGTCCTCGGCCAGAGCCGCCTGGGTCGCCAGCGCCTCCTCCCACTCCCGCTCCAGCTGCCGTACCACCAGGCGGTTTTCCGGTTCAGCGAGACGGTAGCAGCGGGCGGCCCGCTCCGCGGCGATCCCTGCGCGCTCCAGACGCTGCCGCCAGATGCGGTCCACCTCTGCGCGTCGGGCCTCGATATGGCGTGCGGCCTCGATCGACAGTTCCAGCGCGGATGGCGCCAGCGCCGCCAGGACCTTCTCGACGACGAAGGCGTCGAGGAAGCCGGCCGCCATCTGCTGACAGCGCGGCTCACCATAGGTGACCAGGCGGCGGGTGCAGCAGTAGCGCCCCGTCAGCCCCGCCTTGCTGCGTTCGTAGACCACCTGCAGTCGCTGCCCGCACAACGTGCATACCACCAGTCCGGCCAGCAGTGCCGGTCCCTCCCGCGGCGATCCCATACTCTCGGCGCGGGCCCGGTTGGCCGCCATCCGCGCCAGGTTCCGCTCGTACTGCTCGACGCTGATATAAGCCGGCAGCGCGTCCTCGATGCGCACCAGCCACTCGGATTCCCCCAGCCCGCGCGCCCGGCCGCTTTGCGGGCGGCCGGGCCGCCGCCGGGCGGGATCGGCGCGGCTGCGGCCATAGGCGTAGATGCCCGCATACGCCGGGTTGCGCAGCATGTTGATCAACCCCTGCTGGTGCGGGCGACGCCAGACCACCTCCCCCTTGTCCGGCCCCGACCGCTGCCGCATCCCGATCAGCACGCGGTGCTCCACCAGGAACCGCAACACCGCGTGCACCGTGCCCAACTGCTCAAACAGGTCCAGCACCAGGCGGACCACGGCGCGGATCTGCTCGTCCGGGTCAAGGGCGACCGTCCCGTCGGGGCGGCGGACATACCCGGCCGGCAGCGGCACGGCCAACTCCCCACGGGCGGCCTTCGCAAGCCTTCCCGCAGCCATCCGCTGCTTGATCAGGTGCAGCTCGACCTCGCTCATCGTGCCCTTCAGCCCGAGCAGCAACCGGTCGTTATAGCAGTTCGGATCGTAGACCCCGTCGACGTCCGCCAGCAGCGTCGACGTCAGCGAGCACAACTCGATCAACTGGTGCCAGTCCCGCCCGACGCGGGCCAGCCGCGACATCTCCAACCCCAGCACCACTCCCACCCGCCCCATGGTGATCTCGGTGACCAACCGGGCGAACCCTGGCCGCTCGAGCCCGCCAGCGGCCGAACGCCCCAAGTCCTCATCGATGACCAGCACACGCGAGCGCGACCAGCCGAGTATCACCGCCCGCTCGGCCAGCCCGTACTGCAGCCGCGTCGACTCGCCGTGGTCAACGACCTGCTGACGGGACGACTGACGGACATACACCACCGCGAGCCGGTCCCGGTGCCGGCCCTCGACCTTCCGCTCCACGCGCTCAGCGAACGACATCGTGCTCACCCCCGACGTCCGCTGCCGCCGCGCCGCCCGGACGGGCCGCCGCCCGATCCAGCAGCGTCACCAGCACCGCGAGCGTCTCGTGCCTGACCGCCGCGGGAAGCGACGTCCACAGACTTCCCGGACGCTCCGTCACCGTTCCTTTCTGGGGCGGCCATCAGTTCCGGTGTCGTCCACGACGCACCCTCTCCCCCCTGGCCACGCGATCGCACGCGCGCGACGGCTTCGACCAGCCGCAGCAGGCCCTCACTACTGATAATCGG
This sequence comes from Streptomyces sp. MUSC 14, assembly GCF_001866675.1. NCBI lineage: Bacteria > Bacillati > Actinomycetota > Actinomycetes > Kitasatosporales > Streptomycetaceae > Streptomyces > Streptomyces sp. MUSC 14. The sequence goes on from NZ_MLYN01000066.1 coordinate 77,418, forward strand.
CGTGTCCACGCTCCGTTGTCCAACGGTCCCCGCACTGTGACAAGCCAACTGAGGGCATCTGGTCACTGCTGCGGCGCAGCAGCCAGGTCAACACCGCCTTCACCGACCCTGACCACCTCATGAGCGCACTTCGGCACGGTCTCCGCCAGATCCAGTACCGCAGCAACCTCATCAACGGATGCCTCGCCGAAACCCGACTCACCTTGACGACATCACGCCAACAACGTCAGTAGCGCCACGACGCCAATTCCCGAATCGGTCGTCCCACCGGATCTGCCGTTGCCAAGCCTGACCGAGCGCCGAACCGCGCGCCTGCCTCCCGACCAGCGACCTCTGCCTGTCCTGGATCGCTGGGACCAGCTCCTGCACCACCGACCCGGAAGGGACCTGCGATGACCGGCCCTCACCACGCCCTGACCGAACCCGCCGCCGATGCCGCCATTGACACCGCCTGCCGGGTTCTGCGGCTGCCGACCATGCGGACCCAGTTCGCCGACACCGCCACCCGCGCCGAACGCGAGCACCTGTCCTACCGCGGCTACCTCGCCGAACTGCTGATGGCCGAGTGCGAGGACCGCGACCGGCGTCGGTCCGAGCGACGCATCCGAGCGGCCGGCTTCCCCCGTCAGAAGTGGCTGAACGACTTCGACTACACCGCGAACGCCAACGTCACCCCAGCTCAGATCCATAACCTCGCCACCTGTGAATGGGTCAAGAAGGGCGAACCGCTCTGCCTGATCGGCGACTCGGGAACCGGCAAGTCGCACCTGTTGATCGGCCTGGGTTCCGCCGCCGCGATGGCCGGCTACCGGGTCCGTTACGCGCTCGCCGCGAAGCTGGTCAACGAGCTCGTCGAGGCCGCCGACGAGAAGCAGCTGACCAAGACCATCGCCCGCTACGGGCGCGTCGACCTGCTCTGCATCGATGAACTGGGCTACCTCGAACTGGACCGCCGAGGCGCCGAAATGCTGTTCCAGGTTTTGACGGAGCGCGAGGAGAAGAACAGCGTGGCCATCGCCTCGAACGAATCGTTCGGAAAAGCGCACATGTTCCGGCGAACGTGTGTGAGGTGGCGCCGAAAGTCAACGGGTTCCAAATGGAGATTCCGTGCTGCTGACGACTGCGGCGGCTATCAGCGCTACCAGGTTGTCGGTCCAGCAGTCCGATTCCTTGGTGGCGACCTCGGCGCCGCAGTCTGCGCAGACGAGGTTGGGACCGTCTTGGCCGTGAAGTCCGCAGCAGCCGCCACGACGTCCTGAGTCGGGATGCAGAGCGGTGCCTGGCACGTCGTCAGGATGCAGGATGAACAGCGTGGCGTCGTAGTTGATCGCATAGGTGCCTTGCGCCACCCGCGGGTCGGCGATGCGATGGTCGGACAGGTGATCGCTGGCCGGGGCGGCCTGTGATTCCTGCAGATCGTCGGTGAGAGGGTGCTCGCAGTTCGCGCAGGTAAAGAGGGTCACCGGGACATTGTGCCGGTCACGCAGTGCCTGACCCTGGTGCGTTCTCCCTGCGCTGCGCGAGCCGACCGACGTCGACATGATCGGCGAGGTAGATCATGACGCCTTCGGGGTCCATGCCGAGGGCTGCGGCGACGAGCTTGGGATCGAGGGTGTTCACCAGGTCGGCAAGTCGGGTGCTCCGCAGGGTTCGGGGCGGGGTGCCGCAAGGGTCCAGGAGGTGGCTGACATAAGCAGTTGAGGCCGGTGCCCGGCCGGTCTTGGTGATCCGGGTGACGATCACGTAGGGGTTGTCGGTGCCCCAGTCCGCGCGGTGGGCCAGGCAGCGTTGAAGCACTGACCAGCTGACCGGGTCCATGGGCACCGGATGCGGCCGTTTGCCCAGGCGGATGGTGCGGTTGGTGGGATCGAGGTCGTCCAGGCGCAGGAGCCGGACCTCACTGCTGGAGGCCGCGTGGAGGAGGGCCAGGAGTCCGAGCAGTGCCTCGTGAGGGTGCGCGTCGGTGCCGGTGGTCCAGCGGCGGAACAGCTGTCGCTGCTGGTCGACGGCGACAGTGGTGCCGCTGAACCCCGACGGGCCCTTGGCCTTGACTCCCAGGGTGGGGTCGATAAGCACGATCTTGCGGGAGCGGGCGAAACGGAAGTACTGCCGCAGCACGGTCAGTCGACGTTGACGGGCCTTGGGTATGGTCGCCAGGAAGGCTTCGACGTCGTGGACGTCGGTCAGGGCCCAGTCCTGCTTGTTGCGCGTGCTGGTCAGGAAGCGGGCGAGGTCGCGGACGATGGCCAGGGCCGTTTCGATAGTGCTGTCGGTGCGCGGCAGGGTGCCGGCCTTCCTGGCGCGCTCGCGTGCTCGCAGCATGGACTCGGCGAACGCCTGCACCGGCGGTCGCAACGGGAGCGGGACGGCATCGATGCGGCGTCGTCGGCGTCCAGTGGCGAGCCGTTGCGCCTGGTCGGTGGGAAGGGCGAGGCCGTGCTGAGTAAGGAAGGCTTCGAGTGCGCGAGCGAGAGAGCCCATCGAACGGCCGGGGCGGCGGGCACGGTCCAGGAGGGCTTGGGGGTGGTTGGGTTGTTCGTCGTTTAGCAGCCTGCCCAGCGTGCTGATCATGGTGCAGGCACGGCTCACGCAGTGCCGGTCGGCGAGATGCCCGGCGAAGTCACCCAGCCAGGGCACCGGCTCGGCGAGCCGGGATGCCAGGTTCTCGGCGGCGATGAAGGGGCGGTCAGGGTGCTTCTGCCAGCAGGCTGAGCAGAGTCCGTGTCCGGCGTGGCGCCGCACCTGGCCGCAGCCGGCGCACTCCCGCGGGGGCTGCTTGGTCTGCCGCCGTCGCGAGCAGTGGCCGCACCATCCGGTGCTGGTCTGCAGGAAGCCGGGCCGCTGGCAGCGAGGGCAGAGCCGCTTCGCAGCCTGCCGGGCGGATTCGCGTCGGCAGATCCCGCAGTGGCTGGCGGACGGTGAGCGGACCGGGCGTCCGCAGCTTGCGCAGGTCCGCGAGCAGGTGATGCACCGTCCGGTGTCGGCCTGCAGGACGCGTGACCTCCCGCAGGCGGGGCAGGAGGCGCGGGTGGCTTCGTCCTTCATCCGGGCGGTGCAGCGGCAGCAGTGCTGCCGGTCGATGAAGCCGACCGGCGCCCCGCACCCGACACAGTCCCGCTGTCTCTTTCCCATGTCTCGCCCGCACTCCGTCGGTCAGATCGGCGGCATGGACCTGCCTCGGGCCGAGGCGGCCCGGGGCAGGTCGGCTGCCGGTTGCGGATGAGCCGCAGGGCGTTCAACGGGGGTGGTGTCGACCTCGATCAGGTCGTTGGGGGTGCATTCCAGTGCGGTGCACAATGCTGCGAGCGTGGACATCTTCACCTGGGAGGGTTCCTTGGTGAACAGGGCCGACACCGATGCGGAGGACAGTTCCAGGCCGGCCTTCTCGGCCAGGAGCCGCCGCAGCTGGGCGCCGGTCCAGACCTCGCGCTGGGCGGCGGCCATCCGCAGCTTCCACTTGATGTTCACGGCGTGGGTTCCTCTCCGGTGAGCTCGCCGAGCGTGCTGGTCACGGCGCGTCGGTAGGCGTCCTCGATGAACGTGGCCGAGGGCCGTACGTATCTCATGGTCGAACTGACAGTCCAGTGACCAAGGAGCTGCTGGATGGCCACCAGGTCCACCCCGCGCTCGTAGTTATGGGTCGCGCAGGCCCTCCGCAAGGCATGCGGGCTGAACCGGTCGGCGGCCGGACGGCCCTCCAGCTCCATCAGATAGCGCAGGCGGTTGCGGACGGTTCCCTGGTGCAGGTGGCCGCCCGACTCGTCGGCGAACAGCGCGGGCGAGTCGGGGAACTTCCCGCGGACGTCGTCGAGGAACCAGCGTAGAATCAGGTCCAGTTGGTCGAGCATGGGCACCCAGCGCGGACGGGGCCCGGAGGTGTGGGCGCCCTTGCCGAAGCGCACGTGCAGCTTGCCGAACGGGCCGCGGCCGAAGTGGACGTCCGGGCGATCCAGGAGTGAGGCCTCCTCCGAACGCAGGCCAGCGTGATACAGCGTCCGGAAGAGCGCGTAGTCGCGGGCGGCGGGCGCGTACTTGCGGGCGGTGGCGATCCGGGCCTTGAGGAAGTCGAAGAACTCCTCGACCCGCTCGGGAGTCGGCGGCGGCAGCAGGGCCGGCGAGTCGTCGCCGACATGCCGCGAGGCGTTGAACTCGTCCACCGGGCAGACCAGCCGGACCCCGAACGCCGCCTCGATCTCGATGACTTTGCGGGCCTGCAGGAACCGGTGGAATCCCTTGAAGATCTGGACGTATCCGCGGCGGGTGGATGGCGCCCGCCCATCCACGGCCAGGCCGCCGACCACGCGGTCGATGTCCTCGGGCGTGACATCCCACGCCGGCCGTCCCAGGGCTTTCAACGTCCGCTCCAGCAGGCCGATGTCGTTGTCGACTGTCACCGGGCTGAACCCCCGGGCCCGCCAGGAGGCCACGAACGCCTCCACACACAGGGCCTGGAACTCCCACGGATCCCAGGCAACGGGCGCCTCGGGCACCGTCCGGCTTTCTATCACCCGCAGACGCGACTCCACCATCCGGCACACCTTCCTCGCACCTGACGAATGAAGGTAGCGCCTACAAAACCACGCTGTCAGCGAGACAATCAAAGAGACACTCAGACCCCTGAAACGGCCAGGTCGCAGGGCACTCACCCCATGAGGAACAAGTGCCAGCCCCAGTTGGCTGGACGAAGACCTTCACCGACCCTCGTCTCTGCGCGGCCATCGTCGACCGTCTCACCTTCAACGGCGCCATCATCGAGACCGGCACCGAGTCCTATCGCCTCGCCCAGACCAGGGCCAAACAGCAGGCCGGGCGATAGACCGGCCTCCGCAGGTCATTACTGTCCAACCATTCCCCGCAGTTCGCGGATCGCCGCGTCGATGCCCTTCCTCTTCAGGGTGGCCGTCAGCTGCGGACGCAACCTGCCGAGGAAGGACACGCCCTCGACCCCGACGTTCCCGACCCTGAGCCCTTTGCCGGGCTCTTCGAATACCCAGAAGGTGATCTCTGTCGGCTCCTCATCGACCAGGGCGGACGTCATGACCCTGAACTTGCCGCGGTCGTGAGGATCCGTATCCGTGATGACCAGGTCCGCGCTCGCCAGGGGCAACTCCGCGATGAGCGCGGCGACGTAGTCCGTCATCGCGGCCAACACCGCTTCGCGCTGCTCGCTGCTCAGTTGCTCCCACCCTGGGCCCACCGCGATCGGTGCCAACTCCCGCCAGTCCAAGACAGACGAGATGAACGCAGCTCGGTCCGACTCCGCCGCTCCGGAAAAGTCGGTGAGGAACGTGCTGATGAAGGCCGAGGCGGCTTCTGCGGTGGGCACAGAGGCAAACGTAGTCGCTTGAGACTGCCGCTGGAAGATCATCCTGCAGGCCCCGGGGCCAACCCCCGCCGGAACCCGGGGCCACCACAAGCCGGAACGACCGCGTCGCGAGCCATGCAGTGGAGCCAGCTCAGGCCGGAGAAGTGGGGCCGCCGCAAGCCGTTAATGCCAAAGGTCGGCGACCGCGGTCCTGGCCGACGCCCTCGGCCTGTGCCGTCCTCATCGAGGCCGGTACGGTGCTCCACATCTGTCGGTAGCCGGTCAGTTGGGTGCGGCGGCGGTCAGGATTTCGTCCACGAGCCTGTCGGCCGCGTCCGGGCGGCCGTACGCACGGGCCCGCTCCGCCATCGCCTGCCGCAAGTGGGCATCGGTCAGGAGCGGGCCGAGCGCGTCCCTCACCTGGTCCGCTGTCACGGCGCCTTCGAGCGCGACCGCGGCCCCGGCCTCCTGCAGATGGCGCGCATTGTGCGCCTGCTCGTTCCCGGCCGACGACGCCAGCGGCACGAACACCGCGGGCTTGCCCAGCGCCGTCAGCTCCGCCAGCGTCCCCGCACCACTGCGGGAGATCACCACATCCGCCAGCGCGAGCACGTCCGGCAGCTCCGGACCGATGAACCCGGCCAGGTGGTACCGGCCGGCCAACTCGGGAGGCAGACCGGCCACATGAGCCCGCAGGCTCTCCTCGTTGGCCGGGCCGCACTGGTGCACCACGTTCGCCTGCTGCAGCAGCCACGGCAGCACCTCGCCCACCAGCTCGTTGATCTGCTGCGAACCCTGCGCACCACCCGTGACGTACGCCGTCGGCAACTGCCGGTCGAAGCCCCACAGCCCCAGCGCCTCGACGGCCTTGTCCGCATGCCCGGACAGCACCTCCGGCCGTACCGGGTTCCCCGTCACCACGGCGACCTGCCGCGCCGACTCCGACAGCAGCGGCAGCGTCGACTCCGACGACACGCAGATCCGCGCGGCCGCCGACGCGAGCTTCCGGTTCGCGAGCCCCAGCCGCACCGTCTGCTCGTGCAGCACCAGCGGGCGGTGGCACATCCGCGCGGCCAGCCCGGCCGGGACCGCGACGTAGCCGCCCGTCGCCAGCACCACATCCGGCCGGAACTGCTCGATGGCCCGCCGTGCCTGGAGCACACCGAGCGGCACCCGCGCCATGTCCCTGACGTTCGCCGGCGACGCAAGTTTCAGCGGGTTCTTGGAACGGCGGATCTTGCCCGTCACCACACTGGTGAACGCAATGCCCTCGGACAGCGCCACACGCGCCTCCAGCCCCTCAGCCGTCCCGATCCACAAGGTCTCCAGCGCCCGACCGTCTGCGGCGAGCCGGGCTTGCAGGGAGCGCACCGCGGTGAGCGCGGGATATGTGTGTCCACCGGTCCCCCCGCCCGTAACGACAAGACGGAAAGGACTGTTCATCGGGGTACTCCAAGTCCGGCGCGCAAATCAGACGAGCCGACACAGTAGCGGCTGGAGAACCTCGCTGCGCCTGCCGCACAAGAATCCACGCCACACGCTGCTCCTCAAGGACCGGCGCGCGCCGGGCCTCCCTCATGCATCATCACAAGTCTGTCCACGGGCGGGGCTTGCCCCCAGCCAGCGGGATCCATACCGACTCGGAGGGACTGTGTTGCTCGATGTCTTCCAGGACGGCTGCTCCGAGCTGAACTTCGCGGGCGAGGGCTGCTACGAGCGGGTGATGGGCGACCATCGCCTGGAGGTCACTGATCCGGTTGTCCAGCGTGGTCCGTGAGGCACCCGTGAGCACGAAGAGCACGCGTGGAAAGACGGGATACCAGCGCAGCCATGCAGGACCGTTGGCAGCCGGCTGCCTGCGGCGGCCGACGGGCTGGGCTTCGTAGTGGAACAGGCGGGCGTACTCGATCAGCTTCATGGCCAGGCGTTCGCTGCTCATGGTGCTGCGGTCGACCTCCACGAAGCCGCGCAGTTTCCTGCGGTGTTCGCCGTCGATGACTGTGTAGTGCATGACGGCGTCGGTCACGAGGCGTTCTCCCTCACCGATGGGGTGGGACACCTCGGGGGTCCAGTCCCATGGCCCGTGTTCGTGACCGAGGCGGCGGGCGTCAGCCGCGAAGGGCAGGTGGGCGCGCACGGCGGTGAGTGTGTGCGGAGTCTTCAGCGATGCTGCGGTTTTCGAGGTGATGGGGTAGGGCGGACGCCCTCGCAGAACGGGGAGATCGCGGGTCAGCCGGACTCCTTCCGGCGTGAGGTACCAGGCGTGGGTACGCGACCGCTCTGCGTCTGCCAGCGGGGTGAGGTCGGCGAAGCCCGTGGATTGCAACTTGTTCAGCACCCGGGAGAGCAGCTGGCGGGAGCCGTCGGGGCGCAGCATCTGGCGCAGCTGGCCGGTCGTGGCCATGCGGTGCAGGGCGAGTGCGGTCAGGACCTGCAGGCGCAGGGGTTCAGCGGGGCTGGGGGCCGACTCGGCTGCCGGTCTACCTGGTGTGGAACTGGTCATGGGCAGGAGACAACCCGCAGCCCCCGACCACGACCCCGACCATGAGACCCCGACCAAGGTCACGGCCCGGGAACGGACTCGTGGTCCGGGCCATGGACACCGACCGCAGCCCCGACCACGAGACCGACCGAGGGCGCCCACGGGCCCCCGGGCATGCAGTTCGGGAAGATCGGCGATGGCCGGTCCGCGGCAGCAGTTGCTGCTGCGGGGCGCGGTGGCGAGCCGCGCCGTGCCGGCCATCGTGCGGCACCCGGCCCGCAAGGGACCAACGCCCGTAACCGGCTGCCGCGTTCATGGGGCGGTGGGCAAACAGGCGCTCACCACCGGGTCTTACCTTTTGGACCGCTGGGCGGCCTGCTCGAGGATACGTCGGCGTGTCCAGCGCCGCCGCCCCTTCTGGCGCCCCTCCTCGGCGACTCCGTCCGTTTCTTTCAGCAGGGGCAGGTTGCCCTGGGACAGGCTGCTGGAGAAGGAGCCGACGGTCTTGTACCCGAGCAGGACGGCCGCCTGGGTCGCACCCAGGAGTTCGTCGGGATCACCGTCGACGGGTACATCGGGAAGGGCCGGCGCTGCTGTGTCGCCCGCGCGTCTTCCGCGGCCGGGCCGGGTAGCCATCCAGTCCAGCAGGGTCTGCACCCGCCACAGCTGCCGGCGGTAGGGGTTCTCGCTTGTACCCTTCTCTTCCACGACGTCGGGGTCCGGGAAGTAACCGGGGTGGTCGCGCACGAAGGTGGTGACCTGGTTGGCGTTCTTGTAGCCGAGGAACCTCGAGGCCTCCGCCGCGTTCAGCAGTTCCTGCGGGTCGCGGGAGGGCGGCGTGTGTTCCGTGAGCCGTGCCTGCGCGCGGTGGGCGAACCATGCGGTGACCTCCGCGTGGTTCCACAGGCGGGCGCGGCCGCCCTTGTCGACGAACTCGGGGAAGGGCTCGGCGGCCGCGTTTTGTGCGCGCTCGTTGTAGAGACCGTTGATCCGCGCGGGCGTCAGGCCCTGTTCGGCCGCGATCTCGGCAGCGTCGGCCAGGCGAGGCTCGCGGCGCGAGGTCATGGCTAAACCGTCCGTCCTGTCGGAGGTGTGCCGGCCCGTCCGGCTCACAACACAAATAATGGCAGGAGTTTCGGTTGGAGGTCCAGCCCACTCTTCAAGGATTTTGCGGGACGGGTGTGCTCACTCCTCGGGGATCAGGCAGACACCGCGGCGCGCCGCGTCCTCGGCCATCTCGGCGTACGCCATGGCGGCCGGTGTCCTCTCCCACTCGGCCAGGGCGAGCAGCAGGATCACCTCGTCGCGGTCCTGCGATGCATCGCAGGGCATACCGGCGCGGTCGGCGGCGCACATCAGATCCTCCGTGGGCAGTCCGCCGAGGCGTGCTGCCATGCTCCTTTGCAGATCCTGAAGGCCCTGCTGGTAGAGCTCGTTCGCCTCGTGCAGGAGCGGCACGAGGTCCTCGCCGTGGCTGGCCGGTGCCGCCGCGGCGAGGCCGAGGATGCGCTGGGTCGTCGTCATCGTCATTGAGCCTTCGCCGACTTGAAATCAAAGGCAAAAGGGCTTGGTGTGACCGGTTCTCGGGGATATTCACGCATAGCTCAAGGCATCCAGAGCCGTCGCGACGAACTGGGGTAAACGTGGTTCCGTCTTCTTCGGCTCGTTCAGGGCTGTGGCCCTGGTGATCTGGCTCCGTTCATGATCGTCAGAGTGAGCTCTGGTTTCTTAGGCTCTGCGTGATGCGTAGGAACTCGGCGTCAGTCATGGACGGGTCGTCGGTCCAGACGGTGATGGTGTATCCGTTCTGGGTCCACGCTGCCGTCCACGACGGGTCTGACGTCTTCTGAAGCCGGCCGGCATGACCGCTGAAGGACATCGGAGTCCCTTGTGTGGGTGTGGTCTCGCCAGCGTCCGCCGTGATGCTCAGGGCGCCGACCTGCCCTCCCTTGCCCGGGTTGCGTTGATAGGTGTAGGTCCATGTGGCTTTGTTACTCACCGGGTTCGGTAGCCCTAGGGAGTTATTGGGGCCGATGGCCTTATCCGCAGGCGCGAAGCCGGACGGCAGATATCGGGGGTAGGGGAAGTGCGTGTCGTCGAAGGTAATGATGCCATTGCCGGTGACACCATCGGTGATTTTCCTGTCGCCCACGGGCTTGTCGAGGGCGGTGCTGATCAGGCCGCCATGCGGGTTGTGGCACGAATCACTGGACCGACGCCGGCCATGCCATTTGCGCTTTTCTGTCAGCGTGATGCCGTGGGCGGACTCGTGAGCTTGGAGATCGGGTTTGTCCTCGCAGTCCATCCAGGATGTGACGGTGGTGAGGGTGCGCCCGTGGTTGCTTACGAATACGTCGCTGTCTATAGGCCCGTCGTCAGTGTGGACGTTGTCCAGAGCCATCCAGACGGTCACGGCTGCCGCTAGACAGACCGACCCGGCACCGGCCCAGATCATCCAGCGGAAACGGCGGAGGTTCTTCAAGGGCACGGTCGCATACTCCGTAGTCTTCCGGCGGATGGCTGACGCCAAGCCTGCCATGGCGGAACCGAAGAGAAGAAGGAGGCGGGGGCGTGCTCCGCCCCCGCCGTGATGTCAACTGGTGACGAGGGTCCAGTTCATGTCCTGGAGCGTCTGGTAGATCGGCACGTAGTAGAGACCTTTAAAGCACCACGGCGTGCGCTGCCAGCCGTCCGTCACGGTGCTTACCGATTCATCTGCCGGGCAGTTGACCGTTCTATCGAAGGAAGTGAGTGTTCCGCGTGCCTCGTCGGTCGTGAAGTTGTTCGCGCCGGCGAAGACGGGGGCGCCGCTGTCGCCGTTGACTCCTGCGATGCCGTCCGATGTCAGCGAGGTGGCGTAGGCGAGATCAGCGATCGGCCGGTACACGCCGTTCTCGCCCGTGACTCCGATGTCGGTCTTGGAGATCTGTACGTTGCAGTGGACACCGCCGTTGGCGCCGTCCTCGCACACGTAGTCACCGACGTTGTTGTGGCCCCAACCGCTGACCGGTTTCGCGTAGTAGTCCAACCGCATCGCCGTCCCGTCGTACAGGGCGCCGCTGAGCTGTGGCTCCGGCAGGTCGATTCCCTGGACGTCATCGGTCATAGAGATCGCGAGGCCGTCACTTGAGCCGACGGCGTCACCACCCAGATAAGTTCGCCAAAGGCCGTCGTTCCCGTTGCAGTGGGCGGCGGTGGTCAGCATGTTCACCCCCTTGTAGTTCTTGACGCCGAAGCCACTGGAGCAGATGCCGCCGGTGGGATTCTTCAGCCCGGAACCTCCGGTCCAGGGGGCGGCGTCGTGCTGCCTGTTGGTCACCCCCACCTCGGGGCTTGCTGAGACAGGGTGCTTGGCCGGAGCCGTGGGTGTTGGGGCCTCTGTGGGCGGAGCCTTGTAACTCGCCGCCGTGTTGATGCCCGTCAGTCGGTCGGTGAGGGCCTTGACCTCGAGCGAACGGTCCTTGCGGGCAGCCGGTGCGAGGGGCTCCCTTGGGGCGGCCGTGTGCGGACCGAGGGCATCAGCGTACGTGATGTCGAGGCCGCTGCCGTCCACGGCCGGGCCGATGCTGGTGATGTGGATGGGGGTGGACACACCGGCAACGCGCAGATCCGCGGGCTTCCCGCCGCGCAGGAGCTTGTTCCGGGCCGCGTGCAGATCTGCCTTGGAGTAGCGGGCTGGAAGGACCGAAGCAGTCACACCCTGGGGCAGGTGGGCGAGGATGCGCTGCACGCGCTGCGGCGGGGAGCCCTTCCAGTGCAGGCGCAGGCTGTTGTGGTCGGGGTCGACTTCGATTTCGGTGAAGCCGGGAATCCTGGCCCGGTCCGATTCGGAGAGCCCTTCAGTGATCTGCCCGGCGACCTTGTCGAGCACTTCCTGCTTCTTCTCGGTCGCGACGAGGCGCGGATCCGTGACAGGGCGGGCCTTGCCAGCGACGGCTTCTGCCTTTGCCGCTGCGTTGCCAGGCAGTTGGGTCGACGCGCTCGCGGAGGGGGAAGCGATGAAGGGGAGGGAGAGGGCCAGCGCCGCGGCGGGGATGGCGGTCGCCGCCGGTCTGCGGCTTCTGCCGGTGTCCTTCACGAGACCTCATTTCCTCAGTTGCGCAATTGACGTGATCATGGTGATTCGGTCGCGATCTTGGAGGCAAGGTGAAATTGAGACAGGTGTGGAAGTGGATCGTCAGACGGAGCCGGACGGTTCACTGATCTCTGCTGGCTGTGCATAGAGTGGTGTGCATCGTGAAATCGCAGGTCAC
>NZ_MLYN01000067.1:0-1428 GCF_001866675.1 Streptomyces sp. MUSC 14
GATGGTGTCCCTCGTCGTGGTGTACGGGATCAGCGGCTGGGAGTGCGCGGGCGTCTGCCCGGGGCGCACTTCCACGGGTGAGCACCGCTCCCTCAACAGGAGGCGGGCCATCGCGTAACTCTCCTTGGTGAACGCCCAGTTCAACCACGAGGAGTGCACGATGGCCCTGTCCCAGTCTGAACTGATACGGCTGCTTGAGTCACTACGCTCGACGGACGGAATCGAGCTCATCCGCGCCATCGCCGAGCGGATGGTGCAGGAGCTGATCGAAGCCGAGGCAAGTGCCCACATCGGTGCGGAGTGGAACGAGCACACGCCGACGCGGACCAACGTCCGCAACGGGCACCGCGAGAAGGTGCTGACCACGCTGGCCGGCGACCTGGACCTGGAGATTCCCAAGGTCCGCACCGGCAGCTTCTTTCCCTCACTGCTGGAGCGACGGCGCCGGATCGACCAGGCCCTCTACGCCGTGATCATGGAGGCATACGTGCACGGTGTTTCCACCCGTAGCGTCGATGACCTGGTCAAAGCCCTCGGCGGGGACAGCGGCATCTCGAAGTCGGAGGTCTCACGGATCTGCGCGGCGCTGGACGAGCCGCTGACCGCATTTCGCACCCGCCCGCTGGATCACGTCCGCTTCCCCTACGTCTACCTGGACGCGACCTACTGCAAGGCGAGGGTGAACCACCAGATCGTCTCGCGGGCCGTCGTGGTCGCCACCGGTATCACCGAGGACGGCAACCGTGAGGTCCTGGGCCTGATGGTCGGCGACAGTGAGAGCGAGGCGTTCTGGAAGGAGTTCCTGCGCTCGCTGCGTGAGCGCGGTCTGTCCGGGGTCCGTCTGGTTGTCACCGACCAGCACGCCGGTCTGGTCGCCGCGGTCCGCAAGGTGATGCTCGGCGCTGCCTGGCAGCGGTGCAGGGTTCATTTTCTGCGCAATGTCTTCAGCGTGATCGACCGGGATTCCGGTGAGATGGTCGCCGCGACGATCCGCACGGTCTTCACCCAGCCCACTGCCGGCCTCGTGCGCACTCAACTGGACACGGTCGCGGACATGCTCGGCGCCCAGTTTCCCAAGGTCAAAGCGATGCTGCTGGAGGCGAAGGAGGATCTGACCGCATTCGCCGACTTCCCACCGCGGCACTGGAAGAAGATCCAGTCGACGAACCCGTTGGAGCGGGTGAACCGGGAGATCAAGCGCAGGATCGACGTCGTCCAGGTCTTTCCCAACGACGACGCGCTCATCCGGCTGGTCACCGCCGTGCTCTTCGAGATGCACGACGAGTGGATCGCGTTTCCCCGCCGCTACCTCCCCGAAGGCAGCATGGGCGAGATCTACCGCGAGCTACCCGAAAGCGCCCCGGCGCTGCCCAATACTCCGAACACGCCCGCCAGTTGATCCCCAACACCACGACAAGGGACACGACC
>NZ_MLYN01000068.1:0-29137 GCF_001866675.1 Streptomyces sp. MUSC 14
ATCGGGTGCCGCTTCCAGCAGCCCCCGGAACAGCTCCTCGTCGGTTGCTGACGCACTCGTGCCGACGGCGGCCCGGGCGCCCGTCACCCTGCCCGACTCTTCCATGATGACCTCGAAACAACTTTTTGCTGATGATTCGGGCTATCTCAGCGTACCGTCGGCGCATGCGGTGCCGGATGTCACCTACTGCCACCGCGTCGGTCGAATGAGTGCTTGCACGGTCGGAAAACGACCGCCTGTCCGAGGATCTGCTCGTTCGTGGTCATGGCACGCCCCGGTACCGTACGGTCGGCCGACATACCGACATACCGACATACCGACATCCGGGGGAGAGACATGGCACTGGCCCGCAAGGGATCACGCCGCATCGTCGTCGACGGCACGAACTACCGATGGCGCCTGCGCCGCAGGCCCACCTACGATCAGGGTCTTTGCCGGTCGCCGTGTACGTACGCCGTGGAGCACGCGGAGAACCCCGGGACGACCCTGGTCGTCACCACGGACCAGCCGCACCCCGGCAACTGGCTCGACCGCCCGGGCAGCCCGGTGCTGCCCTCCGACGTCGCCGACGCCATCGCGGCCGCCCTGCGGTGTGGGTGGGTTCCGACGCGTGCGGGCTCGCCCTTCCACCTCGACCGGCGCGCCGGCTTCTCTCCCTCGCCGTGACCTGGCCGGCGGACGAGCACCGCTTCGGGGAGAGAGGCCGAGGCGTCGCGCAGCCGGTGCCGGTGCCGGTGCCGGTGCCGGCTGCGCGTGCGGTCCGCGGACGCGCCGGCCCGAGCCGGGAGAGACCGGCCGGCCGTGGAGCGGGCCGGGGGCACGGGGACCATGTGCGGGTGCACAGCGAGGCCTTCCGCGCGCCCTGGCCGAGGCCTGGCCGGTGCCGGTCGGCCTCGGAGAACCGGGTGCGTCCCGGCCCGGGGGTGCACCTCGGCACCGGGCGGTTCGGTGTGGCGGACATGTCGGACGCAGGAGGCCGGACATGATGACGGTACGGATGCGTCGTGCGAGGAGGAGTGCGGCATGGCCGGACCTGGCTCTGGCGGTACCGAGGGCACGGCGGGCGGCAAGGCACGGTTCGACGACATCTACGGCCGGCCGGACCCCCGCCCGTACTTCGGACGGCTGGCTCCCCTGGAGTACGAGATCCCCCACCACGCCCAGCCGGTCTTCCGGCAGGCCGCCGCCCGGCGGGCCGCGCTCGACGACGCCCGCACCGGCCGGTCGGCGGTACTGGACGTGTGCTGCTCGTACGGGATCAACGCGGCGCTGCTCAACCACGACGTGACGCTTGCTCAGATGTATGAGCGGTACACCTCCCCGGACCGGCAGGCGCTGTCGACGGCGGAACTGAAGGCGTCGGACAAGGCGTTCTACGCCGCGCGGCGCAGGCCGGACGCAGTACCCGTGTTCGGCCTGGACGTCTCGGCCCCCGCCGTGCGGTACGCGCAGGACGTGGGCCTGCTGGACGCCGCCTTCACCGACGATCTGGAACAGGGCTCACCCGGCCCCGGCCTCAGCCGCGCGCTCGCCGAGGTCGGCCTCATCACGCTGACGGGCGGTGGCACCTACATCAGCGCCCGGACGTTCACCGCACTGCTGGACGGCGCGCGCAGACCGGTGTGGGTCAGCGCGTTCGTGCTGCGCACCGTGTCGTACCGGCCGATCGCCCGGACACTGGCCGCACACGGTCTGAACACGACGGTCGACGCCTCCCGGACCTATCCGCAGCGCCTCTTCACCGACGAGCGGGAACAGCGCTATGCGATCGCGGCTGTACGGGCGCTGGGCGCAGACCCCGCAGGGCGCGAGGAGAGCGGCCGTTTTTACTGCCTGCTCCATGAGTCCGGAATAGCGGCATAGGAATTCGTCCTTCTTCGGCGGGCACTCAACAAACTCCCCTCAGGTGCTCACGCGCACCATCAGAATCCGGCGAACTGTTATGCATCAGTGGGCTGCACAGGATCACTCCAGCCTCATGCGCAACAGTCGAATTTCCCCTTGCGGGGCCGACCCGGCCAGCTGTAGCGTGTGCCACGCAAAGATAAGGGTGCTGCTGAGCAGCGTACCCGTCGCGTGGTGCGGTCACCTCTCAGGATGATTCAAAACGGCTTTATGCGGTCCCTGCATCGCGCGCTTTTTGAGAATACGGGGGGACGGGGATGTATTCCCTGTTGACGCGATTATGGGAATGGTGTCGACTCGGGCGCCTGAATCAGAGTGTCGCCGCAGGCCTGACCGGAATGCCTGTCCCGGCCGGCAGGCGTGGGACACCGCCGCGGTCGCACGGGGCTGCGCACCGCCTGGGACGTTGTGTGCGGGCACGGGTTCTGATGCCGGCTCACATCACCCCACCTCGTCCAGCCGAGGGAAGTCCGGTGACCGGCCGCGCCGCCTCGCGGCCGGTCCACGCGCGTGGCGCTCGGGAAGCAGGCCACACCCGTGCGGCCACCGGGGTGCGGGTGACGGGCAGGCCACGCCCCAGGGGGTGTGGTGCGCAGCATCCCTCCGGCCCGCGGCCGCACCTGCCGGACGCTGCCCGGGTCGGCCGGTCCACCCGGTTCGTCACGGCCGGCCCGGTCCGCACGCCGCCGACCGAGCCGGCCGGAAGGCGCCCGCGGTCCGCTCGGCGATCCCGATGGTTCCCGCGTACCGCCGGTGACGCGGCCGCGGCCTTCACGTCGGGGGGCACCGGCAGCGATACCGACGCGCAGGCCGGCATCAGCGAAGTCCCCGAGCACCACCCGCACCCTCTTGCGCCGTCCACCCGGCCTGCCCGCCACGCAAGCCCACGCATCCCGTGGCGGCACCTCATGGACCTCATGCACCTCACGCAGCTCTTGCACCTCACGCAGTTCATGAACGCACTCGGTGCCACGCCCTCCGGTCCACGCGACCGGGGCGCCGACCGCATCCGATAGTTCCGCCCGAAAGACGACGGGGGAGTTCAGCCATGTCCGAGCCGACCAGCACGCCCACCGGCACGCCCACCACGCCCGCCCGCACCAACCGGCCGGACGACACGTCCCGAACGCGGGCGAACGCCCGGATCTCCATGACTCCGGGAGCCATCGACCTGCCGTCGCTCGTGCCGGTCATGTACACCTTCATGTTCCGGAACATCTCCAGTGACGGCTTCGCCTTCGGCGATCCGCAGTCGCCGGGCGACATCTCCCGGAACTCGAAGCCGGGTTGCATCATCGCCGCCCCCTCCTTCCCGGCCGACACCCCCGGCATCGACGAGGACTACGTCTTCAACTGGGTGCGCGACGGGGCCATCACGGCCATGGAGGTGGCCAAGGCCGGCATGCCCGCCCGTCCGGGCGGGACGGTGCAGACGCTCAACGACTACGTGCAGTTCGCCGACCTCTGCCACTCCAACGCCCAGCCGCCGCTGACCAAGGGTCACGCCTGCTTCAACATCGCCGGCGACGCCCGCCCGTGGACCGAGCAGAACGACGGCCCGGCGCTGCAGACGATCACCGTCCTCGCTGCCTACGACCAGCTCGACGTCGGCACCCAGAAGCGCGCGGTCGACCTGGTGAACGCGAACGTGGCCTACCTCCTCGGCGTCTACCAGAACCCCACCACCAACCTGTGGGAGGAGCACAGCGGCTACAGCTTCTTCGCCCGCTCCGCCCAGCTGCGCTGCTTCGAGGAGATCCAGGCCTCGACCGTCGTCGGCATCGAGAAGCCGACCGGACTGCGGCCCGCCGTCAAGTGGCTGCGCCAGGCCCTCGCGGACCACTGGGACGGAAGCGTGTACGTGAGCATGCTGGCCGACCCCGGTGACGGGAGCCGGCCGTCGCCGCAGAACCCGGTCGTCAGCGGTTACGACCCGAACATCGACATCGTCCAGTCGGCCGTGTACGGCGCCGTTCCGGTCACCGACACCAAGCTGCTGGCCACGGCTGCCCGGCTGCGTGCGCAGTGGGAGGAGGGCGGCATCGCCTTCTACCCGATCAACAAGGCCGACAAGGAAGCGTTCGGCATCGGGCCGCTGTTCGGCCGCTACCCGGGCGACGTCTACGACGGCGACACCTCGCGCCCGGTGCTCGGCGGCCACCCCTGGGCCCTGTCCACGTGCAACGTCGCGGAGCTGCACTACCGGCTGGCCGCCGCGATCAGGTCGAGCGGCAAGGTGCCCCTGGACGACCTGTCCGCACCCTTCTTCGCCCAGTCCGGCATCGACGCGTCGACGGCCCCCGCGGCGGCGGCCATCGCCCTGGCGGCCACCGGTGACGCCATGGTGCGGGCCGTCGTCTACCACAGCGACAACCTGGAACTCTCCGAACAGTTCGACGGCACCACCGGCTTCGAGCGCAGCGTGCACAACCTGACGTGGAGCTATGCCGCCTATCTGTCCGCCATGCGGGCCCGGGCCGAGGCCGTGTGACCCATGGCCGACCGACGCGCATCCCCACCATCACACCCGTCCCGGCCGCGCCCGGCAGCGGAGGAGTGACTGCCCCATGTACGCGAAGTTCCCCGAGGGGGCGGCGCAGCGCACCGACCCCGCGGCGGCGGCCGAGGTCCTCTACGACGCCGTCGTCGTCGGCGGCGGGATCGCCGGCGCCCTCATCGCCGCACGGCTGAGCGACGCCGGCAAGAGGGTGCTGATCCTCGAAGCCGGCCCGGCCGAGGACCTCACCCTGAGGGGCTACGAGAGCTACCTCGACCGCTTCTACTCGGCCACCGGCAAGGACAACCAGTCCCCCTACCCGGTCGTCGCAGGCGCCCCGATGCCCCGCGGCACCGACGCACGCCGCATCTCCCCGGGCGCGCCCGACGCCTCGGCCTACCTCGTCCAGAGCGGGCCCTTCGCCACCGACACCACGTACACCCGGGTCCTCGGCGGCACCACCATGCACTGGGAGGCCAAGACGCTGCGGATGCTCCCCGAGGACTTCCGTATGCGCACGCTCTACGGCGAGGGGGCCGACTGGCCGCTCACCTACGAGGACCTCGCCCCCTACTACAACGAGGCCGAACGCGAGATCGGCGTCTCCGCCGACGTCGCGGACCAGGCCTACCTCGGGATCACCTTCGACGAGGGCTACGAGTTCCCCATGAAGGGACTGCCCCTGTCGTACCTGGACCGGATGGTCGCGGGGGACCTCGACGGGATGCCGGTCGAACTCGACGGAGAACGGCGCGAGTTGCGGGTCCGGCCCTTCCCGCAGGGGCGCAACGGCATACCGAACCCGGCCTACGACGGCGGCAAGGGCTACCGGCCGCGAGGCGCGGTGAGCACGTACCAGGTCGAGGTCGGCGAGCGGTGCCAGGGCAACAACAACTGCGTGCCCATCTGCCCGGTGCAGGCCAAGTACCACGCCGGCAAGACGCTCGCGACGGCCCTGCAGAGCGGCCGGGTCGACCTGGTGGCCCAGGCGGTGGCCCACAAGGTGCACGTCGACGAGCGGACCGGCCGGGTGACCGAGATCGAGTACCGCCGCTACGACCGGCCCGACAGCGCCGGCTTCACCACCATGCGGGCCCGCGGCCGGCTGTTCGTCCTGGCCGCCAACGCGGTGGAGAACCCCCGGCTGATGCTGGCCTCCGGCCTGCGCAGCTCCAGCGGCCTGATGGGGCGCAACTTCATGGACCACGCCTACCTGCTGGCGTGGGCCCTGCTGCCGGAGGTGGCCGGCACCTTCCGGGGCACGAACTGCACGGGCGGCATCACCGACCTGCGCGGGGGCCGCTTCCGCCGCCGCCAGGCGGCGTTCAGCGTCGACATCCACAACGACGGCTGGGGCTGGGCCCGGGGTGCGCCGATGACCGACCTGGTCGACCTGGTCGACGCCGGCGGCCGCTACGGCGAGTCCCTCCGCCAGGGCCTGGTGGACCGGGTCTCCCGCCAGCTGCAACTGGCGTTCATGGTCGAGGTCCCCGCCAACCCGAGCAACCGGATCACCGTGGACCCGGCCTACACCGACCGCCTCGGGAACATGCGGCCCATCCTCACCTACGACATCCCCGACTACACGATGCGGGGAGTGGCGTACGCCCGGCAGCTGTCGCGGCGGATCTTCGCCCGCCTCGGAGCCGAGGACCACACCGCGTACGACCCGGACTTCTGGGGTTATGCCGTGCACGCCGGCGAGGGGTACGAGATCCGGGGCGGCAATCATCTCGCCGGCACCCACACGATGGGCAGCGACCCGTCGACCTCGGTGGTCGACCCGGACCAGCGGAGCTGGGACCACCAGAACCTCTATCTGGTCGGCGGCGGAAGCATGCCCACCGTGGGCACGTCGAACGTGACGCTCACCATCGCCGCCCTGTGCCTGCGCAGCGTCCGGGCCATGCTGTCCCAGCTCGACGCCGAGACCGCACCGATCGCCGTGGAGGTGGCCCGGTGACCGCGTCGACCATCGACGACCGTGACGACCTGATCAGCTATCTGCACGTGGCGATGGCGCTCGAACACGCGACCATCCCGCCCTACCTGACCGCGTACTACTCCATCCACTCCACCACCAACTCCGACGCCGCCCACATCATCCGGGTGGTCGCGGTGGAGGAGATGCTGCACCTGACCCTCGTCGCCAACGTCCTGAACGCCATCGGCGGCAGGCCCGACCTGACCCGCCCCGGCTTCGTGCCGTCCTACCCGGCCCGCCTGCCCGACGGGGAGGACGACTTCACCGTCGACCTGCGGCCCCTGTCCCCCGAGGCGGTGGAGACCTTCTGCAAGATCGAGCGGCCGGGCAGCGCACCCGACGCCGGCGCACGGCTGCTGCGCACACCCGACGGCGCGCGTCCGGTCCTGGCCTTCAGCCCGACGGCCGAGGGGATGCGCTTCTACAGCATCGGCGAGTTCTACGCGGAGATCATCGAAGGGCTCCAGAAGGTGGCGGCCGGCGACCCCGAGCTCTTCTCCGGAGACCCGGCCCTGCAGGTGGGGCCCGAGTACTTCTACTCCGGCGGCGGGTCGGTGACCGTCGTCCGCGACCTGGACTCGGCCTGCCGGGCGCTGCGCTTCATCGCCGCCCAGGGCGAGGGCCTCGACGCGGGCATCCACGACGCGGGCGGGGAGCTGGCCCACTACTACCGCTTCCGGCAGCTGCAGCTCGGACGCTACTACCAGGTGGGCGACGACCCCGACGCGCCGTCGGGACCACCGCTCCGCGTCAGCTGGGACGAGGTGTACCAGGTGAAGGTGAGCGCCCGGCTGGCCGACTTCCCCGCGGGATCGGAACTCGCCCGTGCCGCACGGGACTTCAACGCCTCGTACGGGGCCTTCCTCGCCCTGCTCACCCGGGCGTTCAACGGGCAGCCGGGCCTGCTGCAGGACGCCGTCTGCGACATGTTCCGCCTGCGCGACGGGTTCAACCAGCTGGTGCGCAACCCGCTGCCGGGCAGCGACGGCCTGCACGCCGGGCCCACCTTCGAGATCCCCGCCGCGGCCGGCTCCGATCCGGGAGCCTCCCGGCCCGCCGGCCGGACAGCACAGGCGGTGACCCGGTGACCGCCCCGTCGTTCGAGGAGTTCCTCCGCCTGTCGGTCGACCTCACCGCCTTCGGGGAGACCGAACTGCTCGGCACCGGTCTGGCCCGGCAGTACCTGGCCAAGGTGCGGGCCGCCTGCGGCGACGAGAACGTCACCGCCCTCCTGGACGCCCACCGGGCGGCCCGGACCGACGCGGCCGGTGACGCCGGAAGCCTCGACGGGATCCTGCTCGACCGCGTCCTGCTCGACCGGTCCCTGCGCCACCGGATCTTCGGCGACGACCGCCTCGGACCGGTGGCCCGAGGCGTGATCAAACTCTGGTACGCCGGGATGTGGTATGCGCTGCCACCCGAGTGGACCGACCGCTACGGAGCCCGTGCCGCGGGCGAAGCCTCCACGGTCACCGCCGCCTCGTACCAGGAGGGGCTGCTGTGGCGGGCCATCGGAGCCAACCCTCCCGGCGCCAAGGCACCCGGCTACGGCTCCTGGGCCCAGCCACCCCGCATCGAGGACCGCTACCTGAATGGGGCGACGAAATGACCGACCTGGCGGACCGCCTCGGCCCGGACAAGGTGAAACTCGGCGTCTGCTGCACCCTGTGGTGGAACGACGACTTCCCCGCCATCGACGCCGGCATCTCCTTCGGCCAGGCCGTGAGCGAGATGGCGCTCGCCGGCTTCCAGGGCTGCAGCATCGGGCACAAGTACCCCTCGGACGCCGCCGCGCTCAAGGCCGCCCTCGATCTGCGCGGCCTGCGCGTGTCCGAGCCCTGGACGAGCACGTACTTCACGATCGACAAGATGCGGCAGAAGACGATCGCCGCCTTCGAGGAGACGCTGGCCCACATCAAGGCGCTGGGCGGGACCGAGCTGGTCGTGGCCGAGTTCGGAGCGTCCTCGCACCTGCTCCCCGTCGACGTGTTCGCCAACCGCCCGGTCTTCACCGACGCCCAGTGGGACGCCCTGACGTCGGGTCTGGACGAGCTCGGCAAGATAGCGGGCTCGGCCGGGATGAAGCTCAGCTACCACCACCACATGGGCACCGGCGTCATGACCCGGGCCGACGTCGACCGGCTGATGGCCTCGACCGATCCGGCCCTGGTCCACCTCCTGCTCGACACCGCCCACATCGCCTTCGCCGGCGACGATCCACTGGACCTGGCCCGGGCACACGCCGACCGCATCGGCCACGTCCACATGAAGAGCATCCGGCCCGAGGTCGTGAGCCGGGTGCGGGAAGAGGGCCTGTCGTTCCAGGAAGGCGTCGAGCTCGGCGTCTTCACCGTGCCCGGGGACGGCGCGATCGACTTCCGGCCCATCCTGGAGGTGCTGGCCGACGCCGGCTACCAGGGGTGGCTGGTCGTGGAGGCCGAGCAGGACCCGAACAAGGCCGACCCGCTGGAGTACGCCAAGAAGGCCCGCGCCTATCTCGCCGACGTCCTGGGCTGGTAGGGAACGGAGGACCTGGCAATGAGCGAGACACCCGAACGGGACGTGTTCTTCAGCTTCTTCATGTTCACGGCCGACCTGAAGCCGCAGGACTCGCGGTACACCGCCGTCCTGATCAACCATCTGAAGGCCCTCACCGACATGGGCTACGACGGCTTCGACCTGCACATCGCCCCGCAGCCCGAAACCGTCGACCACAAGCTCGAGACCGACAGCTACGTCGCCCTCAAGAAGGCGTTCGACCAGGCAGGTCTGAAGGACGTGAAGTTCACGACGAACGTCGGGACCACGCGGACCTTCGACCCGACGTCGCCCTACGAGGAGCAGCGCCGGCGCGCCCTGTCCTACCTGACGTCACGCGTCGACATCACACGGGTCCTGGGCGGCGACTCGATCATGTCGGGGCCGTTCCTCTACCCGTACGGCGTCTTCCCGGCCACGGACGCCGACGAGCCACTGTGGAGCGACGCCCTCCAGGACTGGATGAAGTCGCGCTACCACGCGGCACGTTCGGTCTTCGAGGATCTCGCGGAGTACGCCGCGGCGCGCGAGGTGAAGCTCGCCATCGAGCCCGTCAAGAGCTGGGAGACGCCCCCGCCCAACATGGTCTCCGAGGCACTGGACTTCCTCGACGGCCTGGAGCACACGCACGCCGGCGTGACGATCGACACCGCGCAGGTCGTGATGGAGAGTCAGGGCCCGTCGGTCTTCAGGGCCAATGTGGCGAGGGCCGCCCGGCAGAACCGGCTCCACTACGTCCACATCTCCGCGCCCGACCGGGGCGCGGTGCAGGACAGCTGGATCCCGTGGGACATCGTCCGGGACGAGGTCGAGCCGGTGTACCGCGGGCCGTACCTCGTCGAGGTGTTCAACGCGATCCCGCCGTTCGTCAGCTCCATGCGCATGGCACGCCGGCGGTTCTGGCGGCCCGGCGAGGACGACCCGGTGCCCGGCGTCGACAGCGCCTACGACGTCGCGAGGGCCGCACTGGAGGAACTGCGGGAGCAGATCATCATCCCTTCCGCCCGAGCGCCTCGGAAAGGTCCCGCATGCTAGCCCAGGTGTCAGATCCCCTCGTCATGGTCGTGAGGCAGACGGGCGACGTCCGTATCCACACCTTCGTCGCCTCCTTCGCGTACGGCAACATCGCGAACGCCACGCACATCATCGAGACCAGGAACCAACTGGTGCTCGTCGACGGACAGTTCCTCGTCCCTTACGCAAGGGCGTTCAGGGACTACGCGGACAGCCTGGGCAAGCCGATCGAGCGGCTGTACCTCTCCCACCGGCACCCCGACCACTGGTTCGGTGTCGGGGCGGCGTTCGGCGACGTCCCGGTCCACGCACTGCCCGAGACCATGAGCTTCATCCAGGAGCACGGGGAAGCTTCGAGAAGCGACCACTGGAAACTCGGCGACCTCGTCCCGGACCGGATCGTCGTGCCCAAGCAGGCCGTCGGTCCCGGCACCGAGACGATCGACGGGGTCAGGTACCTCTTCGACCGGGTGACCGAGACCGAGATCGACTTCCACCTGACCATCAGGCTTCCCGACCTGGGGGTCTACTTCACCCAGGACCTCGTCTACAGCGGCACCCATCTGTACCTGACGCAGCACATGGGCCACTGGATCCAGGTGCTCCAGGGAATGCTGCTGTCGGACTACGACCTGTTCATGCCGGGCCACGGCCTGCCGGCCGACAAGAACGAGGTCGCCCGCAACATCGAGTACCTCTCGGCCGCCCGGCAGGCGATCGGCGACGGACTGACGGGCGACGCCTTCAAGGGTTTCATGCTCCAGCGGTATCCCGAACGCAAGTGCCCGGGGATATTCGACATCTACCTGCCCCGGCTGTTCGGCGGCGCGAGCGACTACTGACCCCGGAGGCATGCGGACCATGAACGAGAACTGCACCGTAGGGCAGTACCTGGTGGACCGGCTCCGCCAGCTGGGCCTGGGGCATCTCTTCTCCATCGCCGGCGACTACTCGATCGAATGGCTGAACCGGTACGTCGCGCCGAGCAGCATCGAGATCATCGAGGAAGTCAACGAGGTGAACGCCGGTTACGCGGCGGACGGATACGCGA
Source organism: Streptomyces sp. MUSC 14 (assembly GCF_001866675.1). NCBI lineage: Bacteria > Bacillati > Actinomycetota > Actinomycetes > Kitasatosporales > Streptomycetaceae > Streptomyces > Streptomyces sp. MUSC 14. Next base: position 10,990 of record NZ_MLYN01000068.1, read on the forward strand.
GACTGAAGGGCATCGGAGCCCTTTGCGTCACCTATTCCGCAGGCGCGCTGTGCGCCGTGAACGCCGTCGCCGGCGCCTATGTCGAGAAGGTGCCGCTCGTGCTGATCAACGGCACGCCGAGCATCAAGAAGACCATCGTCTTCGAGCAGACCGGCTTCAGCGCGCACCACTTCATCAGCGGACGTGAGACGGACCTCCAGTCGTTCGAGCACATCACGGTCGCGGCCGTACGCATCGAGAACCCCGACCTCGCACCGACGCTGATCGACTATGCGCTGACGCGGTGCATCAGCGAACGGCGCCCGGTCTACATCGAACTCCTCCAGGACATGGTCGACCTGCCGTGCGAGCCGCCGAGGGGTGTGCTGAAGCCGGCCAGGATCCTGTCGGACGAGACCAGCCTGGAACAGTCGGTGGCACAGATCCGCGCCAAGCTCGAAAGCGCCGAGAACCCGCTCGTCTGGGTCGGGGTGGAGATCGACCGGCTGGGCCTCCAGGACAAGGCCCTGAGCCTGATACAGCAGCTGAACGTCCCCTTCGTCACGGAACTCCTCAGCAAGGCCGTGCTCTCCGAGGACGATCCCCTGTTCGTCGGCGTGCTCGACGGCCAGGCGTCCTCGACGGCCGTCACCGACCTGGCCGCGACGGCCGACTTCGTGCTGGCCCTCGGCGTGTGGCTGACGGACATCAACTCGCTGGGCTGGGAGCCGGACTACGACAAGACCGCGTTCGCGTCGTTCGACGCGGTCAAGCTCGGCACGTTCTTCGGCGGGCAGGTCGCGTTGGAGCACCTGATGGACGGCATCCTGGCGCAGAAGATCGCGCCCAGAACACGGAAACTGCCGGAGAAGCCGGCTCGCAGTGCGCCGAGCATGGGCTCGTCCGATGTGATCACGTACCAGGGCTTCTACAACTTCATCCAGGCGTACATCGACCGGAAGACCATCGTCGGCGCCGACGCGAGCATGAACTACTTCGGCAGCCTGCTGCTCGACGTGCCGAGGCCGGGCGGGTTCATCGCCCAGTCGTCCTACTCGTCGATCGGCTACAGCGCGGCGGCCGCGACGGGTATGTGCCTGGCGAAGGCGCCCGACCAGAGGGTGATGGTCTTCTCCGGTGACGGCGGCTTCCAGATGACCGCCCAGAGCCTCTCGACGCAGACCCGTTTCAAGCTCAACCCGATCGTCTTCGTCATCGACAACGGCGTCTACGCCGTGGAGCAGTGGCTCGGCGACGCGTCGGTGTTCCATGCCGACAAGCCGTTCTACAAGCCGTGTGTCCTGCACCGGTGGAACTACAGCAGGCTGTCGGAGGTCTTCGGGTGCCGAGGATGGGAAGTCGGCACGTACGGAGAGCTGATGGCCGCGGTGACGGGTGCCCTGAAGAACTCGGACAGCCCATCCATCATCCAGGTCCACGTGCCCGACAAATCCATTCCCGAGAATGCCAGATGGAAGACCCAGTAGCGGACAAGGAGCAGGAATAGTGCCGACGAAGATCACTGCAATCTACGAGAACCCGAAGTCCCCCGAGGAGTTCGAGGCCGGCCATCACGAGCAGATCGTGCTGGCGAAGAAGCTCCCCGGCGTCCAGAAGGTCGAGAGCGCGAAGGTCTGGCCGAAGGAGGACGGCAGCGCGACGCCGGCCTACCGCGTCCTCGACCTGTACTTCACCGACTACGCCGCGGCCAGCAGGGCCGTGACGACCGAAGAGGCAAAGGCGTTCGTCGGCAAGGCCTTCGAGCTGGCGACCGGCGGGGTACGGCTCCTCTTCACGGATGTCGAGGACGTCTGACCCCGGCCTTCCCGAGGCATGATGGCCTCGCCGCGCGCGGCTGACCGCACGACGTGTCCCGTGCCGCGGCGGGGCCGACCTGAACATGTGCGCAGGCAACAGCCTCCGCCACCGCCTTGATGCCCTCGGCTCGCGGGAGCCGTAAGCTTCGTCGGGTTTGTGACGAGCGGGGAGGCGTGCGTGGGGCGGGACATAGTCCTCAGTGACCGGTACGAACTGGTCGAGAGGCTCGGGCAGGGCGGCATGGGAACGGTGCATCGGGGGGTGGACCGGCAGCTGCGGCGCACGGTCGCGGTCAAGCTGCTCTCCTCGGCGCTGGCCCACGATCCGCAGTCACGAGCCCGTTTCCGCCGCGAGGCGCATGCGGCGGCCGCGCTGAACCACCCCGCCGTGGCCACCGTCCACGACGTCGGGGAGGAGCCCGACCCCGACGGCCCGCGGCCCTATCTGGTGATGGAGTACGTACCGGGCACGACCCTCGCCGAGACACTGCGCGACGGCCCACTGCCCGTCGCCGAGGCGATCGAGACGGCATGCGCCGTGCTGGACGCGCTGGAGCACAGTCACGAACACGGCATCGTGCACCGGGACGTCAAACCCTCGAACATCATGCGTACCGGCCCCGGCGCCGTGAAGGTCCTCGACTTCGGCATCGCCAAGGCCTTCACGGAGACGGCCACCCGCATCACCGGCAGCGGCGCCGCCATCGGTACCCCCGCCTATCTCTCGCCCGAGCAGATCAGCGGGGCGGAGATCGACCACCGGGCCGATCTGTACGCCATGGGGTGCCTGCTGCACGAACTGCTCACCGGGCAGCCGCCGTTCCACGGCGCATCGCCGTTCGCCGTCATGCACCAGCACCTGTTCGCCGAACCCGAGCCGGTCTCCCGGCTCCGCCCGCAGGTGCCGCCGGCGGTGGAGGCCGTGATCCGGCGCGCTCTGCGCAAGGATCCGAAGGAACGATTCGCTGATGCGCGGCAGATGCGCGCCGCCCTCGCCGACGTCGTGGACCGGTCCGCCATGGCGACGGCCCAGGCCCCCGCCCCCCTCCCCGCGGCGACGCGCTCCGGCCGTGCCGCCGAGCCCGGCCGCGGGTTCGTGTCGCGTCTCACGGCCGACAGCGTCCTGGCGCTGTCGGGGTGCCTGCTGGCGCTGCTGTGCGCGCGTGGTCACGTGGTGGAGACGGCCCACTTCGGCTGGGCCGCCGCCGCGGCCGGACTGCTGGGGATGGTGACGCTGCCCTGGTCGACACGTCTGTCGTGCGTCCTGGGCTGGGGTCCGGTGGCCGAGGCCGTGGCGGTCAACTCGGAACTGCGGCGCGCCAACGACGGGTGGGCCCACTCGTACGTCGGCATCGCCGTACTGCTGGCGCTGACCGCCGTCTGCTGCCTGGTGAGCGCCGCACGGCGCACGGAGGGCGGCGCCGGTTCACTGGTCGCCTTCTGGTTCTGCGCCACCGCGTCGGTCTGGTACCTCCTCGACGACCTGCACAAGCTCTTCGTCTTCTACCTGCTGCTGGCCCTGACGACCGTCGCCACCCTGGCGTGGGAGACCACGGTCCGTGTGCGCCGCCGTGGTGGCCGGACCGTCGAGTGAAATACACCAGGGCCGTGTCGGTCGGCCCCGGCCCCCGGGGCGGGTAGGTTTCCTGCGGCCCGTGTCCACGGAACGAGTTCTGTGGACGCCCGTCCGATCGCGGATAACCGTCAGACCCTCCTACCGGGAGAGAACACCAGACATGTCTGCACAAGAATCTGCGCAACACCCGCCGCAGCGCATCGGCGTCGTGGTCGAGTCCCTGTCCGGCGAGACACGGGTCGCGGCGACGCCGCCGACGGTGCGTCACCTGCTGGGCCTGGGCTACGAGGTGGTCGTGGAGTCCGGGGCCGGCGCGGCCGGCGGCTTCGCCGACCAGGCCTACCTCGACGCCGGCGCCGGTATCGGCCCGGCCTGGGACGCGGATGTCGTCCTGAAGGTGAATGCCCCCTCCGACGCGGAGATCGCCCGGCTGCGGGACGGCGCGACCGTGATCGCCCTGCTGGCCCCGGCACAGCACCCCGAGCTGCTGCGGGAACTGGCCGATGCCGGGGTGAGCGCGCTCGCGCTCGACGCGGTGCCGCGCATCTCACGCGCCCAGCCGATGGACGTACTGTCGTCGATGGCGAACATCGCCGGGTACCGGGCGGTGATCGAGGCCGCCCACGTCTTCGGCCGGTTCTTCACCGGCCAGGTCACCGCGGCGGGCAAGGTGCCGCCGGCGAAGGTCCTGGTCGCCGGTGCGGGCGTGGCCGGGCTCGCGGCGATCGGCGCCGCCTCCAGCCTCGGCGCCATCGTGCGGGCCACCGACCCGCGGCCCGAGGTCGCGGAGCAGGTGCAGTCGCTGGGCGGCGAGTACCTCCCGGTGAACGCCGTCCAGGAGGCGGGCACCGACGGTTACGCCAGGGCGACCTCCGCCGACTACGACCGCGCCGCCGCCGAGCTCTACCACGAGCAGGCCGAGGACGTGGACATCGTGATCACCACCGCGCTGATCCCGGGCCGGCCGGCGCCGCGCCTGCTGACGGCCGCGGACGTGGCGGTCATGAAGCCGGGCAGCGTCGTCGTCGACATGGCCGCCGCCCAGGGCGGCAACGTCGAGGGCACCGTACCCGGGCGTGCGGTCGTCACCGACAACGGTGTCACCCTCATCGGCTACACCGACCTCGCCTCCCGGCTGCCCGCCCAGGCCTCACAGCTCTTCGGCACCAACCTGGCGAACCTCCTGAACCTGCTCACCCCCGGCAGGGACGGGCAGCTGACGATCGACTTCGACGACGCCGTACAGCGGGCCGTGACCGTGGTGCGGGACGGTGAGGTCACCTGGCCGCCGCCGCCCGTGGCGGTCTCGGCCGCAGCGGCCGGTCAGGCCGCGTCGCCGAAGACCGTGCCCGCCGCGCGCGAACCCGAGCCGAGGGGACCGAGGCTGACGCCCGTACGGCGCTACGGCCTGATCGGTTCGGGCATGCTCGCCCTGTTCCTGCTGGTGGCCCTCGCCCCCGCCCAACTGGCCGGAAACTTCACGGTGTTCGCGCTGGCGGTCGTGATCGGCTACTACGTCATCGGCACGGTGCACCACGCGCTGCACACACCGCTGATGTCGGTGACCAACGCGATCTCCGGGATCGTCGTGATCGGCGCCCTGCTGCAGATCGGGCACGAGAACCGGATCGTCACCGCGCTGGCCTTCGTGGCGATCCTGCTGACGAGCGTGAACATCTTCGGAGGCTTCGCCGTCACCCGCCGCATGCTGTCCATGTTCTCGAAAGGCTGAGCCGAGATGACTTCACTGACGGCGTCCCACGCCGCCGACCTGGTCGCCGCGCTGCTGTTCGTCCTGAGCCTGGCGGGCCTCTCCCAGCACCGCACCTCCCGCGCCGGTGTCGTCTACGGCATCGCCGGCATGGCCCTCGCCCTGGCCGCCACGGTCGTGCTGGCGGCGCAGAGCATCGCCGTCGGCGCGGTGACCCTGATCGTCGTGGCGATGGCGCTCGGCGGGGCGATCGGCCTGTGGCGGGCCCGCCGTGTCGAGATGACGCAGATGCCCGAACTGATCGCGGTGCTGCACAGCTTCGTCGGCCTCGCCGCGGTGCTGGTGGGCTGGAACAGCTACCTGGAGGTGGAGGCGCACGGCAGGGCGCAGACCCGGATCGGTGCCGACCTGCTGGGCATCCACCACGCCGAGGTGTTCATCGGCGTCTTCATCGGCGCGGTCACCTTCACGGGCTCGATCGTCGCGTTCCTGAAGCTCTCGGCGCGCATCACGTCCCGACCGCTGACGCTGCCGGGCAGGAACGCGCTGAACCTCGGTGCGCTCGGCGCCTTCGTCGTCCTGACCGCGTGGTTCACCGTCAGCCCCGGCCTGGCGCTGATGATCGCGGTGACCGCGCTGGCGCTGGCGCTCGGCTGGCATCTGGTCGCCGCGATCGGCGGCGGTGACATGCCCGTCGTCGTCTCCATGCTGAACAGCTACTCGGGCTGGGCGGCGGCCGCGGCCGGCTTCCTGCTCGACAACAACCTGCTCATCGTGACGGGCGCGCTGGTCGGCTCCTCCGGCGCCTACCTGTCGTACATCATGTGCAAGGCGATGAACCGCTCCTTCCTCTCCGTCATCGCGGGCGGATTCGGCATCGAGGCGCCGGCCGGCGGCGCGGAGGAACAGGGCGAACACCGGGAGGTACGGGCCGCGGAGGCGGCCGGCCTGCTCGCCCGCGCCCGCTCGGTGATCATCACCCCCGGTTACGGCATGGCCGTCGCGCAGGCCCAGCACCCCGTGGCGGAGCTGACGCGCCGGCTGCGCGGACGGGGCGTCGAGGTCCGGTTCGGCGTCCACCCCGTCGCCGGGCGCCTGCCCGGGCACATGAACGTGCTGCTGGCCGAGGCGAAGGTCCCCTACGACATCGTCCTGGAGATGGACGAGATCAACGACGACTTCGCCGGTACCTCGGTCGTGCTGGTCATCGGCGCGAACGACACCGTCAACCCGGCCGCGACCGAGGACCCGGCCAGCCCGATCGCGGGCATGCCGGTGCTGCGGGTCTGGGAGGCGGACCAGGTCGTGGTCTTCAAGCGCTCCATGGCCTCCGGTTACGCCGGCGTGCAGAACCCGCTGTTCTTCCGCGAGAACAGCAGCATGCTCTTCGGCGACGCCAGGCAGAGCGTCGAGGACATCCTGGCCGCGCTCGGCACCGACGGCCACCAGGAGCCGGCATCGGCCGCACGCCAGGCGACGGCCGCCGGCCGGTGAGCCGGGCCCGGCCGCCGTGGCCCCGGACGCGGCCCGCCGGCCGCTTGCACAGGTCGCCGGAGAGCACCGGCAGGGAGCGGGCGAGGAACGGACCCGCAGCCGGACTGAGCCCGTAGCGCGCGGCCTCGATGCCGCACGGCGGCGCAGAGGGCCCCGAATCCGACATGAGTCAGCACCGCACCGGCACGTCAGGAGCCAGCTTGTCCCGTCCGCGCGCCCGCACGTTCTCACGCTCCGAAACCACACGGGCCGAGGCCTTCAGCGACGGTGTGTTCGCCATCGCCGTCACGCTGCTCGTCCTCAACCTCGCGGATCCGCCGCACAAGCCGGGCGGTCTCGGCCCGGCTCTGCTGGCCCAGTGGCCCGCCTACCTCGGCTACCTGGCCTCCTTCGGCTACGTCGCGGTGATCTGGCTCAACCATCACCAGGCCTTCGTCCGTATCAGGATCATGGATCGCGGGCTGCATGCCGCCAATCTGTTTCTGCTGCTCACCACGGGACTGCTGTCCTTTCCGACCGCGGTGGTGGCGGACGCCCTGCAGGCCGATCCCATGGGCCCCGACGCGCGGGTGGCCGTCGCCCTGTACGCCGGCATCGCCGCGGCGATGTGTCTGAGCTGGGTGGCGGTCTACCAACAGCTCGCCCGCCGGCCCGAGTTGCTGGACCCCGACGTGGAGGACACGTACGTGCGGCACGGGCGGTTTCGCTCCTGGGCCGGGGCACTCGCCTACCTCGGCGCCGGGGTCCTGGGGGCCCTCGTCGCACCGCTGCTCGCGATCGCCGTGTTCGTCCTCCTCCCCGTCTTCTACTTCGTCACCAGCGAGGGTCTGCCCGGCGGGACGGTTTCCCCCGACGGGGCGTAGCGGTGGCGGGGTCGATGTGTGCGATCCGGGGCACACCGGTGAATATCAGTCCGAATTTTCCGAGTGACCCCACCGCCCATGGGTGTGACGGCGACGACGGACCCCCTACCATGCGGTGATCAGGCCCGTGACCCCGGACGATCGGCAGGCCGCACACGCGGCGCGGCCTTCGCGCGCCTCCGCGGAACGCGTACGTGTGCGAGTCGATGCGGCCGGCCGTGTGAAAGGCTGCCGTGCCGTGGGGGAGGTGCCTGACCCGATCGCCCGTGTGTGTGAGAGAGCCGTGAGCCGAGTGCGACCCAGAGGCCGACCTTGACGATCAACAACAACGAATGGACTCTGCGGCCCGGAGCCCAGCGCAGGAGGACGGCCGGGTACACGGCTCGGACGGGCGAGGGGCGGCTGCGGCCGCGCGCCGCGTCGTGGACGGCGGGGGCGGGCGTCTTCCTGTTCGCGCTGGTCGGCGCGAGCGCGCCCAACCCGAACACGCTGAGGGCGCCGATCACCTGGCTCCGGCTGCCCGCCATGCCCGGCACCGTCTCCGAGGCGGCCATGGCCGCCGCCGTCGTGCTGTCGTGCGGCGGAACGCTCGCTCTGCTCCACGCGCACGGCAGAGGGTGGAGTCCCGATCCCCGCACCCTGTTCCGCGCGGGTGCGCTGGCCGTGCTCCTCTTCGCGAATCTCACCCCGGTCGGCTCCTCCGACACGGCGAGTTACGCCGCCTACGGTCGTATCGCCGCTCTCGGTGGTGATCCGTATGTGACGACCCCCGCCCAACTGGGCGGAGCCTACGCGCATTTGGTCGGCGACGCCTGGCGGAACTCCCCGTCGGTGTACGGGCCGGTCGCCACGTGGTGGCAGGCCGCCGCCGCATGTGTGGGCGGCAACCAGCCGTGGCTGACGATATGGGTGCTGATGCTCGCGAACGCGGCCGCCTTCCTGGGCGTCGGCCTCCTGCTGATGCGGACGGCCGAGGATCCGGTCCGGGCCGCGCTCCTGTGGAGTGCCAATCCGCTGCTGATCGGTGTGCTGGTCGGGGGCGGGCACCTGGACACCGTCGTCGCCGTCCTGGCGGTCTGCGTGGTCCACCTGGCGCGCGGCACCGGCGGAAGGCGCCGGGACCTGACCATCGGCGGCCTGGTCGGACTGGCCTGCGGCATCAAGGTCAGTGCCGCACTGCTCGGTGCCGGGGTGATCTGGCTGCTGCTGCGACGCGGTGCGTGGCGGCGGGCCGCCGACGTCGTGGGAACGGCCACGCTGACGACGGCCGTGCTCTACGGCATGTACGGCCTGCACGCCCTGGACCCGCTCTCCAAGGCCTCGCACATGGTGTCGATGCCGTCGTTGTGGGGCGTGTTCGAACACTATGCGACCGCTGCCGTCGGGCCCGGCGCGGCCACGGCGAGCATCAGCGTTCTGTGGCCCGTGCTGATGCTCGCCCTGGCCCTGGTACTCCACCGGCACGTTCCTGCGGGGGCCCCCGTCGTCGTCACCGTCCCCTTCGTGCTCTCCTTCGCCTGGATCATCGCGGCGCCATGGTCGATGCCGTGGTACGCGGCCCTCGCCTGCGCACTGGCGGCACTGTTCTGCCCCGTCCGCCTCTCGCAACTCCTCATCGTGGCCACCGCCGGCCTGGCCCTGTTCCACACCAGCGGCGGCCACGGGTGGTGACGCCGGCGTTGTCGGCCGGAACCATCCTGCTCGGCGCGCTCGGCGTCCTGAGTGGGCGGCTGATGCGACTCGGTGACGAGCCGGCGTCCGGCCGGGCTCCCGGGGCCGCACCGCTGCCCGGTGCGCTGCCGGCGTCCGGCGGCACCGGTCCGCAGGACGCGCACACGCCGGGCCGTCGCCTGGACGCCGGTCCGGCCGGTGTGAGAGCGGCCTGGCACGGCGATCCGGCCGAGTACCGGGACCGTGCTCGTCACAGCCCCGCCTGGCGCGCACCTGCCGTGGGCACGCGCTCCTGCTCGCCCCGCCGGTGGCGCTCGTGGTCCACGCCGGCGCCACTCAGCTCCGTGCGCTCTCCGGGATGTGCCAGCCGGGTTCGAGGGCGTCGAGGAGGGCACGGAAGGCGGTGTCGGCCTGTGCCCAGTGGCCGTCGGCCAGGGGGGCCATCAGGAGGCCGAGGCAGGCGTCGGTGAGGACGGTGGCCTGGGTCAGGGCCTGGTCCCGGTTCATGCCCAGGCCGTGGAAGACCGACGTGAGCAGGTCCGTCCAGTCGGTGACGATGTCGTGCATGACGGGTCCGTAGCGGTCCGGGTGGAGCACGCTGGCGCTCATGACCTCCAGGTAGAGGGGGAGTGTGGCGCGTACGTCGGGTTCGCCGAACTGTCGCCACAGCTCCTCCATGAAACGGCGCAGGCCCGCGGGGTCCGTGGGGGAGCCGGTCGTCTCGAGCGTGCTGCGGACGCGGAGGAGGGGGCGGCGTTCGAAGAGGGCGAGCGTTTCGGCGATCATGCGTTCCTTGGTGCCGAAGTAGTACAGGAGCATGCGGTCGCTGGTGCCGAGGTCCCGGGCCAGCGGGCGCAGGGAGAGATCCGTGAGGCCGTTGCGCAGCGCGTAGGCGCGGACACGGTCGAGCAGGGCGAGCCGTTTGGCCGGGTCGGGTGGGCGAGGCATGAGGGCTCCTGGATACGTGAGGGCGCTCCGATGACCGATTACTTACTTTTGAGAAGCTTTTGATGCTATTTACCGTAGCAGTCATTACGGCTATATTTGGGTGTAGCGGTTGCTACATGTACGGGCCCGGCCAGCGGCCGGCGCGTATCCCGTGGGCCGCTCACCATCAGCCCCCGAAGGATTGATCGCCATGGCCACCGACGCCATCGACATCGTCGGCCGTCCCGTCGGCCGTACCCTCGCCCGTCACCGGGAGAGCGGGTTGTCCCGCCGTGCCGCACCGTCGTGGTTCGCGAGGCAGTGGGCCATGTGGTCCCGCACGCTGGCGCCGCTGCGTCCGCTGGACGCTCCCCGTGGTCTGCCCACCGCCTGGGACGCCTCCTGGCCGTTGCCACGGGAACCGCTCTCGGCGGGCCGAGCCCGGCGGCTGGTGACCGCGCAGCTGGGCGACTGGGCGGTGAGCGACCTCGCCGACACGGCGGAGCTGCTGGTCAGCGAGCTGGTCACCAATGCCCTGCGGCACACGCGGGGCCCGCTCAGGCTCAATCTCCGGCTGCGTCAGGGCCGGCTGTTGTGCGAGGTCGAGGACACCGCGTCCACCGGTCCCGTGCGCGGCGCCGCCGGCCCGGACGCCGAGAGCGGCCGCGGCACGGAACTGATCGACCTGCTCGCGGACGCCTGGGGCAGCAGCCGGACGGCCACCGGTAAGAGCGTCTGGTTCGAGCTGCGGTCCGGGGGCCGGTTCCCGGACATGCCGTAGACACGGTGACGATGCGCCTCGGCAGCCTGAGCCGGTACCGGTGCCCGGAGTCGGGGGAGCGGCCCCGTGCGGTGGCTCACCGCCTGTGGTGCCTCACGTCGGTCAGCGCGTCGGCGAGCCGTACGGCCGGGTCGCCGGTGAACCCGGTGCCGTGACCGCCCGGTCGGCCGGGTGGAGATGCCGACGTCCCGGACAGGGCCCCGGTGGGCGTGTCGAGGACGTCGGTGTGATGAGCCGTCGGCACCACCAGGGTGTGCCCTGGAGCGAGGGGGCGAGCGGGGCGAACGCGCACGGACGACACCGCCGCACACCGGCAGCGCGCCACCGCCCGCCGTGATCGTGCGTGCCTGACCTGAGAGAGGACGCAAGCGGTGTGAGACTGGGCGCGGAAGGGGTGATGACCGTGTCGGATCCGCCGCACGCGTTCTCCGGGCCCGGCACCGCCGTCGACGAGGATCTGCTGGAGAAGCTGATCATCGAGGCGCAGTCGGCCCTGCCCTTCGAACTGCCGGCCCTGGCTCACCGGTGTGCCTTGGCGCTCGGCCTGGACATCGCGCTGATCTACCTCGTCGACCTGCAACAACGACTGCTCGTCCCCCTGGACGAGGCCTTGCGGCCGTTGCCGGTGGACCACTCGCCGGCCGGCTGGGCCTACCGCACGGTCTCCCCCCGGGTCGTCAACGGCGACGACGGCATGACCGTCTGGATGCCCCTGGTCGACGGCGCGGAGCGGCTGGGCGTACTGGCGGTGCGGGCCGCCTCGCCCGACCGGGTTCGGATGGGCCGCTGCCGGATGCTGTCCCATCTGTTCGCGATGCTGATCACCTCCAAGCGCGCCTACAGCGACTGGCTCGCAGCCCGCACCCGGACCGTGTCGATGGGGCTGCCCGCCGAGATGCTGCGGGCCTTTCTGCCCCCTCACACCGTGGGCAGCCGCAGGTGCGTGTCGACCGCGGTCCTGGAACCGGCGTACGACATCGCCGGCGACGCCTTCGACCACTCGGTGGTCAAGAACGTGCTGCACACCATGATCCTCGACTCCATGGGGCACGATCTGACCGCCGGCCTGAGCACCTCGGTCGCCATGGCGGCGGCGCGGAACGCCCGCCGGGGCGGCGGCGACCTCGCCGACGTCGTCGGCGCCGTGGACCAGGCGCTCGCCCGCTGGCTGCCCGACCACTTCTGCACCGGCGTGCTGTGCCGGCTCGACGCCGAGACAGGTGTGCTGCGCTGGGTCAACTGCGGGCACCCCTCGCCGCTGCTGATCCGCGGCGAGCGGGTGCTCGCCGGGGTGCTGGACAGTCCGCCGCAGCCGCCGATCGGCCTGGCCGGCCCGCTCGCCCCGGCCGTCCGGCAGGTCCACGAGACGGTGCTGGAACCGGGCGACTGCGTCCTGCTCTACACCGACGGGGTCGTGGAGGCGCGCGACGCGGACGGCGCGGAGTTCGGCCTCGACCGGTTCACCGACTTCATCATCCGCTCCAGCGCCGCGGGCCAGCACCCGGCCGAGGTGCTGCGGCTGCTCATCCACGCCGTCCTCGACTACCAGCGCAACCAGCTGCGGGACGACGTGACCATCCAGCTCTTCGCATGGTGCCCGCCGGCCGTCGGCCCTCGCGCTGTCGCGCCGGGCGAGGCTCCCTGACCTTCGGGGATCCCCGGCGAGACGCGCACGGGCGAGGGGAGAACGATGGGAACGGTAGAGGTGAGGCCAGGAGGCCGACGGGGCGGGAGGGGCCGTCACGGGCGCCGCAGGGCCCGCCCGGCCTCCTCGGCGGTGCCCGGGGCCACGGGGTCCGAGCGGGCAGAACGGGCGGTGACCGGCATGTGCGATGCCCCCCCCTCGGCGGGAGCCGTGACGCACCGCCCGGTCCGGCGGACCCGGCCACGGCGGTCGTCGACGACCGGGGGGTCGCGACGGGATGGAGCGCGGGCGCCGAGCGTCTGCTCGGCTACTCCCGCGCCGCGGCCGTCGGACCCCCCTCACCCGCCTGATCGCCTCCGAGGCGGGCCGCGGCGACGGCCTCGCGGCCCTGAACAGGCCCGGTACGTACGACGGCCCTGCTCCGGCACCGGGACGGCCGGCCGGTGCACGCGAGCGTGCGGGCCTGTCCGTCGGCCGACCGCACCGGCCGCGCCCAGCGGCTCCTCGTGGTGACGCCCCCGGAGCAGTCCCCGCCGGACCTGGTGACGGCCGACGAGGTGTTCGCCCGGTGCCGGCTGCCCGTGCTGCTGTACGACTCCGAGCTGCGGGCCGTACGGGCGAGCGCCGGTGCCGTACGGGAACTCGGACTGAGCGAGGAGCGGATGCGCGGCCGGCGCGTCACCGACATCCTGCCGCCCCACCTCTGCCACCGGGTCGAGGACGGCATGGGCCGCGTGCTCGCGACGGGCGCGGCGGAGCAGTTCCATGTCCGGGGCAGAACCCGGCCGGACGGACCCGAGAAGGTCTGGTCCGTCACCGCGTACCCGCCCACCACTCCGGCGGGGCAGGTACGGCACCCGGAGGTGTCCGCCCTCGACGTCACCGAGCAGCATCTGGCCCGGGAGCGGCTCGCGCTGCTGAACGACGTCAGCGCGCGAGTGGGCACACCCTGGACGTGATGCGCACGGCCCAGGAAATGGCCGACGTGACGGTGGGCCGGCTCGCCGACTTCGTCGCCGTCGACCTGCTCGACTCCCTGTGCCGCTCCGCGCAGCCCGCGGAGTCGAGCCGAGGCCGTCCACCGCGGGCACGGTCCCGCTGCCCGCGCGGCCGGAGGACGACGTCGCCCTGCTCGTCGCGCGGACCCGGGCGCTCGACACCGACCGGGTCGCCACCTGGGACCTGCCCTGCGATCCGGAGGCGGTGGCCCACGCCCGCGCACAGGTGCCGGCCCGGCTGGACGCCTGCCGCCTGCGCGATGCGGCGTTCACCGCCGAACTGGTGGTGAGCGAACTCGTCACGAACGCCATCCGCCACGGCCAACCGCCCATCCGGCTGCGGCTGATCCGCCGGACCGCGCTGATCTGCGAGGTCTCCGACGGCAGCGGCACCGCCCCGCATCTGCGCCGAGCCCGCACCTACGACGAGGGCGGCCGCGGTCTGCTGCTCGTCGCCCAGCTCGCCCAACGGTGGGGTACCCGCCACCACGCGGGCGGGAAGACCATCTGGGCCGAGATCGAACTCACCGGGCGGGACGAGTGAGGGACCGGCCCCGGGTGCGCGATGCGGGCTGCGGGACGCTACTCGGCCGCGGCGCCCAGCGTCCGGCGGCCGGCCGTCATCGCTCGTGCGGCGAGGCCGAGGGTGCGGGTGAGCGTCATCGCGACGGCCATGAACAGCAGCGCGTCGGTGAGGGCGTCGGCGGTCACCTGGTGCTCGGTCATCCAGCGGCCCAGCTGTGGGGCGAACCAGTGCGCGGAGCCGTAGGAGAAGGCGGCCCGCGCACCGGCCACCACGGTCCACAGCGCCGCGTAGGCGAGGCCCGCCCGGCTGACCGGCCCGCCGGTGGCGGGGCTGCGGTAGACGGTGGTGAAGGCCATCGCCAGCAGGCCGACGAGCAACCCCGCGAGGGCGGCGGTGACTTCGAGCGCCAGGCCGAAGCCGTGCGTGGCCGGGCTCTTGACGAAGAGCGGGACGATCGCGCCGGCCGTCAGCGCCGGCCGCAGGATACGCAGCCTGCCGATCCTGCGGTGGGGGCCGAGGTCCGCCTCCAGGACGGCGATCAGGACCGCACCGTTGATGATCATGGCTTGGGTGAGGGTGGACATGGGAGCACGAGCCTCTCTCGGTGGACGGCCTGGCCGGGGCGTGCGGCCGGTCCGCCCAGGCTCGTGTCCGGGGCGGTCGTGCGCGCCGTAGCAGGGGGTGACGCCCGGGGTGATCCTCGGTGCCGTGCGGTGGTACCGGTGGCGGGCGCCGGAGTCACCCCGCGGGTCACCGCCAGGGGTGACGCGGTGCCGTGCGGGCCCGCATAGCGTCGGCGCGAGCCGGCGGACATCCGGTCCGGCCGGCGCCCCGAGGGGAGTTCTGCGGTGAACGTCCTGCACGTACTGGCCGCGATCGGTGTCGTGATCTTCGTCATCGTGCGTCAGCTGAGCGGTGAACCACTGCGCGCCAAGCGGCTGATCCTGCTGCCCGCGATCCTGGCCCTCATCGGTTTCACCAGCCTCGGCAGGGGCGGCCGCCACCTGACGACGACCGATCTCGCCTGCCTCGTGATCAGCGCGGTGATCGCGGCCGGCATCGGGGCCGTCCAGGGGGCACTGATCCAACTGCGGCCGCGCGACGGCGTGTTGTGGGCGCGTATGCCGGTGCGGGGGCTGTGGCTGTGGCTCGCGCTGGTGGTCTCACGGGTCGTGATGACCTTCGTCGCCACGGCGCTCCACGCCCACGTGGCGGGCTCCTCGGCGCCGATCCTGCTCCTGCTGGGGGTCAACCGGCTCGGCCAGGCCGCCGTCGTCACGCCGCGTGCCCTCGCCTCCGGCGTGCCGTTCGCTCCGGAGAAGGACGGCCGCTCCGTCGACGTGCACGCCGTCCTGGCGGACCGGTTCGGCCGGGACGCCGGTGCACCGCCCGCCACCGACGGTGCGCACCGGCCCGCGCACTCGCGTACGACGCGCTCCTGCACCCGGTCGGAGCGAGGTGTCCCGCACGACCGGGACCGGCACCGCGACCGGGCCCGCCGCCGGAGCCGGCGATGACCGGTCAGGGAGCGCGCCGCGCGGTCCGTCAGTGCCGGGACGCCGGTGCACCGCCCGCCACCGACGGTGCGCACCGGCCCGCGCACACGGGTACGACGCGCTCCTGCACCCGGTCGGAGCGAGGTGTCCCGCAGGACCGGGACCGGCACCGCGACCGGGCCCGCCGCCGGAGCCGGCGATGACCGGTCCTGGGCCGTGCCGCGCGGTCCGTCAGTGCCGGGACCCCGGTGCACCGCCCGCCACCGACGGTGCGCACCGGCCCGCGCACACGGGTACGACGCGCTCCTGCACCCGGTCGGAGCGAGGTGTCCCGCACGACCGGGACCGGCACCGCGACCGGGCCCGCCGCCGGAGCCGGCGATGACCGGTCAGGGAGCGCGCCGCGCGGTCCGTCAGGAGGCGAACTGCCGGGAAACCGCCGTACGGCCGTCGCATCGGTATCCTGCGCATGTGCTGCGTACGGTGTCATGGCTTTTGCGGAGCGGCGCGTACGTGTTCGTCGGCGTGGTGGCGTTCACGGGCCCCGGGCCCGGGGTGACGGCCCGGGCCGTGGCCGCGTACGCGATCGGTGGCCTGGCCATGCTGCTGTGGGGGCTCACCGACGCCTTCGGCGAGCGCCCCGCCGGGCAGATGCCGCGGATGCAGGGCCTCTTCGCCGTCGCCGCCGTCGTCTGCGGTTACGCCGGCGCCTTCGCGCACACCGGAGCACTCGTGGCGATCTCGCTGATGCTCATCATGGACCTGGGCACCGAGTCGCGTCTTCCGGTGGGCTGGGCGGTGGCGGGGTGCACGGTGGTGGCCATCGAGACCGGGGTCCTGGTCGCCCGGGCGAGCGACGGGCTCGCACTGGGCTATCCGATGCTGGTGGTGATGGTGCTGATCGCCAGTCACAACCGGCGCGCCTACCGGGTGCGCGCCGAGCAGTCGGCCGCCCTGCTCGCCCAGACCGAACTGCTCCGCGCCGAGCAGCGCCGGGTCGCCGTCCTGGACGAACGCACCCGGATCGCCCGCGAGATCCATGACGTCCTGGCCCATTCGCTCGGCGCGCTGAGCATCCAGATCCAGGCCGCCGGCGCTCTGTTGACGGACCATCAGGACATCGACCGGGCCGTCACCGTACTCGCGGAGGCCAGGCGGCTGACCGCCGACGGGCTCACCGAGACCCGCCGCGCGGTGCACGCCCTGCGCGCCGACATCGCACCGCTCGACGAGGAACTGGCCACCGCCGCGGACATCCACCGGCAGCGGCACGGCGGCGCGGTACGGCTGAGCGTCCGGGGCGAGCCCACGCCGCTCTCCCCGGACCAGGCACTGCCCCTCTTCCGCACCGCGCAGGAAGCCCTGACCAACGCCGCCAAACACGCCCCCGCGCAACCCGTGGAGGTCACCCTGACCTACCAGGACGATCACGTGAGTCTCACCGTCGACAACCCCCTCGCCCGGCCGGACCCCGGGCGCACCGGCGACCGGCCGGAGTTCGCCACCGTCGACGGCGGCTACGGCCTCACCGGCATGCGCGAGCGCCTCCTGCTGCTCGGCGGGACCCTCGACGCGGGAGTGCGCGACGGACGGTGGCGCGTGCGCGCCGAGGTGCCGCGATGAGCACCCCCGCCGAGCGGCCGCTGCGGGTGGTCGTCGCCGACGACCAGGCAACCGTCCGCGAGGGGCTGGTCCTCATGCTCGGCCTGCTGCCGGACATCGACATCGTCGCTTCCGCGTCCGACGGCCGTCAGGCGCTCGACCGGGTCGCCGAGCACCACCCGGACGCGATCCTGCTCGATCTGCACATGCCGGTGCTCGACGGCACCGAGACCACCCGCCGGCTCACCGCCGAGCACCCCGAAGTCGCCGTCGTCGTGCTGACCACCTACGCCGACGACACCTCCGTGCTGGAGACGCTCAGGGCCGGGGCCCGCGCCTACCTCACCAAGGACGCGGACCGCCTGCACATCGCCCGCACCCTGCACAGTGCCGTCGCGGGGCTCTCCGTCCTCGACCCCAAGGTGCACGCCACGCTGCTCGCCGCGGCCGCGCACCACCCCGGCCCGCCCGCGCGGCCGGACGCCGCCGAGCGGGAGCTGCCGCACGGACTCACACGCCGGGAGGCGGAGATCCTCACGCTGATGGCGCGGGGCATGACCAACACCGAGATCGCCGACACGCTCTTCCTCAGCGGCAACACCGTGAAGACCCACATCAACCGGATCTTCACCAAGACCGCCTCGCGCGACCGCGTCGCGGCCATCCGCTACGCCCGCGACCACGGGCTGGACTGACCACCCGGACGGACGAGCCGGCTGCGCCGGTCCGTACCTGGTCTCACTCGTTCGGGGGCAGGGGAAACGCCGGGCGGGAATCGGGTGGCGAGGGGGCGGCCGGATGGGCCGGCGTGAGGCCGACCGGCGTGGAAACGCCCAGGTGAGCCGGGGTACGGGAGGGTGGGCGCGAGTCCGGGCACCAGGGTGTGACGCCTGGTGCCCGGACCCGGTGGTGCGTGTACGGCGTGCGGATTGTCGGACAATGGTGGGGATCGGGGTCCCCGGCCCGATTGCGGCGGGCCGGGGCCTCATCTGTGCTGCCGCCGTCCGATCAGTCGTCCCAGCCGCCGCCCTCGCCGCCCTCGCCACGGCCGCCCTCGCCACG